>CAZBXY010000206.1:0-14795 GCA_964495365.1 uncultured Frigoriglobus sp. | reverse complement strand
ACCGCCGCCATGTGCGGCGTGACGACCACGTTCTCCAGCGCCCGAAGGCGCTCCGCCGACGCCGCTCCGCGGCTCAAAACCGCACCCTTGGCCTTCTGTCTCCTGTCTCCTGACTCCTGTCTCTTGACTTCTGTCTCCTGATTCCTGCCTCCTCACGGGGTCAGGCCGAAGTACCGCGTGTCGATGTAGTACGGGGTCTCGTACTTGCGCGACTTCGACGGGATCTTCTGCCGCGACTTCTGGATGAACGCGAAGTACTGAACGATCGTCTCCTCGGTCTTCAGCGTGGCGTTCTGACCGAGCAGCTTGAGGCCCTCCAGCTTTTCGCCGCCCTTGACGTCCAGAATGCGGGTTTGTTCGGGCACCTCCAGCATCCGGGCCTTCGCCAGTCTCGGGTCGGCGACCAGAACCTCGTTGAAGTAAAACGCGCTCGACGCCTTCCCGGCCGCGTCCTTCTCGGCGAACAGGAACAGCATCGGGTTGTTCTCGCGCATCTTCGGCGCGGCGTACTGGTTGGCCCGGGGCGGCTTCGGCGAAACCCAGTACTGCATCAGCGGCGCGGGGATCGAGGTCGGGCGGGTCGCGGTCAGCCAGACGGCCCCGCCGAAGTCGGCCCCGCCCTCGGGCGGGAACTCGCCCCGCAGCGTCTGCGGTACGAACTCGTAGCCGGTCGCGTTCACGCTGAGTTGGTTCACGGTCGGCATCACCGCCGGGCGGTTCCACTCGGTCGTGATCCAGGCCATTCCCAGGGCCGCCGCGTCGCCGGCCCCGACGACGTAAATCGAACTGGTGTTCAGCTCCTTGTTGTCGTTCTTCGTGTCGAGGTACAACCGGACGCCGGCGAGGTCGTTGAGGTACGCGGGCATGTACCGCTTGTCGTTGGTCAGATCCTTGAAGGTGAACCGCCCCTTGAGCGGTACCGCCGCCGGACCGCCGCCCTTGATGTACTGGTTGTAGTTCGAGTTCAAGCCGTTGAGGTACTGGTTGCCCCAGAACTTCTTGGTGTCCGCGATGTTGGTACTCTTGCCGTGCCCGCGCCAGTCGAACTGGAACACGTGGTACCCGGCCTTGTTCAGTTCCTTCGCCAGCGCCCCCCATTCGCCCTTGGTCATGTCCTGGTTCGCGCCGGGCGGGTACAGGAACACGACCACCGGCGCGCTGGCCGGGGTCTGCGGGGTGGCGTGGAACAGCCCGTGCAACTCCATGCCGTCGGGGGTTTTGAACGTCTCCGCCACCGGGCCGGGTTGCGCGGCGGCCCGGCGCGGTTCCAGGGTGGTGAGGCCAACAGCGGTCGTGAAGACCAGAGTGGCGGCCATCCAGCGTCGCATGGCAGAACCTCGCACAACGAGAGAGAGGGAAGCGATACGTGTAAAACGTATCTGGATCATACGCCGTTGGCGCGCGGGACGCCAGTGAACTGTCCCGAGTCCGATCGCGGTTCGTTCCGTACGGGCCGTGCTTCTCGGTTCAGTAGTTCCAGGTTCCAGTCGTTCCAAGTTAAGAACCGAAGGCAACTGAGCCTCCAGCTTGGGAACTTCTGGAACCTGGAACTTGAAACTTGAAACTTGAAACTACTGTTCTGTGCCCCCGTCATCGCATAATCCAACTTCACCAGCCTGCCCCCGTTCCCTCCCAGGAGCCTCTCTCATGATGCGCCTCGTTCCCGCGTTCGTACTCGCCGCCGCGGGCGCCGTCGCCGCGCTCGCCCCGGCCCAGCCGAAAGCCGAGCCGAAAATCACCTGGAAGAAGACCGTCCTCGACCACCGGTTCCGCACCGAGGGCGTCGCGATCGCCGACGTGAACAAGGACGGCAAGATGGACGTCCTCAACGGCGAGTACTGGTACGAGGCGCCGTACTGGCAGGCCCACGAGATGCAGCCGTATCGCGACTACAAGGACGGTCTGGGCAATTACAGTCACAGTTTCGCCTGCTGGTCCGAGGATCTGAACGGCGACGGGTGGGCCGACCTGATCGTGATCGACTTCCCCGGCGACCCGTGCTTCTGGATGGAGAACCCCAAGGGCCAGACCCGCGGCCCGGACGGCAAACCGGTCCACTGGAAGAAGCACATCATCTGGCACTCCGCGTGTAACGAGACCCCGCTCTACACCGACCTCCTGGGCGACGGCAAGCGCGTGCTGGTCATGGGGTTCCAGCCGCCGAAATCGAAGGGCAACGAGGGCCAGATGGCGTACTTCGCGCCGGATCCGAAAGATCCCTACGCGAAGTGGATCATGCACCCGATCAGCGAGCCGAGCGCGGCGGGGAAGGAGATCCCCGGGACGCAGAAGTTCAGCCACGGCCTCGGCGTCGGCGACCTCAACGGCGACGGCCGCAAGGACGTGATGTGTACCGGCGGGTGGTGGGAGCAGCTCGAGAAGGCCGACGGGAAAACACCCTGGAAGTTCCATCCTGCCAACCTCGGCGAGGCGTGTGCCGACATGTACGCCTACGACATGGACGGCGACGGAAAGGCCGATGTCATCAGCAGTTCGGCGCACCGGTTCGGCATCTGGTGGCACAAACAGCGCCCGGCCGACGCGAACGGGCACCCGAGCTTCCAGAAGATGGACCTGTTCCCGAAGTTGGTCAGCGAGACCCACGCGGCGCACTTCAAGGACATCGACGGCGACGGGCGGCCGGACCTCATCACCGGCAAACGGTGGTGGAGCCACGGCAAGGCCGAACCCGGTTCCGATGGCCCGGCCGCGGTCTACTGGCTGAAGAACACCAAGGGGGCCGACGGCCTCGCCCAGTTCACCCCGATGCTGATCGACGACGATTGCGGGATCGGAACCCAGTTCGAGGTGGCCGACATCAACGGCGACGGCCTCCTGGACGTGATCGTGTCGAACAAGAAGGGCGTCCGCGTGGTCGTCCAGCAGCGGGGCAAGTAGTCATGGCGCCGGAATCGCAGTACTGGACCCCGGCCCGGATCGCGGTCTGGGCCGGGGTCGCGGTGTTGGTGTCGGTGTGGCTGGGGCCGAAGTTCGTCCGCCAGTTCCGGCCGCCGGAAAACCGGTTCATGGACTTCTCGCAGGAGTGGCTCTCCGCGAAGAACTACTGGGCCGGTACCCCCGTTTACGCCGACCAGACCGAAGCCCTCCTCCGGCACACCGGGTTCGTCCCGAACCGCGGGGAGGCCATGCTCCCGTGGAACGGGCACCCGCCGGCGGCGACCGCTCTCGCTCTGCCGTTCGGAAAACTCCCCTACCGCGACGCGCTCCTCGCCTGGAACCTGCTGACGTTCCCGCTGTTCCTCGTCAGCGTGGCGCTGGTCGCCCGCGAGTTGGGGGTCCGCTGGACGGTCTGGTCGGTGTTCCCGGCGGTCACGCTCCTGCTCCTGTTCGACCCGGTCTACCAGCAGCTCGCGCAGGGCCAGCTCAACTTCTTGCTCGTGTTCCTGATCACGCTCACGTGGGTCGCGGACCGACACGACCGTCCGGGGTGGGCCGGGATCGCGCTGGGAATCGCCGCGGGGTTGAAGCTCTACCCGGCGTTCCTGTTCGTTTACTTCCTGTTCACCGGGCGCTGGCGGGCGCTGGCGACCGGCGCGCTTGCCGTTCTGACGGTCAACGGGGGCGCGCTGGTCCTGTTCGGTCCGTCCGAGTTCCGCACCTACGCGGAACAGGTGATCCCGTCACTGTTCGGCTACCAGGGTTCGTGGCGGAACGTCTCGCTCACCGGGTTCTGGCTGCGGATCTTCGACCCGCAGCCGCACGACAAGGTCGTCCCGCTCGTCGTGAACCCGACGGCCGCGACCGCGCTGGCGCTCGTGTCGCGCGGCCTCGTGACCGGGGCGGTCGCGTGGGCCGCGTGGCGGGCGCGGGCGGGGGCCGGGCGCGACCGGGCGTTCGCGGGCGCCGTCGTGGGGATGCTCCTCGTCTCGCCGATCGTGTGGACGCACTACTTCGTCCTCCTCGTTCTGCCGGTCGGGCTGCTCTGGGCACGACTCCCGAAGGGCGCGCTCCGGGTGGCGCTGGCGCTGGCCGCCGTACCGCTGTGGGCGCCGGAGAACTTCTTCGCGCTCCTGGCGGTCGGTCCCGAACAGGCGCGGGCCATGGTCAACCTGCGCCACGACCCGCTGAGCCCGGTCGTGAACCTCACCGCCCTGTCCGCGTTCACCTACGCACTCGTGGCCCTGTTCGTCCTCGCGCACTTCATCCCCGCGGGCGCGGACGACCCGCTCGACCCCGAACACGGGCCGCCCGAACGGGCGCCGGGCGCCGGGTCCGACGACGAACTCCTGGACCAGCGGTTTTCGGCGCGGGCGGCGCCCGGCCCGCCGGTTGAATCGCCCGCGCGCGGCAAATAAGATCCCTACGACCGGTCGGCACTCCATCGGAACGAAAGGCCTTCTTCAATGCGGCACGTGCTCTCCGCGCTGGTGCAGAACCAACCGGGCGTCCTGGCCACCGTCGCCGGGATGCTCCACTCCCGCGGGTTCAACATCGACAGCCTCGCGGTCGGTGAGACCGAGACCCACAACCTCTCGCGGATGACCTTCGTCGTCAACGGCGACGACCAGGTGCTCGACCAGGTGCGCAAGCAGCTCGACAAGATCGTCACCGTCGTGCGGGTGGACGACATCAGCTCGGAGAACTTCGTCGAGCGCGACCTGATGCTCATCAAGGTGAAATGCACCGGGGCGCAGCGGCCGGAGGTGTTCCAGCTTTCGGAAAGCTTCCGCGGCCGGATCATCGACATCCAGCACAGTAACGTGATGATCGAGATCAGCGGGACCGAGGGGAAGGTGGAGGCGTTCATCGAGCTGATGCGCCCCTACGGGATCCTGGAACTGGCCCGCACCGGGCGCATCGCGTTGGTCCGCGGCGAGGCGAAGCCGCAAGTCGCCGCCGAGGGCACCTGATCGGGTCGTAAAGTCGTAAGGTCGAAAGTCGTAAAGCCGAAGACTTCCGACCGCTTCGGTTTTCGACCTTACGACTTGAGACCTTACGACTTGAGACCAATGAAATGAGTACGGCACCCGAAAAGATCGTCCTCCCGACACGGCGGCTCGCCCCGGCGCAGGTGGAGCTGCTCCGCGCGCTCAAGCCGGGCGACAAGATCAAGGTCACCCAGACCGTGCGCGTCGGGGCGAAGACGTGGACCGCGGAGGCCGCCGGCGAGTTCCGCGGGATCGCGTACCTCGAAACCGGCGTCACCACCGAGCGCGTGAAGGAAGACGATCTGGTCGTCCCGGTCGTCCGGTTCACCAAGACTAATGGCGAACTGAGTAGCATTTCGATCGACGAGAACACGAAGGTCGAGCGCGGCTGAGAGCGTAACTCGACCGGGGCCGCCGGGGTTACTTTCGTCCTGTGGCACGGCTGACCCGGGCACACCGACCTGTAAGTGCCCGGAGACAGCCGGGGTTCAACTGTCCGGCACCACCAACCGCCCGCGGCGTAACGCCGCAGTTCGCGCTAACTCCTCCCGGCGGCCCGGCCGAGATGCGTTCAGTATATGCACCTCTGACGGCTGGAAGCGGTCACACCAAATCCAGCGCCGAGCCGCCGGCCTTCGACGAGCCGCTCCGATGGCAGAACGAGCGATTGACGACGGGGCGAACGGTTATCAGGCGCACGCAGGGGCGTTCATCTCCGGGCGGGCGCGCTCGGATGTCGGGGTCGCGCCGGTGCGGGTCTGGGGCCGAACACTCCCGCCGGGGGCTGCGGTACTCGACCTCGGCTGCGGGTGCGGCGTTCCCATCTCACAAGCACTGATCGAGGACGGGTTCTCGGTTTACGGCGTCGATGCGTCCGCCGCGATGGTGGCCGCCTTTCGAAAGCGCTTCCCACACGTCCCGGTCGCGTGCGAGCCGGTCGAGCGGTCGCGGTTCTTCAACCGGACCTTCGACGGGGCCGTGGCGTGGGGTCTGATGTTCCTGCTCCCGGCCGAAGTGCAACTGGAAGTCGTCCGAACCGTCGCGGCGGCCCTCAACGCCGGCGGGCGGTTTCTGTTCACCGCGCCCGAGCCGATTTGCAGTTGGGCGGACAATTTGACCGACCGTCCGTCGGTGTCGCTCGGGTTCGCAGCCTACGAAGCGGCCCTCCGCGCCGCGGGCCTGACGCTGATCGGCACGCACCACGACGCCGGGGACAACCACTACTACAGCGCGGTCAAACGGAGCGGGTGACCGCGCCCCTCGGTTCCGTGATTCACGCGCTGGGCCGGCGGCGGGGCGCGACGCATGACGACCCGCCGTGAGGGCGATTTCTGTCCGGTATTTCCCACCACCAACGTTTGCCAGTTTAGGACAACTCATTGCGAGTCGGGCTGAACGACAAGATCGAGTGCGGCCAGTTCGTACTGCCCACCGGAGCAGCCCGGCCGCGCGCGATTCAACCGTGCAGACGCCCTCACGGGGCACCCCGCATCTCAGCGCGGTCGGCGCATCACGGGTCGAGTTCCGGTCTACGAAGTGTCCGTTCCATCTACTCGGAGGCGAGACCATGGCTACCGCGGAAGGGTTTGCCAAGGGGCGGGTCAACGTGAACTATCCCGGGGTCGAAACCGGGGTGCCGCTGCTCAGTTCGTTCTACTTCCGCTTCGGGATCCCGGGGTCCGGCGCGGGAGTGGACAACCACCTGAACATCCTCCGGGTCATGCCCGGGGGCGAAAAACAGGATCTGTCACCCACGGCGGACCTCCCACTGGACACGGTCGAGAGCGGGCGGCTCGACCTGATGTACGCGGACAAGGACGCCGACAGTTCCAAGGACAATTACTTCTACAAAGTCGCTCACGTCGGCCGCAACGCGCGCCGCTTCCAGTTCCGCGACGTCGGGTGCCGCGGGTCCTGCGAACAGGTTCTCCCGATCCCCGGTTCCGGCACTCACCAGCCGCGGATGTTCGTGCTGGTGGGGTTTCAGATCTTCTTCACCGGCGCGCGGGATCACCACATGGACGAGATCGCGGTCTACGAAGAGGGCGGGAAGCTGATCGTGAAGTTTAACGACAAGAACGACGACGACGTGTTCGGATACTTCGTCGATTTCGCGATGGTGAACACCCTCGGGTCGTCGGTCCAACTCGGCGAGGAGCAGGGACGGGCGCGGGGCGGGGCGCGGATCCCCGTGCCGCGGGGGGAGAAGGTGATTCGCGGGTTCCACCTCGACTACGTGTCGAACGACCACCACGTGCGGGACGTCGGGGTGCTGATGCGGTCGAACGACCTCGAGGTGTACTACGGGGACAAGAACGGCGACGACCCGTTCCGGTACCGGGTGAAATGGGCCACGATCGAGCCGTTCGTCATCGGCCCCGCGTGACGGGCGCGATGTCGCGAGCGCCTTCGGCGCTCGCGAAACCGGCATCAACACAAGTTGGGCCACATTGCGAGATTCCTGTTCCACCTTCAACCTTGAGGAGACACCAATGGCACTGGGAGACGGCATCCGCCGCAACATCGCGTCCGTGGACCCTGCGGAGCGCACCATGCTGCGCGACGCGCTGGTCGCACTGAACCACAAGTTCTTCCCCGGCACCCGAACCGACTCGCCGCCCGGTGGGGTGAGTTGGTGGTTCAAGCAGGACGAGACGCACCACGCCACGCACGTCCACAACGGCCCGGAATTCGTCCCCTGGCACCGCGAGATCGTCAACCGACTCGAGGAAATGCTCCGGCAGATCAACCCGCAGTTGTCCCTGCACTACTGGGACTGGACCCAAGACCCGCGGGCGATCCCGAACGCGAACCTGGGCGGCGGGACGACGGGAACGCTGAATCTCTTCACCGCGGACTTCATGGGCTACGGCGGCGCCAGCCTCGCTCCCATCGGCGAACCGTGGTTGAGCGCAGGGTACTATGTGCCCGGCGCGGTCAATTACCGCAGCGACAATGCGTTCGACCCGATCAACAACAACCCCGCCGACCCGCCCCGCGAGGTCCGGCGAAGTGTGTCCGGTTCACCCGCGTCCGCCGCGTCCGACACCGGGGTCGTGGCGGCGGCGAATTTCCCGACCATGCGGGGGTTGTTGGAGTCCATCCACAACTCCATGCACGGGTTCGTGAACATGGGCGGGCAGCACATCTCGTTCCGCGACCCGTTCGTGTTCCTGCTGCACTCGAACGTGGACCGACTGTACGCCAAGTGGCAGACGGAGCCGGGGCACACCGACCGGATCGACCCGGCCCTGGTCTACGGCGCGGAGAGCGGCGACCCGGGCCTCAACGGCAACATCGAGCCGTGGTCGGGCGGCACGAACACGCGGCCGTGGGCGGCCCCCGAGAATCAGCAGACGCCGAAAAACTACAAGCACGTGTCGATCGTGTTCCCGCCGTGCTACGACACCAACGCCACGGCCATCCCCATCGTCGAGGTGGTGAACGCCGGCACCCCGCCGGTGATTAACTTCAACGACGTGCCGAGCGGCGAGACGTCCGTCCGCGCCGCGGTGTTCCGCGTGTACAACTGCTCCGACACGACGGTACGCGTCAAGGCGGGGGCCGGCCCCGCCGCGCCGTTCTCCGTGATCCAGCCCGCCACCGGTTCCGTCACCGTCCACCACGACGCCCACCTGTTCAAGGAGGTGCGGATCTGGCTGGCGTACACCGCGGGGGCGGCTGGGGTGCCGGTCCCCGACGGCGCGGTCACCTTCGAGTGCCCGGAGAACGGGAAGCAGTTCACGTTCGTGCTGAAGGCGAACGCCATCCCGCGGCCGACGGTCGCGGTGGCCCTGGCGCTGGACCAGTCGTGGAGTATGACCTACCCTGCGGGCACGTCGGGGGCGAAGCGGATCGACGTGCTGAAGGACTCGGCCCGGAAGTTCATGGAACTGATCCAGCAGAATAACGGCGTGGGCCTGATCCGGTTCGACCACAACGCCTACCCCGTCAACGACCCGACCTACCCCGGGCTCGCGGTGACGAAGATCACCTCAAACGGCATGTTCGACCTCGGCCGCGTGGCCGCGATCAACGCCGTCAACAACCACAACCCGAACCCGGCCGGCAACACCTCGGTCGGCGACGGCGTGGACATGGCCCGGCAACTGCTGAACGCCGTCCCGCCCGTGGACTACGAGCGGAAAGCCCTGATCGTGCTGACCGACGGGTTGGAGAACGACCCGCTGTGGATCGCGGACGTCACCGGATCGATCGACAGCCGGACGTTCGCCATCGGGCTGGGCAATGAGACGCAGGTGAACACCGCGGCGCTGACGAAACTGGCCCACGGAACGGGTGGATACCTCCTGCTCACCGGGTTGCTCAGTTCGTCTATCGACGACTACTTCCGGTTGAGCAAGTACTTCCTCCAGATCCTGGCGGGGGTGACGAACAACGACGTCATTCTCGACCCGTCGGGGTACATCGGCCCCGGCGCAAAGGTTCGCATCCCGTTCTACGTCAGCGAGGCGGACATCGACTGCACGCTGCTGCTGATGACCGACTTGAACGTGGTCGATCTGTTCCTCGAAGCCCCGGACGGGACCGTCATCGACCCCGGCGCGGCCGCGGGGCTGGGCATCAGTTACGGGGTCGGGGCGCAGACCAAGCACTACCGCTTCACCCTGCCGGTGGCCGTCGGGACCGGACAACAGGCGGGCATCTGGCGAGCCGTGCTGACAGTCAACCCCGGCGACTACAAGCGGACCCTCGCGGAGTTGCGCGAGCGGAAGGATCCGAGGTTCCAGTCGTTCGCCACCCACGGGGCACGGTACGACGTGGTCGTGAACACCTTCTCGAACCTGCGCATGGCGGTGAAGTTCGAGCAAAGTAACTACGAGCCGGGCGCGCATCTGACGTTCGGGGCGGTGCTGACTGAGTACGACCTCCCAGTCCAGAACCGGGCGCGGGTTCACATCGAACTGACCCGTCCGGGGGCCTCGCCCATCAACCTCTCCATGACGGAGACGGAACCCGGCGTGTTCGAGGCCACCACCAAGGCGACCTACTCGGGGATCTACAACGCGCGCATAATGGCCAAAGGGGTTACACTCCGGGGCACCCCGTTCACCCGCGAACAGTTGGCGACCATGGCTGTGTGGAGGGGGGGGAACGACCCGCATCAACCCCCGCGTGACCCTCGCAACAAGCAATAATAGGAGTTAGGCAGTGGGCATTCGTAGGACGGCCCACTGCCTAACTCCTAAATAAGTCAGAAAAGGCCCAACCAGATGCTGTAGTAGACGGCGGAGCACGATAGGTTTCTGGGACACCAAGCTCAACGGTGCCCCGCCGCTGCTTTATCGTTCGGCGATGAGGCACGCGAGAGCGAAGTTAGACCCACTCACCCTACTTGTCGTCTACCGGCAGGCGGTACTTGGTTAGCAGGTCCACGTACTTCTTGTACTCGATCGGGTGCAGGTCGTCGGCCGTCAGGCCCAACTGCTTCGCCCGCTTCAGCTCGTCGATCGCGAACACCTTCCGCTCCTTCACCGCGTCCAGGTCCAAGGCCCACGCGAGGTGGAACCGGTACGCGGCCCGCTCGAACTGCACCAGCGCCATCTGCAAGTCCTTCGTCGCCTCCGCCGGGCGGCTGCTCACCAGGTACGCCACCGCCCGCGTGTCCAGGAACGTCGGGGCCGGGCCGCGGATCGCGATCAGCTCCGACATCAGCTTCACCGCCTCCTCCGCCCGCGCCGGGGCGTGGAGCGCCAGCAACATGCACAGGTTGTTCACCACCAGGTCGCTCTTGCCCTTGGCGATCGACCGCTCGTACTCCGCGATCGCCTCCGTGTACTTCCCCTGCGCGTCGAGCAGCTCGGCCCGCGACCCGATCAGCGCCGCCTCCAGCTCCGGCTTGCCGACCGCGTCCTTCAGCGCCTTGTCGAGCCACTGGTCGATTTCGGCCTCGATCGCTGAATCCACCCGCTTGGCGCGGACGGCCCCGGTCAGGAGCCGGGCGGTGAGCAGTACCGGCGCGGTCTTCTCGTGCGCGCGGGCCAGCTTGAGCACCTTCTGCGGCTGCTTCTGGCGAATGTAGAGGACCGCCAGCGGGGCGTGCGCGGTCGCCGGGTCGCCGACGGTGAGGTACTTCGTGTACGCCGCCTCCGCGTCGGCGATCAGCCCCATCTCCTCGAACAGCGGGCCGGACCGGCTCACGAGGTTTTGCCCCGCGTCCCAGCCGGGAAACTTCTTCACCACCTCCCGCGCCTGGTCGAGCAGTTTCTTCGCGTCGTCCAGTTCGGCCTGCGCGGCCTTGTCCTTGCTCTTGCGGTGGAACAATCGGGCCTCCTCGCGGACCGCCTCCCAGCTCCGCGGGAAGTTCGTCTTCAGCCGCTCCACCACCTCCTCGGCCTTCCCCGTCAGGCCCAGCGCCAGGTACGCGCGCACCAGCCCGGCCACGTGGACCGCGGTGACCCCGGGGCGGATCCGGGCGGCCAGCACGTAGTACCGCTCGGCCTCGGCGTACTTGCCCTGGTCGAACGCGAGCTGCGCGAGCAGGAAGTAGTCGTCCGGGGGCAGGTCGCCGCGGTCGGCGTAGTACCGCAGCACGCGGACGCCCTCGTCGCGCGTCACCGGGTCCACGGTCCACACCTTCGCCCGCGCCTTGCGGTCCTCGGGGTCTTCTTTCTCTTCGGGCACCCCGGCCGTGTTGAGCTGGATCAGCGCCAGCGCCTCGGCGCGCCGCTGGTACGCTTCGGGGGAAGCGATCAGGGTGATCGCCAGGTGCCGGCGCGCCCACCGGGCCACGTTCACCGCCGGCGAATCCTTCGCGACCATCATCAGCGCCTCGGCTTGCGTCATGTTCCCGTTGCGCTGGAGGAACAGCACCAGTTGCCGCGTCGGGTTCAGTTCCAGCGGGGCGATCTCGCGGGCCGCGACGAAGTGCGCCGCCGCCGCCTTCAGGTCGCCGGCCATCTCGTGCAGCGCGCCCACCGCCAGCCGCAGGTCGGCGCGCTCCGCGACGGGCGCGGCGGCCGGTGCCACCAGCTTCTTCTCGGCCTCGGCCACGGCCCGTTTCGCCCCCTCGGCGTCGCCCTGCCGGACCAACTGGGCGACCAGCGCCGCCCACGCCTCCGGGAGCGTGTCCCGCAGTTCGACCGCCCGGCGGAACGCGGCCAGCGCGTCGGCGTCCTCGCGGATCGCGGCCAACAGCGACCCGCGGAGCATCACCAGCCGGTAGTCCGTGTGACCCTCCAGCGGGGCGATCCGGTCGATGGTCGCGCGCGAGTCGCGCGGGATGTCGGTGGCGAGCATCCGGTGGATCGTGCGGAACCGCTCCAGGTCGTCCGGCAGTCGGGTGTCGTTGCTCAGCTTGTCCAGGAGGCCCGCGGCCTTGTCGTCCTGCTGCTTGTTGCGGTACAACTCGACCGCGCGGCGGATAACCGACTCCTGGCGCTCGCCTTTCTCCAGCGCCTCGGTGTAGTTGGCCAGGGCCGCGTCGGTGAGGTTCTCCAGTTCGTCGAGCTGGGCGAGCGCGACGAAGATGCGGCTCCAGCCCGGGCGCAGGTCGCGCACCCGCGCGGCCAGCGCCCGGGTCTCCTTGATCCCCGCGGGGTCGGGTTTGGCCTTCAGTTCCGGGAGCCGGATCGCGATCCGGGCCAGCGCGCCCACCGGGCCGTTCTCCCCCTCGACCACGGCCATCTCCGCGATCGCCTGGTTCATCAGGTCGGTGCGCCCGGCGGCCAGCGCCTGGTCGAGCAACAGCGCCCGGCACGTAAGGTCCTTGGGTGCGAGGTCCGCGGCGGCCCGCAGGTGCTTCAGGGCCGCGGTCCGCGCCGCCTTCGAGGCGTCGCCCTCCGGCCCGCGCTCGGCGACCCGCGCCGCGGCTTGACCCAGGCCGAAATACAGGCGGAACCGCTCTCCCGCAGACAACTTGTCGGCATCGACCGCGAGCGCGTCGAGTTCCGCCGGCGAGGGCGGCTTCGGTCGTGACAGGAGTAAGCCGGCCCGCGCCAGCCGGACCTCGACCGTGTTGCCGACGGCCTTTTGCGCCTCGTCGAGCACGGCTGCACCGGAATCCGGCTTCTCGGCGTCGGCGACGCGCGACAGCGACACCCACACGGCCGCGGCCTTCGGGTCTTTCGGGTGATCGGCGAGCCACTTGCGGAGCAGTTTGACCGCGTCGGCCGCCCGCTTGCGGGCGACGAGCGAATCGGCCTCGAAGACGAACATTTCGGCCGTGTTCGCGGCCCGCGGTTCGAGGCTCTCGTCGAACCGGCGCCAGTCCCGCGCCGCGTCGCCGCCGGGCTGGGCCAGCGCGGCCAGCAGTTCCAGCCGGACCAGCTCGGGTCGGAAATCGGTCAGCCGGAGCGCGTAGACGATTGATCGGTACCGCTGCACGGCCTCGTCGAGTTTGCCCATTTTGACGAGCGCCTCGGCCTCGCCGACGATCGCGTACGGGTAGTCGGCGTCGTCCTTCCGGGCCAGTCGGCAGTACTCCAACTGCTTGTCCGGGTTCTGCATCGCCGAGTAGCACGCGGCCAGCCCGACCATCGCCTTCTTGTGGTAGAGCGGGACGCGAACGAGGTTCGGGGCCACCTCGTCGAGCAGCTTCAGCGCCCGGGGCCATTCTTCCTTCAGCACCGCCAGCCGGCCGCGGAAGTACATCACGATGACGCCCCGGCCCGGGTCGGCCGCGATCCGTGTTTCCACCAGCGAGGACGAGAACTCCTGTTCCCCGAGGTCGATGAGCCGGTCCACCACCATCAGGTACTGGTCGTTGACCGCGCCGAGCGCGGTGGCGGTTTGTTTGAGGATCTTGATGCCCTCTTCGCGGTGGTCCAGGCGCGCGAGGATCTCGGCCAGCGCCATCCCGACCAGAACGTTCTTCGGATCGATCCCAAAGGCCTTCCGCAAGTGGGCCTCGGCCTTCCGGTGCTGCGGGATCGCCTCTTCGAGCGCCTTGATGCTGGCCAGCTCCAGGTCGGCCATCGCGAGCAGGGCTTCGGGGTCGTTGTCCCCGCCGAGCGACGTGAACGCGAACTCCAGATCCGTGCGGGCCTCTTTGGGGAACCCGGTGAGCATCTTGAACCGGGCCGCGGCGACGCGGGCCTCCAGGTTGTTGGCGAACCGCCCGGTACACAGTTCTGTGAGCAGCGCGTCGCGGCGCTGCATGGACTCCTGGTTCCCCTTCCGCGAGTGGTACAGTTCCATCGCGCGGACGTAGGTCCGAACCGGGGCCTTACCGGTGTCGATCGCGGCCTCGACGTGCTTGAGCGCCCCGCTGATGTCCTCGCGGTTCAGCGCGTACTCGCAGGTCGCGGCCAGTTCCCGCGCCTCGATGTTGGTCGCGTAGCCGGGTGCCGAGAGCACCATTTCGAGGTGCTGCCTGGCGAGTGCGAGCTTCTGGAACTGCCCGGTGTTGAGGTACAGTTCGGCCAGCTTCATCCGCTCGGCCGGGTGGTGGGGGAACGCCCGGAGGAAGTCTTCCACGCCGGCGGCGGCGGCCTCGACGGCGGCCGGGCTG
Source organism: uncultured Frigoriglobus sp. (assembly GCA_964495365.1). GTDB lineage: Bacteria > Planctomycetota > Planctomycetia > Gemmatales > Gemmataceae > Gemmata. Next base: position 434 of record CAZBXY010000206.1, on the reverse strand, counting down.
GCGTCGGCCTTCGCGTCGTCGAAGTACAGCGCCGCGCACTGCTCGAACGCGGCCTCGTCGTTGGGGTTGAACCGCAGGTACACGCGGTAGAGCCGGATCGCCTCCGCCCGCTGGGCCGGGTCGGTCTTCGCGGTCGTCGCGACGGCCGCGGCCCGGTCCTTGTAGATCGACGACTGCGAGCGGGTCTGGAATCGGTGAACGGCGAACACGGCCCCGCTCATCAGGACGACCGCGGCGGCGACGATCAGGAGGCGCTTCCAGTAGAGGGTGCGGCGCACGGTATGGACCTCTCGGCGGGGTGAGCGGAATCAGGGTGCGTTCGGGTCGGCGGCGCGGTGCAGCAAGCCGCAACCGCACGGCAGTTTCGCCGCGGGGTTTTAGCCCCGGAGGGGCGACCGATGTTAGCCCGGGGTGGAGCGAGGCTTCGCGAGCGC
>CAZBXY010000205.1:5198-14800 GCA_964495365.1 uncultured Frigoriglobus sp. | reverse complement strand
GACGATTATCTCCGGCGACGACAGTCTGACGCTCCCGCTCATGAGCATCGGAGGGAAGGGCGTGGTGAGCGTGGTCGGTAACGTCGTCCCGCGCGACATGATGGCGCTGGTGCGCGCGTTCGCCGCCGGGAAGTTCGCGGAAGCCCTTCAGTGGCACCGCAAACTGTTCCCGCTGTGCCGCGACATGCTGAGCGTGGCAACCAACCCGATCCCGCTGAAGACCGCGATGAAGTTGCTCGGCCGCGGCAACGGCGAGATGCGCCTGCCGATGTGCCCGATGGACGCCGCCGGCGAGGCGAAGGTGCGGCAAACGCTCGTGAATTACGGGCTGCTGAAGGGGTAACGTCCCGGGACACTCACGGAGGGTCGCCATGATCCGGTTCGCGTTCGGTACGGTCGTCGTGGTCGCGGCGTGCGCCTGGTCGGCGCGGGCCGACGACGCCGAGACGAAGAAGGCGGTGAAGGCGCTCGCAGAGAAGGTGGGGACCGCCACCCTCAAGGAGGACTACGACACCCTGTTCGACCTCACCCACCCGAAGGTCGTGGAGCCACTCGGCGGTAAGGAGAAGTTCGTCGAAGCGACGAAGGGGGTGATGAAGAAGATGAAGGATGCGGGGATCGCCTTTACCAGTTTCAAGATCGGCGAACCGACCGACCCGGTCCGCGGCGGCAAGGAGGTCTTCGTAGTCGTCCCGACGACCGCCGAACTGGACACTCCGAAGGGCAAGGCGACGGCAACGAGCTACCTACTCGGGGTGTCGGCCGACAACGGGAAGACGTGGCGGTTCGTCGATGGGGCGGCCGGGGCAGCCGAGACCCGCAAGATGTTCCCCGACCTGCCGAAGTCCGTGACACTTCCCAAGATCGAGTACAAGTTCACGAAGGACTGACCCCGCTCCGGTCAACGGCCGAAGCCCCGCGACCCGTCGCGGGGCTTCTCTCGCTTCCGGGCGCGTTCGTTATGCGAGCACCGCGACCGGTGGTGGACAATGCGCCCACCGGCCGGCTCACACCGGCCGTTCGCCTGTCTGCATTAGCCCCGCGGGCTGACATCGAACTCCGTGGGCTTCATCTCCATCGTCGGCCCGGTGATCTCGATGGGGTCGCCGAACCGGCCCTTCGCCCCGCCGCGAACGCCGTTCTCGTGCCAGAAGACGATGCGGAACTTGCCGGCGGGCGCGTTCTTGATCTCGAAGTTCCCGTTCTCGTCGGTCACCGTGTAGTAGGGATGATCGAAGATGCGGACGTAGCCCGTCATCCATCCGTGGATCGTACACTTGTACTGGATCGGCGGGTTCTCCTTCACCAGCGCCGCCGGCATCTTCCACGACTCCATCTTCGGCACGGTGACGTTGTGTGCGCCGTTGTTGCCGCTGTCCCAGAAGAAGTTGTGCGCCACCGGGGCCGAGTTCTTCACGAGGAGCGTGTCGCCGACGCGGGCCACCGTGACCCGGTTGACGAACATGCAGCACGGCTGGTCGATCGCCACTTCCGCGGGCTTGCGCTTCGCGTCGTCCGGGTGGATCTTGTCCTTCGGGAACTCCGACTTCGGGTCGGTGTCGTCGGGCCGCAGGAACACCACCACGTTCTTCACGCCCTTGTTCTTCGGGTTGACGATCACCGACTCGTCGAGGATGTCGCCCTTCGAGAGGCAGTGGTCCTTGTCCTGGGTCACGTTGAGCGGCGCGCGCTTGGGGATCGCCTTATCGGCCGGGAACACGACCTGGCCCTTGACCGTCGCCCACTGAGCGCCGGCCGCGGACGCGGTGGCCAGCACGATGGTCGCAGCGAGCGCGGAACATACGAGGCTACGCATGAGGAGCAACTCCGGGTTGGGAAGGGAGTACGGGGCGGGACTGCAGGTCTATTGTCCCGGCGGAGTGTCCGTTCGTCCACAGTCATTGGTCATTAGTCATTAGTCCTCCGGCCGCGCCCGGCGTTATCCGGTGCGCAGCACCAATGACCAATGACCAATGACTATTGACCCGTTTCGCGAAGGATCGCCAACACATCCGAATGGAGCTTGCCGTTGGTCGCGAGCACGTCCGGGGTGTGGATCGTGGGCTTACCGGTCCAGTCGGTGAAGCGGCCGCCGGCTTCCTCCACGATCGCTTTCGTCGCGGCCACGTCCCACGGGTTGACACCGTGTTCGAGCATGACATCGGCCGCGCCCTCGGCGACGAGCACGAACCCGTAGAAGTCGCCGTGCCCGCGCTGGCGCTTCGTCTGGCGGTAGAGCGTGTGGAACACGTTCTCCTTGCCGGCCCGCGTGAACCAGCCCATGCTCGAATAGCAGAGCGAACAGTCCGCGAGCTTCGACACGTCGGAGACGCGAATGCGGCGCTCGTTGTGGTACGCCCCGTCGCCGCGGAGCGCCCGGTAGGTCATCCCGAACACCGGGATGTACACCACGCCAGCGATCTGCTCGCCCTTGTATTCTAAGCCGATCAGTGTAGCCCAGATGGGCACGTGCCGGATGAACGACTTGGTGCCGTCGATGGGGTCGATCACCCAGCGGAACCCGCTCGTGCCGGGCTGGTCGCCGAACTCCTCGCCCAGAAAGCCGTCGGTGGGGAACGCGGCGGTGACCGCCTCGCGGATGAGTTTTTCGGCCGATTTGTCGGCGACCGTGACCGGGCTACTGTCGGCCTTGTGTTCGATCTCGAACGTGGATTCGTAGTACGTGCGGGCGAGGTCGCCGGCCCTGTGGGCCGCGCCCACGGCCAGATCGTAGCGCGTGCGCCAGTCGGCGTTCATGATGTTGGCTCGGAGGAAGAGGAATTAACCACGGATGAACACAGAAGAACACGGATCAGACAGGAAGCGAGTTTCAGTACAACTCTGCTCGGCCTTGATCCGTGTTCTTCTGTGTTCATCCGTGGCCGACTCTTCTGCTGTCACGCCACGGACACCGCCGGGGCCGCCGGGCGGGCCTTCGCGTAGGCGGCGCAGCCGACGATGCCGCTGTCGTCGCCCAGCGCCGCGGCGACGCACCGGATGCCGTTGGCGGCGCCCGGAAGTGTGTAGCGCTGCGCCAGCTCCCAGATGCGCTCGATGAACGTGTCGCCCAGCGCGCCGGTCACCCCGCCGCCCAGGACGATCACCTCCGGACTGACGAAGTTGATGACGCCGCCCAGAGCCGCCCCGAGCGCGCGGGCCGCGTCGTCCACCAGTTCGACTGCGACCGGGTCGTGCTTCTGGTAGTATTCGGCCAGTTGCGAACTGCGGACGCTCGCCAGATCGACGCCCTTCCATTCCTTGCGGACCCGCTTGGGCGCGTCGTCGAGCTTCTCCTTGGCCCGCTTCATCATCTGCTTGCGGCCCGCGATCCCTTCCAGATCGGTGCCCCGGCGCCAGTGAACGATCATGTGCCCGATTTCGCCGGCGTTGCCGTTGAACCCGGTGAACAGTTCGCCGTTGAGCACCAGCCCGCCGCCGACGCCGGTGCCGACGAACACGCCCAGCACGTGTCGGGCGCCCTTCGCGGCCCCGTGCGCGAATTCGCCGTACGTGCCCATGCGCACGTCGTTTTCGACGACGATCGGCCACCGCCACGCGGGCGGCAGGATCGGCTTGATGTCCACGTCGTGCCAGTTGAGGTTCGGAGCGAACTTCACCCGCGTGGTGCCCAGAACGATCTGCCCCGGGATGCCGATGCCCATACCGCGAATCTGGGCCGGATCGACGTTCGCCTCACGGACGACCGCATCGACCGCCTTGGCGACGTTGGCACCGACGCCCGTCGGCCCGGTCTCGGCCGCGGTGGGCTGTTTGGAGCGCGCGAGGAGTTTCAGATCGTCGTCGAACAGGCCGGCGAGAATCTTGGTGCCGCCGAGATCGACGCCGAGCCAGTATCCGGTACTCATGCCGGGCTTCCGCGAGTGGTGAATGTCCGGTGGTGGACCGTGGGCCGTCCTGGCGCGATATTGTAAGACTGATAAGCACTTACACAACGAGAAAGGGGCCGAAGGTCAAGCAAAAAGTCAACGAATCGCGCTTCGCGCGTTCTTCACAAATCGGGCCACCTTGTCCGGGTCTTTGACCCCGGGGGCCGACTCGACCCCGCTGGCCACGTCCACGCCCCACGGTCGAACGAGCGTAATGGCCTCCGCGACGTTCTCCGGCGTCAGCCCGCCGGCGAGTACGAGCGGCACCCCGGGATCGAACCCTTCGAGCAGGTGCCAGGGCGCACGGTGCCCGGTTCCGCCCATCACCCCTTCGACATACGAATCGATGAGAACCGCGGCCGGTTTGCGCCCGAGCTGGGTCGCCGATTCGACAAATCGACGAACGTGATCGAGACCCGCGGCGTCCCTCACCCGGAACGCCGGGACGTGAGCGAACGGGAAGGGATCTTCCTCCGGCGGCCGGTCGTCGTAGGTCTGCACGCCCCGAAGGCCGAGCTGGAACGCGACCGCGCACACCTGCCGGACGGGCATCCCGACGAACACCCCGACCGGCGCAGTGAAGGCCGGCAGCGCGCGGACGAGCTGCGCGGCCTGCTGCGGAGTGACGTACCGGGGCGACTGGGGGTAGAAGTTGAGGCCGACCGCGTCGGCCCCAGCGTCAGCCGCGAACCGCGCGTCGGCGGGCGTCGTCACGCCGCAAATCTTGATGCGAACCATGAGGGCAGTGTACCCAGACGGAAACCAGAAGAGGCCGCACGATAAACGCAGAAGAACACGATGAAGTCAGAAGAATGAGTTCAACTCAATCTGTCTTGTGTCTGAATCGTGCGTTCTTCTGCGTCCATCGTGCGGCCTCTTTATCTGCCTGCTGACTCCGCTGACCGTCCTCAATCATCGTCGTCATCGTCCTTCTTGGCGGGCTTCACCGGCAGGTAGAACGCGGCCCGCACGGGCGGGGGCATCGGGCTGTCCGCGCCGCGAACCGCCTTCCAGATCACCTCGCTAAAGAGAATGTCGTCCAGCGCGTCCTCGCGCGCGAGGTTCTGCTTCTCGATCCACAGCGCCCCGAACCCGCCTGGCTTGTTCCTCTCGGTCAGATCGACCTTCGGAACCTCGTGCGTGTAACCGGTCAGGTCGGGCTTCGCGGTGAACGACGCGTACATCGGCCGCGCCGCGGCGTCGAACTGGCTCATCGGGTCCAGTCCGAGGATCAGTTCCATCGTCCGCAGCATACTCGTGGTGGAATAGAGGCTGCTGTCCACGAATTTCCGCTTGGTGTACGGCGAGACGACCAGCGCCACCGAGCGGTGCGCGTCCACGTGGTCCGGGCCGTTCTGCGTGTCGTCCTCGATCACGAACACCGCGGTTTCCTTCCAGAACTTGCTCTGGGTGACCGCCTCGATCACCATCCCGAGCGCGAGGTCGTTGTCCGCGACCATCGCGGTGACGGTGGGCGAGCCGACCTTCGTCCCGGCGGTGTGATCGTTCGGGAGCCGCAAGACTTGCATGCGCGGCATCTCGCCGGCGGCCTCGAACCGCTTGAGTTCGCTGATGAACCGCTCGGCGCGCTTCACGTCGGGGTAGTCGAGGTCGTACCCGCGGAACTTCGGGTCGAACTTCCCTTCCAGTGCCTTCACTCGAACGTGCGAATCCTCAAAACTGCCGTCCGGTTTGCGCTTCCCGTTCTCGACCCACTCGCCGTAGGTGCGGAAGCTCACGTTCTTCTCGATGCACTTGTCCCACAGGTATCCGCCGCTGGGCCGGGCCGCCAAGTCCTTCTGCCCCTCGCTCGGGTAACCGAAAATCTTCCCGCCGCGGTACGAGAGCGGCCACACCTTCTCCACGTAGTCGGTCGCGTAGGCGCCCATCGTCCACTCGTGCCCGTCGGCCGAAACCTCGCCGTCCACATAGAAGTTGTCGAGCAAAACGAACTGCCGGGCGATCTTGTGATGATTCGGCGTGACGGATTCGGGGAACAGGCACAGTCCCGGTTCGCCGTTGCCGATCGGGTTCGGCCCGGCCGCGAGGTCGCCGAACACCTGATCGTAGGTGCGGTTCTCCTTCACGATGTAAATGCAGTACTTGATGGGGCTTGCGTCGCCGACCTTCTTCGGGATCGGGTTGTCGGCCTCTACGCTGTCGGCCCGCACAACGTTCCCGGGGCGCAACGGGCTGCACGCGAACGCGGTCTCGGTGTGCTTCTTCATCTGCTCCGGCGTGGGCAACCGCGTGATGCTGAGCGTGCCCTTGAGGATCTGGCCGATGTACTCGTTGAGGTTCCGCGCCGCGGGCTGGAGCGGGTTCGGCCCGCCGCGATTGGCCCTCGACGACATCCCCTTGCCGTTAGCAACGTAGAGCGATCGGTCCTGCGCGTTGTACCTCACGCTGGTCGGATACCAGCCGGTGGGGATGAACCCGAGCGGGACGGCTTTCGTGCGGTCGGCGATCGTGAACACGCTCAGGTTGTTGGCGTCGGCGTTGGCGACGAACAGCAGTTCGCCGTCGGGCGTCATCGCGAGACTGTTGGGCGTGTTCCCGTTGGGCGCGGTGGGGTAGAGCGCGCAGTTGATCGTTTGAAGCCCCTTGCCGGTCGCCGGGTCGATCACGCTCACCTTCGTGGAATTCGCGCACGCCACGTACAGCGCATCGCCCTTCGGCGAGAGCAGCATTTCCGTCGGGTGTTCGGCCGTGGGCCACGTCGCGGCCACCGCGTTCGTCTCCAGGTCGATCACCGCGATCGTGGCCCGCGCCCAGAGGCTCACAAAGCACCGCTTGCCGCCCGGTTCGACGAGGCACGTGTACGGGTAGACGGCCGGTTCCTTGATCGCGTCCGGCGCGTCCTTCTTCGCGTCGTCTTTCCGTCCGTCCGGCGGGCTGGGCGGTTCGCCCTTGCCCGGCTCCTTCTTCTCCGGTGGCGGGTTGAATTGAATCACCTTCTTGTTGTCCGGGTTCACGAGCGGCACGCGAACCACGGCATCCGCCCACGGCGCCGCGACAAACAGGTCACGTCCGGCCGGGTCGAACGCCATCCCGCCGACGACCGCCTTCCGGTTCTTCGCGACGCTCACATCGAGCGCCTTGCCCTTTGTGAGATAGCCCTTGTCGAAGTCGAACACGTGAACCACCTCGTCCTCGCCGCCGCTGGCGAAGATCTGGCGCCCATCGTTCGACCACGTCAGCCCGTAGAACGCCTGGTGAATCTGCACGCGCGAAATCGCCCGCGTGCGCTCCGGGTTGAGGTCCACGATGACGATCTCGTGTTCCTTGTACCCGGCACACAGCACCGCCGCGAACTCGCCGGTCGGGTGCAGGGCGATGTTGACGGGGAAGTCGCCGATTTCGAGGTGCCGCCCGGCGGGTTTGAGCGACCACTGGTTCGGTAGTTGAACGAACCCATCGGTGCGAAGCCCCGGCAGTACCCGTTCGAGCGGCTTCGATTCGACTTTCGGCTCGTCCTTCGCCGGCGGCTGCGCCGGTACGGCGAACGCGTACAGCCCGACTCCGGCCAGCAACAACAAGCCGACCGCTCCCAGCGATTGCCCGCGCATCGTGTGTCCTCGTGGGGTGATGAGGCGGGGGTATTGTGCGAACTGCGGGCGACGGTGGCGCGAAGATGTGGAGAAGAGTCTTCCCTGGGACCGCGGCCGTTCCGGCCGCTGCTCCGCAGATGGTGTAGCAACCCGACCGACTCGCGAGTGACTTCGTGGGTGCAACGAGCGGTCGGGACGACCGCGAGCCCAGGGAAAGCCTGCTACAATTCCCTCATGACAACTCCGATTCCTCTCGCCGACATGCCCTTTGAAGCCGCGGCGTTCGCGGCCCGCGCGCACCGGCACCAGACCCGCAAGGACGGGCACACGCCCTACGTCAGCCACGTGTTCCGCGTGTGCCTCGTCGCCCGGCACGTGTTCGGCTTCGACGACCCGCGGATGCTCGCCGCCGCACTCCTGCACGACACCATTGAGGACACCAACACTGATTGCGACGACATCATCGAGCGGTTCGGGCCGGAGGTCGCGGGCTGGGTCGCGGCCCTCACGAAGGACATGCGCCTTCCGCACGACGAGCGCGAGGCGGCTTACGCGCAGGCGCTCGCGGCAGCCGACTGGCCGGTGAAGGCGCTGAAGCTGGCCGACCTGTACGACAACCTCGGCGACAGCAATCACCTTTCGGCCGCCGGGCGCCGCAAGACCGCGACGAAGACGCACTTCTACCTCGACGCGATCCGCACCAAACTGCCGGAGCACGTTCGGCCGGCCTTACAGCTCGTGGAACGCAGGTTGGCCGAACTGGAAACCGGTCTAACGTCGTGAGATTCGCGCCCCGCGGCGCAGTTGGTTCTTGCCGCCGGCCGCGCTGGGGGAGAATAATGTCCGTATCCCGCTGTCGCTGGAGACACCCATGTTCCTCCGCGCTCTGATTTTCGCCGCACTCGTCGCGGTCGCGCTACTCGACTTCACCCCGCCGGCGGTCGCGTGCCCGGGGTGCGGGCCGCCCACCGGCCAGACGCTCACCAGTGAAGTCGCGCAGGCCGACTTCATCCTGTTCGGCACGCTCGAAAACGCGAAGGCCGACCCGAAAGACCCCGGCTCCACCAAGGGCACCACCGACATGAAGATCGAGGCGGTGGTGAAGTCGCACGCGCTGGTGAAGGACAAGAAGGTGTTCACGATCCCGCGGTACGTGCCGCCGGACCCGAAGCCGTACAAGTACATGGTGTTCTTCAACGTCGTCAACGGCGACGTGGACCCGTACCGCGGCGTCGCGGTCACGCTCGACAGCAAGCTGCCCGATTACGTGAAGGGCGCGATCGACGTGCGGCAGAAGGACACCATCACGCGCTTACGGTACTTCTTCGATCACCTGGAGTCGCCGGACCTGGAGATCAGCGCCGACGCGTACAACGAGTTCGCAGTCGCCGAGTACAAGGAAGTGAGCGAACTCGCCCCGAAGTTGTCGGCCGATACGCTCGTCAAGTGGCTCAAAGACCCCAACACCCGGGCGTCGCGGTTCGGGCTGTACGGACTGCTTCTTGGCCACTGCGGTAAAGACGCCGACGCGAAGGAGATGCGCAAGTTGCTCGACGACCCGGACCGGAAGTTCAGCAGCGGGTTGGACGGGATGCTGATGGGCTACACCCTGCTCGACAAGAAGGCCGGCTACGAGTACACGCTGAAGCTCATCGCCGATCCGGCGAGCGAGTTCCTGGTGAAGCACGCCGCGCTGAAGGCGCTGCGGTTCTTCTGGGAGTACCGGCCCGACGTGCTGACCCGCAAGCAGATGCTCGACGGGATGGCGGCCCTGATGACCAACGCGGACATCGCCGACATGCCCATCGACGACCTGCGCAAGTGGCAGGCGTGGGAGATGACCGACGCGGTCCTGAAGTATTCGACGGTCGAATCGCACAGTTCACTGCCGATCAACCGGCGCGCGATCCTGAAGTTCGCACTGTCCGCGAGTTGGGCCAACCCGAAGAACACCGCCGCCGCCTCCTTCGTCGAGAAGGCCCGCAAGGACGACCCCGATCGCGTGAAGCTGATCGAGGAACTGCTCCGCGACGAGATGAGACCGCTCCCGAAGCCGCCGGAACCGGCGCCGGCGAAGAAGTGACGCAGCGAGCGGCTTTGTATGGCGAGCGGCGCGGCGTCAGCCCGCCGAGGCCGCGCCAACGACTCGGCGGGTTGACGCCGC
>CAZBXY010000205.1:0-5188 GCA_964495365.1 uncultured Frigoriglobus sp. | reverse complement strand
CCGGCCGGGGCTTTTGCCGGGCTCGCGGGGCGCGTCCCCCCCGCGTGGCCCCCCCCCCCCCCGGGGGGGTTCCCCCCCGCGCCGCTCGCCATACGATTCCTCTTCCCCCGCGCGCCTCCCTTCGGGTATCACGGCGGCCGGTCGCCCCGCTCCGAGGCCGCGTATGCTCCGCTCGTTCGCACTCGTCGCTCTCTTACTTCTGCTCGCGCCAACCGCGGACGCCTGCACGTTCTGCGGCGACAACGTCCGCGCCCGCCCGACGTTGCGGATGCAGTACGCACAGTCGAAGGCCGTGCTGCACGGTACCCTCAAGAACCCGCGGTTCGACCCGAAGACCGACGACGGGTTCACCGACTTCCACATCTCCGCGGCGCTCAAGGACGACCCGGTCCGCGCCGGCGCGAACGTCCTCACGATCCGCGCCTATCTGCCGGTGATCGGCGACACGCCGCCGGAGTACCTCGCGTTCTGTGGCGCCGTCAACGGCAAGCTCGACGTCACCTTCGGCGCGCCCGGCGGCGCGGCGGTGGTCGAGTACCTCAAGGGCGCGGCGAAACTCGACGGCGCCGATGCACCGACGCGCCTCGGATACTTCTTCAAGCACCTCGGTTCGGCCGACGCGACCGTCGCGGCCGATGCGTTCGTGGAGTTCGCCCGTGCTTCCGACGCGGACATCACGAAAAGCGCCAAGCAGTTCGACCCCGCCGTATTGCGCGCGCTGCTGGCCAACGAGAAGACGCCCGCGGAGCGCGTCGGCGTGCTCGCGTTCCTCCTGGGCGTGTGCGGCGGCCCCGCCGACGCGCAGTTCCTCGCCGCCGCGCTGAAGCAAACTCCCTTGCCGGAGCGCGTCCGCGACTCCTTCGGCGGACTGCTCGCGGGGTACGTGCTGCTCGACCCGAAAGCCGGCTGGCCGTTCACGCAAGCGGTGTTGGCCGACGACAAGCAGCCGTTCTCGGTGCGGCTCTCCGCGATCGGCGCCGTTCGGTTCTTCCAGGCGACCCGCGGCGCCGAGTGTAAAGTGGACGTGCTGAAGTGCTGTGCCGCGCTCTTGCCGCACGGCGACTTCGCCGACCAGGCGGTCGAAGACCTCCGCCGCTGGGGCTACTGGGACTTGAGCGCCGACGTGTTCGCGCAGTTCGACAAGCCGACGCACTCCGCGCCGATCGTGCGCCGGGGCATCGTGCGTTACGCGCTCACCTGCCCGAACGACGACGCGAAGCGGTTCATCGCCGCCGTGAAGCAACGCGACCCGAAGTTGGTCGCCGCGGTCGAGGAGCAGTTGAAGTAGGCGCGCCTACTTTCCGCCGATCGTCAACCCCACCCGATACAGGCTCTTGCCCGCGGTGATGTAGAGCGTCTTCTTGTCGGCGCCACCGAAGCAGCAGTTGTTCGGGTCTTCCGGCGTCTTGAGGAACGCGAGTTTCTTGCCGTCGGGGCCGAAGAAGTAAATACCGCCGGCGGTCCCGCTCCCGGCGGTCGCGACGATCGTCCCATCGGCCGCCACGGTCATGCCGTCGATCCCGCGTTCCTCGCCGAAATCGTGGATCTTCTTGCCACTCCCGACGGTGCCGTCCGCGGACAGCGGGTACGCCCGCAGCTCGCGCGGCTTCTTCTTGTCGCTGTTGCTCTCGGCCAGGTACAGCGTTTTGCCGTCGGGCGAAATCACGATGCCGTTCGGCTTCGATACGTCCGAAATGACGCGCGTGACCTTCCCGTCGGGATCGACGCGGTAGACCGACTCGTGATCGAGTTCGCGCTTCTCGTCGCCGACGTATCGCGGGTCGGTGAAATAGATCCGCCCCTTGCTGTCGAGCGTGAGGTCGTTGGGCGAGTTGAACCGCTTGCCATCGAACCTGTCCGCGAGCGTCTTCACGGTGCCGTCCTTCTCGGTGATCGAGATGCGGCGTCCGCCGCCGGTGTTCGCGCCCTCGCAGGCGATTAGCCGGCCCATCGCGTCGAACTTCAACCCATTGGTGCGCCCGCCGGGGTCGCGGAACACGGTCGTCTTCCCGCTCTTGGGGTCGAAGCGCATCACGCGGTTGCCGATGTCGGAGAAATAGACGCACCCGTCCGGCCCCTCGACCGGCCCTTCGGTGAACTCGCCCTCCGACCACAGCTTCTCGATCTTCGCCCCAGGGGCAACAAACGACTTCTCTTCCGCGCCTGCGGTCAACAGCAGTGCGGTCGCGATCACGATTTGCACGGGAATCTCTCCAAGTGAACTATTGGCGATAAGTGAACTATTGTCAAGTAAATTCTCGGAATTATTTCTTCTTGGGGAACTGCCAATTCTCGTCGAACAGCCCGGCTGCGACGACCTCATACGCCGCCGGGTCTTTGTCGGTCGGCGTGGGCTTGATGACGGCCCAGTCGCCCAATCGCGGGTACAGGAGCGCGTTGGTGCCCTTCAGGTCCGCTTCCTTGAACGTATGCCCGCTGTTGATGACGACGTAACCGGTTCGCATCGAGGGGTTGGGGTAAATGAGTACCGGCACGTGCGTCTTCGGGTCGTACTCGACGCCGTTGACGACAAGCTTTTCCTTCGTCCAGATAATCGGCAACTTGGGCAGCACCCGCGCGATGAGGGGATTCGATTGCGGGTCGCCGAACAGGACGAGGGTTCGCACTTCCTTCACGCCAGACAGGTCCGCAGGGGAAACTGGTAACTTTCCTCGGAAATACCGATCCCACAGCGCGGCGAACTGCTTCATCGCGGCAGCGGGATAGCCCTCGTCGTTGCTCGGTCCGATGACGATGAACCGACTGAGAAAGGCGTCGTCGATCGGCCCTGATCGCCCCCGCTCCTTCGCCAGCGTTTTCTCACGCCGGGCGACCGCCTCATCCGCGTCCGCATCGATCCACTTCCCGTCCACTTTTTCCAAAGACAGAGAGAACTGTTTCTTGGTGGCCCCGGTCGTGAATTCCACTCGTTGTCCGTCCACATCAACCGTATATTTGGACATCTTGCTGAGCGGCATCCGTTCGTGCAACGAAAAGCGGCGCACGTTCTGCGTTGTTACGGAGAACTTCCGCTCGGCCTTCGATGCGTCTACAACGGCCTTTTCGTACATCTTTTCAAGTGAGCTAACATAAACCTCACGAGCTGAACCGCTGGTGTAGGTGACGTACCGAATACGCTTCCAATCGAGATCGCGCCCTGTGTCCGCGTACTTGCGATATTCCGTTTCCGCCTTCTCCTGCCATTCCTTCGGCATTTGGTGTTCCAGTCCCGGTGCGACGAGGTGCGTGAACTTCACCGGCTCTCTGAACGCCTTCAATGCGTTCTCGATGTTGTCGGCCGCTTTCTTTTGTGGGTCTTTTTCGCCGCTGTAAGCGACCACCGGAACGTTGAACGCATTCTCCGTATACAGGTAGGCGTCGTAGATGCGCAGGCACTTCTCCTGGTAGTCGGGCAATTCATTCGGCAAGTTCGCAATGTAGCCGTGCGTGGTGGTGAATCCGGCGCCCGGGCCGATCACGCAAAAATCGCCGGGGTAGCGCAACCCGATATGCCATGTGCCCGCGCCGCCCATCGAGAACCCGCGAAGAACAACGCGGGCGGGATCAGTACGTTCCGAACGCCACACGAAGTCGTTATGAGCCTCCCACACGTCGGCTTCACCCGCCCACCGGTAGGCGTTGTTCCCGCGGCCGTACACCTCCAGTTGCACGTACCCCAAGTCCTTCGGCGCGTTCCCCTGGTGCGCGGCGATGAACTTCGCCTCGGTCAACGACGCGTCGCGGCCGTGCAGAACGACATCGAGTCGCCATTTCTTCTCCGGATCTTTGCCGTAGTCGGCAGGCAGCAACACCGCGTAGGGCTGAATCGAGTTGTCCACGTGCGACCGGTACGCACGCACGACCCACTTGCCCGGGGCGTCGCGCCAGACGGCTTTCCCACCTTCCGCTTGCTTCGCGCGTTCCAAACCTTGATCGAGTGTCGTCAGCGCCCACTTCACGCTGGCCGCGGCGAGCCACTCCTCGAACCGCACGATGTTCTCCGCGGCCTTCAGATAGATTTCGACCTCGATCAGCACGTCGTCCGTGAGTTTCTTCTCCTTCAGCGCCGCGACGGCCTTCCGCAGTTCCTCCGTTTTCTCCGCGATGAGCTTCTTCGTCGCCTCGTCGGGGATGAACGTCTTCGGATCGACCTTCTGTTTGGCCTTCTTCTCGTCCTTCTTGTCCTGCGCGGCGGTGAAACCCGGTTCGGACACCGCGACGAACGAAGCGACCGCAGCGGACAGTACGACGGCGATTACGGAACGCATGAGAGGAGCCTCCGGGCGGGTGACGAGCACGGTATCCGGTCGCGGGGCCGTGTGCAACGGCCCGCCTTTCAAAGTAGTAGGCACACTCCGTGTGCCGTCGCTGTACGCATAGTGTTGCGACGGCACACGGAGTGTGCCTACTACTTTGAAGGCCGGTTCCAGATACAATCGGAGGGTGAAACGCGCCCGTCGGGCGCGCGGCTGTGGGGCCGCGCCGCGGCGGGTAACCAGGAGGGATACCATGATGTCGGTCAAAGTGATCGTTCTGTGCTTCGTCGTGCTCGGCATGGTCGCCGGGACGGCCCGGGCCGCCAACCCGGTCGTCGCCATCGAGACCAACATGGGCACGTTCAAGGTCGAACTGTTCGAGGACAAGGCGCCCATCACCGTGAAGAACTTCTTGCAGTACGTCGAGGACAAGCACTACGACGGTGTGATCTTCCACCGCGTCATCAGCGACTTCATGATCCAGGGCGGCGGGTTCGAGCCGGGGATGAAGGAGAAGAAGACCCGCGACCCGATCAAGAACGAGTCGTCCAACGGGCTGTCGAACCTCAAGGGCACGATCGCCATGGCCCGCACCAGCGAGCCGAACAGCGCCAGCGCCCAGTGGTACATCAACGTCAAGGACAACAAGTTCCTCGACAAGGCCGAGGCCGCCGACGGGGTCGGGTACTGCGTGTTCGGCCGGGTGATCGAGGGGCTGGACGTGGTGGACAAGATCAAGGACGTCGAGACCGGCACCGCGAAGGGGTTCAAGGACGTCCCGACGAAGGACGTGGTCATCAAGTCGGTCAAGGTGGTGAAGGAAGAGAAGAAGTAAGCGGTGGTTAGTGTCAGTGGTTAGTGGTTAGTGTCAGTGGTTAGTGGTTAGTGTCAGTGGTTAGTGGTTAGTGTCAGTGGTTAGTGGTTAGTGAAAG
>CAZBXY010000204.1:0-14814 GCA_964495365.1 uncultured Frigoriglobus sp. | reverse complement strand
GGCCAGCGGCCTGTCCCACAAGAAGAGCCGGTGAACCGACGCGATCGGCTCACCGGCCCCTGGGTTAGCTCCTGTGCGAAGTGGCTCGCGGCGTCACTTGCCGCCGGCGGGCTTTCCGTTCTTGATGTTGATGTTGTACTGCTTGATCAGTTCGCGGAACTCGGCCGGGAACTGGGTGTCGCTGGTCTGCTGCACCTTGTCGCGGTCCTTGTTGCGCATCTTGATGAACGAGCCATCACCGGTGGCGTTGTTGGCGCTCGACGGCGGGTTCTTGAGCTTCTCGCCGCCGTTCATGTCGCCCTCGCTCATCCCCATGTTCATGCCCTGCTGGGCCATTCCCATGCCCATCCCCATGCCGGGCTGCATCCCCATCCCCATGCCCATCCCCATCCCCGGCTGCATTCCCATCGCCATCCCCATGCCCATGCCGGGTTGCATCCCCATGCCCATGCCCATCATGCCCATCCCGGCCATCGCCATCTGACCCATGCCCGGTTGCGCGCCGGGCATCCCCTGGGCCATCGCGGCCTGATTGAGCGCGTCGAGCGCCTGTTGCAGCTGCTGGGCGGCCTGCTGCTGGCTCATCCCGGCCTGACCGGGCTGACCCTGGCCGAGTTGCTGCCCGGCCTGTTGCAGTTGCTGCCCGGCCTGTTGCAGTTGACCCTGAACGGCCATCGGGGCGTTCGCCTGGGCCTGCTGGAGCGCGGCCTGCGCCGCAGCGTTGGCCTGCTGCGACTGCTGCAGTGCCTTCGTCGCGTCGAGCACCTGCTGTTGCTGCTTGGCGAGACCGTCGGGCATTCCCATGCCCATCATCCCGCCCATGCCCATCATGCCCTTATCACCCATCATCCCCATTCCCTTGTCGCCCATCATGCCCTTATCGCCGGGTTGCATACCCTTGTCGCCCGGTTGCATCCCTTTATCACCGGGTTGCATGCCCTTGTCTCCGGGTTGCATCCCCTTGTCGCCCATCATTCCCTTGTCGCCCGGTTGCATTCCCTTGTCACCCATCATGCCGGGCATCGGCATTCCCTTGTCACCCATCATGCCCATCATGCCGGGTTGGGCCTCGGCGGCCTTCTTCAGTTCGTCGAGCGCCTTCTGCTGGCTCTCGATGGCCTTCGGCAGGTCGCCCTTGTCCAGCGCCTGCGCGGCCTTGTCGGCGGCCTTCGCGGCCTCGGGCAGGTTCTGCTCCGCGGCCTTCTTGGCGATCTCCTTCTGAAGGTCCGCGATGTTCTTCTGGGCCATGCCCGGGTCGTTCATCATGCCCTTGTCGCCCATCGGGTTGAGGGCCATGTCGGCCATCTTGGCCTTGTCCGCGGCCATGTTGGCCTCTTCGAGGGCCTTCGCGACCTGCTGCGCGGCCTGTTGCGGGTCGATCTTGTTCGGCTGGAGCGCGGCCTGGTCGGCGGCTTCCTGGCCCTTCTTCTCGTCGAGCTTCTTCTGCACGTCCTTCGCCGCGTCGTCGAGCTTCGCCGCCGCGTCCTTCGCCTTCTCGCCGCCCATCATGGGCATGTTCATGTTGAGGTCGTTCTTCGCGCCCTCCTGCTTCATGTTGGCTTCGGCGGTCTTCTTCGCGGCGTCCGGCACCAGTTCCTGAAGGTCCTTCGCGACCTCCTTCGTGGGCGCCGTCAGATCGTCCTGTTTCTTGCCGATGTCGGTGGTGTCGGGCTTCTTCGGGTCGGCCGCGGCCTTGTCGGCGGCCTTCGCGACCTCCTTCTCGTTCTTCGCGAGTTCTTCCAGTTTGCCCTTCAGCTCTTCGAGCTTGGCGATGTCGGCGCGCCGGTCCTCGATGGCCTTCGCCTGCTTCTCCAGCTCTTCCTTCGCCTTTTCGAGCGCCGCGAGCGCCTCCTGCCCCTTCGGCTTGGCGTCGGCGGGCTGCTTGGCGTCAAGCTTGTCGGCCGCCTTCTTCTGCGCGTCGAGCGCCTTCTCCAGCGCCTGTTTGGCGTCGGTGTTCGGTGGGAGCGGGGTCTTGGCGACCTCGTCGGTCTTCTTCGCCACGTCCTTTTGCGCGTTGGCGGCGTCCGGGGTGCGGGCTGGGTTATCGACCGCCTTCTCGGTCTTGGCGTTCGCTTCCTTCTGTTCCTTGATGAGCTGCTCGACGCGCTCCGCGGCCTGCTTGACGGCGGCCAGCGGGTCGGTCTTGGCGAGTTCGGCCGCGGCGATCTGGCGGTCGAGTTCGTCCTTGGCGTTCTTCAGCGCGTCGAGGGCCTTCTCCTGCGGGTCCATCGCCCCGGGGATGTCTTTCGCGCGGAGCTTGTCCTCGGCCTTCCACTGCTGCGTTTCGGCCGGCTTGAGCTTGTCGGCGACCTCCGGGGCGACCTGTTCGGCGGCCTTGCGGGCGTCGCGGGTGGCGAACTCGGCCTTCGTCTGCTCGTTGGCGAGCTGGTTGGCCTGCGCGGTCTTCGGGTCGGTGCCCTGGCGGCGCATCTTCTCGACCTCGGCCGGGTCGGGCCGCTCGGTCGTGTCCTTGTTCACCTTGGTCTGCGCGTCGATCGCCTTGACCACCTTCGCCTGGGCGTCTTTGAGGGCCGCAAGCCGGTCGCCCGGCGGGGTGCGCAGCGCCGCGGCGAGGTCTTTGAGTTCCTTCGCGTGGCGCCGCTGGCGCTCGCCGGCGTCGATGAAACTGGCCCGGCGGAGCAGGTCGGCGGTCGGGGCCATGTCGGTGGCCAGCCGCTGCCCGCGGGCCAGTGCCTCGGCCTTCTCGACCCGGGCCAGTTGGTCCGGTGGGAGCAACTTGGCGGCCACCATGCTGTTCACCTGCCGGAACACCGAGATCACCTCGGTCCGCAGGTCGGCCTGTTCGGTGGCCAGTTCGTCGCGGTCATCGACCACCACCCCGCGGCGGTTGGGCAGCGTGCTGTTGGTGTGCGCCTCGGTGATGAGCTTGATCTGCTTCTCGGCGGCCTTTTCGAGCCGCTCGGCGGCCTCGTCGAGGTTCTTGATGACGTCCAGTTGGCCGAGCATGATCTTCAGTTGCGAAACGATGTGGAGGTGCTTCTGGTAGGCGGCCTTCTGTTCTTCCGTGGCGGTCTTCTCGTCCGGCGCGCTCACGGCCTTTTCGAGGTGCGTCAGCACCTCGGCCATCTGCTCTTGACTCAAGCCCCGCAGCCCGTCGGCCACCTCGCGGAGCATCTTCTGCTCGGCGCTCACCGGGAGCCGCTGGTACCGCATGGCGTTGAGCGTGGAATTGGCCCGGCGCGCGGCCTCGTCCACGCGGGCCTGGATCTTCTTCTGCTCGTCCCGCTGCTTGACCGGGTCGTTAGCCCGCGACTTGGAGTTGGCGAGGAAAGCGACGGACACGGCAAGCGCAAGAGCGGCCGTGATCCGGCAACGGCGACCGGCGGTCATCGGCGGGCCTCCTTGAGGCGGGTGGGGCACAGAGAGGTGGCGCCCCGGTGAGTGTTCTTTCAGTATCCGGGCGATTCTGAACCAATGCAACCGGAAATCAACCGGGCGTTACGCGAGAGTTACTGCGAAGAACCTAACCCCCCGGCCCCCTTCCCTAAGAAGGAAGGGGGAGTAAGACCTGCGACAGTTCTAAGCCCCTCTCCCCTTGGGGGAGGGGTTGGGGTGGGGTCACTTCTTGGGCGGCGCGTTGGGCCCCTTGAACACGTTTCCCTGGTCCTTCACCAGCTCGGTGATCTTGTTCTGCAGCCGGCGGTTCTGTTCGTCGCGCATCTGGAGGGTGTAAACGGCCTCCTCCGGGGTCACCACGAGCTTCCGTCGGGCCTCCTTGGTGTACCCGGGGGCGCGGTTGGCCCCGGGGTTCTTATCGAACACCTCCACATACAATTCAACCGCGTCGCCCAGTTCGAGTTTCGCGGTCGAGCCGTCGGGCAGCGTTTTCAAGAGCCCGTCGATCTCGAAGTTGTACCGCCCGCCGGCCTCCAGTCCGGGCGGGTCGGCCGCCGGGTTCGGCCCCGGGAACGAGTAGAACTCGATGTTCACCCGGTCGCGGGCGTCCTCGCCCAGCCCCTGCCACGATTTCTCGAACAGCCCCAGATCGAGCACGTAGTTGCCCACGGTCTTCAGGTCGGCGGTGACCGGTTTGAGCGGCAACCGGGCGAACACCTTCGCCTCCGGGTCTTGGCTCGGGTGCTGGATCTCCTGAACCTCCTTCGGGTAGGCGCTCGTGTTGACGCCCTTGGGGATCACGCGGTAGCGGATGTTCGCCCGGCTCACGCCCTGTTCGGACCTGGCGTGATAAATGACCATGACGCGCCCGCCGGCGGCCAGCGGCATCTTGTCGCCCCACTCGTAGCTCTTCGGGTCGCCCTTGCCGTAAAAGTCGTTCGGGTCCGGGTGCCGGTCGGATTCCGGCATGAACGAGACGACCGGCGGCTTGTCGTCCAACATCCGAATGTTGCGCTGGATCGGCACCGCGTTGGTGAACCCGCGATCGTCCACCAGGTTGATCTCGTAGGCGATCGTCCGCTCGGTGGTCGGGAACCGCCACTCGGCGGCGGTGCGGTCGTCGCTCATCGCCAGGGGCGCGACCTTCAGCCGGTCCTTGTCGGCGACGCCGCGCTCGATGCGAGTGAGGATGGCCGTTTTCACCGGCTTGGAGAACACCGCGCCGATGCGGACCGACGACATCGGCAGCGCGTCCACGACCTCGCCGCGCTTGGCGCCCTCGGTCTGGCGCTCGTAGGGTTGGCCGTCGGGGCGGGTGCCCAGGAACTTCGGCAAAAGCTGCCACGACTCCAGTTCAACGGCCTGCGGCGGCGGCTCGAACCGGATCCGGCCCCGCTCGCGCGAGCGCCCGTTGCCGAGTCGGGCGCTGAAGCTGAAATCACTGGTCGATTCGGGCAAACTCGCGACGAACAGCGCCCCGTCGGCGATGTCGCGGTCGTACTTGAGATCGACGTAGAACTCCGGCTGATACACGAACTCGACTTTGTCCCAAATGGTGTCTTGGAACTGTGCGGCTTCCTCGCGGCCGAGAATCTTGGCGGTCTCGTTCTTGAACTCGGCCTGAGTCAGCTCTTTGTCTTTCAACGAGTCGAGCTTCTTCCCTACGGCTTCCGGCACCTTCTTCTGCAAATCCGTCAGCGCCGGGGCCGAAAGCCTGTACCGTGCCTCTGGTTCGATGCGCACGCGCCCGACCATGTTCTTGTCGAACTCGCCGGTCACGAGGTAGCGGACCTCGGTCCGCGACCCGGTCGGCCACACCTCTTGCGAGACGTTCGTCAGGTGGATCGTGCGCGGGATTTCGACCGAAAGCAGTAACTGGCGTTTGAGTAACACGGTCGCGAGTTCGGTTTTGGCGAGTACGAACCCGCCCCAGGCGAGCAGCACCGGCACCGCGACGAGCGCGGCGAGCGGCAACCGCCGGTAGTCGATGAGGCGCAAGAGGTTGTGGCGAGACGCCAGCTCCCCGGCCTCGCGCGTCACTTCGGCGATCAAAACCTTCGACATGCCTAGCGTGCGTGCCTCAGGGCGATTCAACTGCACCGCGGTGACGAGCCGGTGGTCGAACTCGCGGATCGCCTTCTCCGCGGTGCCCGCGAGTTCATCGACGGGCGGCGTCCGGCGCCACGGGCGCACCAGGAGCAGGTACGCAAGTCCCGTCGCCAGAAGGAGTTGCCCGCTCGTCATGAGGAACCGGAGCCAGAACGGCGTTTCGTCCACGATCGCGTCGGGCGACCAGTCTTCGGGCGCGGTCGAGCGCGGGGCGAACACCCAGGTCGCGGTGCGGAACTTGCGGAACGATTCGGAGCCGAGGTAGCGGTCGGCGAGCCAATCGACGAGGCACGCGCCGGCGAGTACGACGCCGACGATAGCGACCCACCGCGCGCCGCCCCAGGCGAGCCGGATGAGCTGCTCGACCCGTCGCCACCGCGTCAGTTGTCCGAGAAGGTTGGTCATCGTCATGTCCGAAGGAACGATCGTTGAGCGTCAACCGTGGGAGCAGAAGCGCCTCAACTCAGCCCGTTGAACTTCCGCAGGAACCACTCCACCGACAACAGCCCGATCAAGAGGAACAGCGCCCAGCGGTTCCACAATACGACCTCGTCGCGGCGCGCGAACGGGGCCAGTTGCGGCTCCACGTTCGCCGGCAACCGGTACAGGTCTTCCTCGTGGTAGAACCGCCCCGGCTTCTCCTTCGACCCGCTCTCGGCGGCCAGTTTCATCAGTTCCGCTTCCGCCATCGCCCCCGGCGATTGCTCGTGGTCCGGCGGCAGGCTCACGCGGTACTCCATCGCCGCCGGCGAGCCGTTCCCCGGGTCCACCGAGAGCCGGTAGCGGCCCGCCTTGTTAAACGGCAGCGGCGACACGTATTCGCCGTCCTGCCCGTCGAGTTTGCGCAGCTCTACGTCCGGCAGCTTCTCGCCGGCGTCGCCGTCAATCCGCTCCAGTTTCCCCACAATCTTCTCGGTCCCGAACGGCTTGAACTTGTCGTCGAGGATCCGCGCGTACACCTGCCCGCTCTTGCCCTGCTGCGGCTCGGGCGTGTCGAGTGAGATCTGCGTGAGCTTCGTCCCCACCATGCGCGGCACCCCGGCCTGATAGACGCACTGGCTCCAGAACCGGCCGAAATACCGGTCGGCCTCGTTGAACCGCCACCGCCACGTGTCGTCGAACGCGCAGAACAGCACGTACCCCTTGCCGAAGTACCCGCCGACCAGAAGCGGCATCAGCTTGCCGTCCGGGGTGCGGGCCGTCGGGTGCAAGAGGAACGTCTCGGCCCCGGGCTTGAGCTTGGCAACCGGGTAGTACCAGTCCAGGGGCGGGAGTTGCGGCTTGGCGCCGACCCGCGGCGCCGGGGCCGGCACGGTCGGGTTGCGTGCCCACACTTCCTCGTTTTCGGTCGCGGTGTCCTCGAGCGCGACGAGCGGGTTGGTGACCGCGCTGGGCGCCAGCACCGGAACGAACGGCTGGTAGTACCGCCCGCCCGGCGGCAGCGGGCCGAACTCTTTCGGCTTCAGCTCCACCGGCAGCACGTCCGCGATCGACGCCTGCCCCGGTTCGCCGCCCAGCCACCCGCGCGGCGCGTTCCACCGCCCGGCGATGTGGATCAGCCCGCCGCCCTCGGCGACGAACTCCCGGATCAGTTGCTGGTGCTCGACCGAGAAGAATTTCGGCGGAATGTCGCCCAGAATGAGCAGGTCGAAGTCGTTGATGAGCTTGCGGAACTCCTCGCGCTCCAGGCTGAGCGTGCCGTTGAGTTGCCGCGTGAACTCGACGAACCACGGGTAGCCGGACCGCATCGCCTCGCGGTCGCCTTCGGTGAGGAAGAACCGCGGATCGACGCGCCGGTCGCGCAGGAGTGCCCGCTGGAGGAACTTGAAGTCCACTCGCGGTAAGCCGTCCACGACGAGCACTTTCAACTTCTTCGTCACGACCTGCGTCGGCTTGGTCACCGCGTCGGTGAGCGTCTCGACGGTGGTGCCGTCGGTCGTCACCGTGATCTCCACAGTAATTTCTTGCTTCTTGAGCCCCGCGTGTTCCTTGGTGGGCACGAAGGTGAGCGTTTCGCGCAGGTCGTCGCCCTCCCGGACCGGGATGTTCCGTTTCTCGGCGACGACAAAGTAATCCACGCCGAGCGTACCCTTGGGGTCGCCGAACTTCACGACGATATCGACCTTCCCGGCGCCCTCCGGGATGCCCTTGACCGTGTACCGCACCGGGATCACCACGGTATCGTCGAGGAACACCGACTCCGGCACGCCCGCGTCGCGGAGCCTGAGCTGACCGAACGACGAGCTGCCGACGCCGTAGATGTGCAGCGGGACGCGGCGCTCGCGGCACCGCGCGGCGAGGTCGGCGAAGCTCCGGGTGCTGGCGTTGTCGCGCCCGTCGGTGACGATCACGACCGCCGCGGGCTGTTCGTTGTCGTCGCGGTTCAAGAGTTCAAACACGGACGCGGTGAGCGCAGTCCGCGGCTGGTCGGCGGCGAGCGCGGGGAGCCAGTCGAGCGCCAGCGCGTCGCGCCCGCTGCGAGTGGCGCCGAAGGTGGAGATTTCGAGCGGCCCGTGCGCCCGGAGCCGGTTGAGGAGGTCGATTTTCGAGTTCGTCAGCGCCTGCCGGGCGACCTCGATCCGCTTGGGCTTGGGGTCGGGCATTTTTCCCTGAACGACCGACGAAATCGGTTCGGTCGGGAACGGCTTGTCGGGGGGGATGATGCCGAAGGCGAGCGCGGCGCGCCACTGGTCCTCGAGGGCAGGCCGCGGGTCTTTGGCGTCCATGCTCTGGGAGGCGTCGATCAGGACCGCGATCGGCCGGCGCTTGTCGCCGGTGGCCTCGCTGACCCACACCGGGCGCAACAAGAGGAACGCGACGACGAGCACGGTCACCATGCGCACCGCGGCGAGCGCGAGCCGGCGCACGACCCCGAGCCGTCCGGCCTCCAGGGCGTAGAGGGCGCCGACCGCGACGACCGCGAGCAACCCCAGTGCGACCGCCAGTTCGCGATAGAACCAGCCGCGGGTCTGCAGCTCGCCGAATAGGGGGAGTACGAACGCGGTGTTCATTTCGTCCTTACGTCGTATTCGGATCGCTCGGCAATGAGGACAGAAGGCAGAACAAACGAGCCGTGTTTTTCAGCCCCGGAGGGCGACCGATGTTAGCCCGGGGTGAAGCGCCGGCCGAAGGCCAAGCGCAACCCCGGGTACGGGAACCCAACAATCCCAAGCCCCGGAGGGGCGACAGAACGAACGGCGAAGGCTCTGTCGCCCCTCCGGGGCTTCGATCTCAATGGCGATCGCGTCCCGGGGTTGCGCTCGCAGACTCGCTCCACCCCGGGCTAACATCGGTTGCCCCTCCGGGGCTGAAAACCGAACATTCCTTCTGCCTTCTGTTCTGTCCTCAGTGGTTCTCTCCTCTGTGGTTCTGTCCTCTGTGGCTCTGTCCTCCGCAGCCCCTACCACGCTCGCCCGCACATCCACGCCCACACGGCCTCGCCCACCAACAACAATAACAGGAACAACAACACGTACTCGGTCCACTCGCCGCGGGTGCGGCGGTCGCGCACCACCGACCCGGTGTCGGCCCCGGCCGCCAGGATCGTCGGGCGGAACCCGATCAACTTCTCCACCTCGCCGTCGGTCGCCGAATCGAGGTTTTCCGTTTCGCGCAGGTCCGGGTTGAGCACGAACGCGATCCCGGTCTCGCCCTCCAGCCCCACCGGGTCCGGGGCGCCGGTCGGCACGATCGCGTACTCGCCGGCGACCAGCGTATCGCTCGAACTGGCCGTCAAGCGGTCGTTCACCATCTTCGCCTCGCCGAGCTTCACCCGCGGGCGCACCTTCTCGCCGATCTTGCCCGCCGGGAGCGGTTTAATCAGCTCGAACCCGCTCTCCTGCTTGGGCGGGAACCACGACAGGGTATCGCCGACCGCCCGCGTCCCGCCGGGCACCTTGCGGGCCGTCAGGTGGGCGATCAGGTGCGTCGTCATCGGCACCGCCAACTGCCCGTCCGACATCATTCGCCCCCACGTTTCATCAAGCGACGTGGCGAAGAATATCACTTCGCCCTGCCCGACGACGCGGGACACCGCGAGCGGGGCGTTGTCGGTCGTCCGCAGCAGCACGCGGGCGCCGGCTGCGGCGCTGGGGGATTCGTCCAGCACGACCATTTTTGACAGCTTCGCCCGCTCCAGCCACTCGGCGAACGGTTTCATCGGGCCGAACACCGACGTGGCCTCGATGCTCGCGGCCGAGGGCGTGAACATCGCCGTTTCGGGCGCGCTCCGCACGTCGCCCAGCGGCAGCGGGAGCAGCCCGGCGCCGCCCAGCACGCTGTTGTAGGCGTCCTTGTGCGTGCCCTTGTCGCGGTCCGGGTCGCGGCCCATCTCCTTCGCGTCCCCTTCGCCGCACCCGATGATGAGACCGCCACCGTTCTTGACGAACTCCGCGAGCCGCGTGACGAACGCCGGCGACAGCCCCTTCAGCGGGTCGTCGGCCCGAACCGCGGCGTTCAACAGGTACACGATGTCCTTGTTGGCGAGCTTTTCCGGCCCGACCTCGCCCGGGGCGACCGACTCGGTCTCGATGAAGTACCGTTCGATCTTCTCCCGGTCGCGCACCGCGTCGAACGGCACCAGCGCCTTGCGGGCGTACCAGTCGCCGGCCTCGGTTTCGCTCTGGTCGAACCGCTGTTGGGGGGCGACCAGCAGCACCCGCACCTTCTCGCGCACGCCGACCGCGCGGTAGAGGACGTTGTCGCCCTCCAGCCCGTCGCCCTCGACGCGGACCGCCAGGAGCCGGACGCCGGCGTCCTCGAGCGCGCCGGTGAGGGTGACGGTCGCCGTGTCGTCGGGCGCGATCGGGTCCGGAACCTGGAACGAGTCCTGCACCTTGCCGTCGAGTTCCAGCGACACCGTCAGCCCGGCGCGCGGCTCGCGCCCGGTGTTCTTGAGTGTCACCTTGAACGGCACCCGGGTCCGGGTGTGCGGGATCGCGGCCAGGAGCTGCGCGTCGATCACGGCCACGTTGGCGACCTTCCGGTCCACGTTGCCGCACCGGATGAAGATCAGGTTCCCCTTCGCCTTGATCTCCTCGCACTTGCTCCGTACGGCCCCCTGTTGTCGCTCGAACCCGGTCTTCTGCATGTCGGTGAAGACGTAAACCTCTTTGGTCGTTGCGGTTCCGCCCTCGGCCGCCTCGAGCGCTGCGGAGAGCCCCGGCAGCAGGTCGGTGGAGAGGCTCGTGACTTCGAGCGCCTGAACGATCTGCTTGGCCTGGTCGCGGTTGGTCGAGGAGAGCGGCCCCAGAGAGATCGGTCGGTCGGAACAGGCGATGATCTGGATCGACGACCGGGGCGGGAGCGTGTCGATGATCCCAAGCGCCGCTTCCTTGGCCCGTTCGAGCCGGGTCTTGTCCCCGTCCTTCGCGGCCATGCTGTAGGAGGTGTCAAAAATGAACACGGCGTCGATCGGCTGCCCGCTGCCGCTGGCCGCCGACGGCAGCCCCGGCCGCGCCAGCGCCAGCGCCAGCAGAATGAGCGCGAGGCACCGGAGCGCGAGAAGAATCCACTCCTGGAACTGGAGCCGGCGGCTGGTTTGTTCGATGGCCTCTTTGAGGAACTTCATGGGCGCCCACGGCAGCGGGCGGTATCGCGCGCGGTAGAAGAAGTGCAGCCCCAGCGGGATGGTGACCGCCGCCGCGCCGAGCATCATCATCGGGGCCAGAAACGTCATCGCGGGAAACCTGTGTCGGGCGGGGTGCGGTTACTTCTTCAGGGTCAGGAGGAAGACCGCCGGGCGGTTCGGCCCCACGGGGGACGCCTTAAATTCGTCGGGTCGGAACCCGACTGCCGGGCCCCCGACCGCGACGGCAATCACCAGCGTGTCATCCTCGTGCTTGACGATCGCCCGCCCGATCAGTTCCGGGCGGACGGGCACCCCGTGCTTGTCGCACGCGACGAGGTCCGCCTGCACGGGCGACTTCATTGTGTCCAGCGTCAGCCGGTAGGACGATTCGAGCCGAAACTTCGGATCGACGAGCGCGGGCGCGGGCACCGTACCGGTTCGAACCGGGTCGAGCAGTTTGGCGCCCTCCCAGGCCTGCTGGTGGCAGTTCATGCACAGTTTGTCCGCCGGAACGTTGCCCTTGTCCGTATGGCAGTAGGCACAGGCGATGCCGAGTTGCCCGGTGTGTTGGGCGTGAGAGAAACCAGGCCCCTCAAGAGTAATAGTGCGAGCAAGAGTAGCCAATTGCGACACGGTCACCAGCTGCCCCTGGACCACGATTTCGTCAACGGGTAGTTCGTCGAGCGCGAGCCCCCAGAGGACCAAGAACCGGCCGGGCGACTCGACCTTGACTACCTTCCAGGTACCCTGAACGCCTTCGAGGCTCAACGCCGGCGGTTCGGCCGGCGGAGCGGAACGGGTGTTGGTCCAGTACCGAACGGCGGCCGCCGCAACAAGCGCGCCTAGCGCGCCGGTCAGTAAAAGGATCGTGATTCGGTTGCGCGTCATTTCATTACCCGATTGGACGTCCGGGCGCCGGGTCAATGCCGCTCTCGCTCCGTATTGCGTCAACTCGGTCAGCGGTTACTTCTTCGCGTCCTTCGGCTTCACGTCCCACGTCGTGCGCGGGTCCTCAGTTGTTTTGACGAACCGGAGCACCAGAACATTCTTTCCCGGGTCGGCTTTGAAGTCCGCCGGCGCGGGCACGGAGTCCGAGTCGAACACTCGCGGGAGGGCCAGAACGAGCGTGTCGCCGTCGAACTTGTAGATGGCCCCGCGCGTGCGCGGCGGGCGCGGGATACCCTTCCCCGACCCCAGCGGTTTGCCGTCCGGGTCGGATTCGGAAAGGATCAGCCCCTTCGGCTCGCGGCCTGGATCGACGACGAACGTCGCGAACTCCCATTCGTCGCCCGCGCCCAGCGCGAACCGGTCTTCGCGGACGTGGAGCTTCGATTCGGTCAGGTGCTTGCGGGCCGGCGGGGCGAGTTCGGCCCCGCTCTCGAGCGACTCGACCGCCCAGACGCCCTGCAACCGGTCCCGTTCGGGGTTGCTGCGCGCGGGCGGCTCGGCCTTCTTCCCGCACCCGACCAGCGCGACCACCAGCACACCACAGGCGAACAATCGCATGAGAGGCCTCATTTCACTCGTTCCAACAGCCAGACGGTGCCGTCTTCGGTGTCCAGATCGGTCGGGCGCGGGTCCGGCTCCGGGGTGTGAACGACCTTCGCCCGTCCGCGCTCGATCGTGTACACCCCGCGGGACCGCTGCCCGGTCGGCTTGTCG
Organism: uncultured Frigoriglobus sp.; assembly: GCA_964495365.1. Lineage (GTDB taxonomy): Bacteria > Planctomycetota > Planctomycetia > Gemmatales > Gemmataceae > Gemmata. Next base: position 2,117 of record CAZBXY010000204.1, on the reverse strand, counting down.
TCCGGGCCGAGTTGCACGAGATCGATTTCCTTGGGGTTCGCCTCCGGCCGGAGCGTCACCGCGTAGCGCCCGCGTTCCTGGCCGTTGGCGGTGAGTACCCACCGATCGCCGGCGACGCGGATCGTGACCGGCGTGGGCCGGGCGCCCGGTTTGCCCTCGCGGTCGAGCGCGGGCACGGCCAGTTGCCACTGTCCCTGGAACCGGCCCAGATCGTCCTTCGGCTCCGGCTCGCGGATGACAAAGTACCAGAGACCGAACGCGCCCAGAACAACCGCGAGACCCAGGGCGATTTTGCGCCGCGAAGAACCTAACCCCCCGGCCCCCTTCCCTAAGAAGGAAGGGGGGGACGGCCGCGCGTTGCCTCCCGCGCTTCCTTCAACGTTAACGGACTCCGAAGGTATTTCTCCTCCTTCCTTTCCAGGGAAGGGGGTTGGGGGGTTAGGTTCTTCTCTTGTCATCGCCGCCCCGTTTGCAAGCGCTTCACGAGGTACTCGGCCAGCGCCGAGCCGAGCGGGCGGCTGGTCATCAGGCGCACGTAGTCCACCCCGCTGCCGTCGCACCCGCGCTGGATCTCCTCCAGGTACTTTTTCACGATCCGCAGGTACGCCGGGCGCAATAAGTGGGGCCGCGTCATCAGTTCCTCGAACCCTTCGAGGCCGATGAATCGGACGTTGCCGTCGAGCGGGAACTGCACCTCGTCGGGGTGCAATACGTGGAACAAAATGACCTCGTGTCCGCGGAACCGGAGGTGCCGCAGGGCCGCGAGAATGGGTTCGAGTTCTTCGAGGCAGTCGGAGATCAGGCACACGATCCCGCGGCGGCCCACGCGGTCGGCCACTTCGTCGAGCAGCGGCCCGATGTTCGTCCGGTCGCGCGGTTGCGTGTCTTCGAGCGTGTGCGTGATGGTGTTGATGTGCCCCAACTGGCTACTCGGGGGCAGCTCGGCCACCCACCCGGTGTTGAAGACGCGCAGGCTCACCGTGTCGCGCTGGCGGATCACCATGTACGACAGCGACGCGGCGAGCAGCTTCGCGTACTCGAGCTTGTTGGTGGCCCCGCTCCCGTAGCGCATCGAGTTCGAGCCGTCCACGAGCAGGTGGCAGGTGAAGTTCGTTTCCTGCTCGTACTGCTTGATGGTGTACCGCTCGCTCCGGCCGTAGCTCTTCCAGTCGATGTGACGGATGTCGTCGCCGGGGACGTACTCGCGGTGCTGGACGAACTCGACGGAGAACCCCTTGTACGGGCTTTTGTGGTCGCCGACGCGCAGGCCCTCGACCACCTGCCGGGCCTTCAGGCCCAGCGACTCGGCCCGGGCGAGGACTTGGGGATCGAGGTAGCTCGGCATGGGGTTCCGGGCGAACCCCGGACGCAAGTCCGGGGGTGATGTTGGGGGTGGCTGCGGGTACTCGGAACACCCCCGGACTTGCGTCCGGGGTTCGCCCATCAAGCCGCAACCGCCTTCGCGGCGCTCTTGACCAGTCGGCGGATCACCTCGTCGATCGTCACGCCCTCGCTCTGGGCGGCGAAGTTGAGGATCAGCCGGTGCCGCAGGATCGGGGTCGCCACCGCGACCACGTCGTCGCCGGCGACGTGGTTCGAGCCGCGCAAGAGTGCGTGAGCCTTCGCGGCAAGGATCAGGTTCATGCTGGCCCGCGGCCCGGCGCCCCACGTGAGCCACTTCTCCACGAACTCCGCGGCCTCGGGCGTGCCCGGGCGGGAGAGGCGCGTGATCCGCTTGGCGAAGTGAAACACCTTGTCGGAGACCGGGACGCGGCGGACGACGTGCTGAAGCCCGATGATGTCCTCCCCGGACAGCACCGGGTTCACGGTCACCTTCGTGTCCGTCGTGCCCTGCCGCATGATCTGCTCCTCTTCCTCGTCGGTCGGGTAATCGACCTTGATGAGGAACAGGAACCGGTCCAGTTGGGCCTCGGGCAGCGGGTACGTCCCTTCCTGCTCGATCGGGTTCTGGGTCGCCAGCACGAAGAACGGGTTCTTCATCGGGTGATCGTTACCGCCGATGCTGGCCTTTCGCTCTTGCATGGCTTCGAGCAGCGCGGCCTGCGTTTTGGGCGGCGTGCGGTTGATCTCGTCGGCCAGCACGATGTTCGCGAAGA
>CAZBXY010000203.1:524-14886 GCA_964495365.1 uncultured Frigoriglobus sp. | reverse complement strand
GACCCACGGCATCCATGGCGCCCTGCCGCACCAGCACGACGAGATCGACGCCGCCGCCGTGTGCCGTTGCTACTCCTCTCGTATCGCAACGGCACACGGAGTGTGCCTACTACTTTGGAAAGCAGCCATGCCCCTCACATTCCAGGTTCTCGGCTCTCCAGGGCGCGACAACGCGCTGTTCGTGAAGGTCGATACCGGCCAGTCACAATCGCGGCTGCTGTTCGACTGCGGCGACGGATGCCCGCATCAGGTCGGGCCGTCCGAACTGCGCGAGGTCGATCACCTGTGCTTCTCGCACTTGCACATGGATCATGTGTCGGGGTTCGACCTGTTCTTTCGCGTCAACTTCGATCGCACGAATAAGGAGAACCGCGTCTGGGTCCCGCACGGCAGCGGCGCGGTGATTCACCACCGGCTCCAGGGGTTCATGTGGAACCTCGTGGACGAGAAGCAGAAGGGCGAGTGGCTCGTTCATGAGATCGCCCCGGACGCGGTGTGGGACGCGAAGTACCTCACGAAGGACGGGTTCCGAACGATGAACGTGCGCGTGGAGTGGCCGCGGCGCGACCGCACCATCATCGATGGCGACGGGTTCACGGTCGAAGCGGTGTTGCTCGATCACGGCACGCCGTCGGTCGGGTACATCGTGCGCGAACTGGCGCGCGTCAACGTGAACACCGAGAAGCTGCTCGCGAAGGGCTTCAAGCCCGGACCGTGGTTGAAGCGCCTTCGCGGTGCAGTCGTGGCGCCCGGCGAGACGATCGAAGTGAACGGCGTACCGCACCCGCTCGGCGCGCTGCAAGCGGAATTGATCGTCACCACGCCGGGTGACTCGATCGCGTACCTCACCGACTTCCGAATGCTGCCAGCGACGAGCGACACGCTCGCCGAGGCGCTTTGTGGGGTGAACACTGTGGTGTGTGAGAGTCAGTACCGTGCTGCGGATGCCGATCTCGCGAACGCGGTGATGCACTCGACCGCCGAGGAAGTGGCTTCTATGGCCGCGAAAGCCGGCATCGGGAAGCTGATCCTGTTCCACTTCTCGGACCGCTACGACGCGATCGCGCGTCGCGAGATACTGGACGAGGCACGGGCGATCTTCCCGAACACGTCGTTGCCGGACGGGTGGGTGTAGTCTCCGACGAGCCGGTGCTTGGTTTGGGGTCTTCGTGGCACAGGCTTTCGAGACTGTGCTTTCAATCCGGTGGTCCGAGCGAAGCGAGCGGCCACCGCAACAAACTCATTCCCGTAGCCCCAGAAGGTTGAGGTCGATCTCTCGCTGCGCTCGCGATCGATTGGCAAGCACAGGCTGGAAAGCCTGTGCCACGAAAAAAGGGCGATTGCTCGTCAAAGAACTCATTTCTGCTGGCGCCAGCGGTTCAGGCTGACGTTCGCCAAGAGCAGCACGCCGATCAGGATGTACTGCATCTCCACCGGCACGTCGAAGAGGCTCACGCCGTTCTTGATGAGGCCCAGAATCGCGACGCCGAGCATCGCCCCGACCACCGTGCCGCGCCCGCCCGACAGGCTCGCCCCGCCGATCACCACCGCGGTAATCACGTCGAGTTCGAGTTGCTCGCCGAGCGTCGCGTTCCCGCTGTTGCTGTGCGCGAACAGGATCACCCCGGCCCAGCCGGTAAGCAGCCCCGCGAGCGTGTACACGAGCAGCTTCGTTCGCGCCACATTCACGCCACACAGGCGCGCGGTCGCCTCGCTCGATCCGACCGCGTACAGGTGCCGGCCGAACACGGTGAGATGAAGCAGGACCGCAGTGAGGACCGCGAGCAGCACCAGCGACCACAGCCCGGGGTTGGTGAGCGAGTTTAGCGTGGACGCGAGCGTGTTCACCCACTCCGGCGTGCTCCCGATCTGGAACGCGAGGATCTTGCGTTCCGCGAGCCACACCGCGACGCCGCGGGCGATGCCGAACATGCCGAGCGTCGCCACGAACGGCGGCAGCTTCAGTTGCGTGATGAGCAAGCCGTTCGCGAGACCGCACGCGCCGCCCGCGAGTACCCCGGCCGCGACCGCGAAGAGGCTGTTCGCCGGCGACGGGCCGTTGGCGGTGTACATCTCCGTGAACACCTTCATCGTCACGACCGTGACGAGCGCTGCGACCGCGCCGACCGACAGGTCGATGCCGCCGCTGATGAGGACGAGCAGCATCCCGAGCGCGACGATCGCGGGGATAGTGCCCTCGTGCAACAGCACGCGCAGGTTCCCGCCGCTGAGGAACGTGCCCAAGCCGCCCTGCGATCCGATGAGCGCGGTGAACAGCAACAGCACCGCAACGAACCCGACCCACGGCCCCGCCGGGAGGGCCGTCGCTCGTGGCAGCGCGGGAGGTTCGGCAGGAGTGGTCATGGAGAGTCTTCGTCTTTCGTTCGTAGTGACCCGCTTCAGCGGGTCTGTCTTTTTTCTTGTGGCACAGGCTTTCCAGCCCGTGCTGAGGTCGCTGGGACACAGGCTGGAAAGCCTGTGCCACAAGAAAAAATCCTTCAGGCTCCGGTCGCCGCGGCGATCACTTGCTCCGGGGTCCATTCGCCAACGGACCGCGCGGCGGTCAGCTTGCCCTTGCACATCACCGCGAGCGTATCGCACACGCCGAACAGCTCCGGGAGGTAGCTGCTGACGACGAGGACCGCTTTCCCGCCCGCCGCGGCCTCGCCGATCTTGCGGTAGATGTCGGCCTTGCTGCCCACGTCCACGCCCTTCGTCGGCTCGTCGAGCAATAGCACGTCGGCCTGTTGGTGGAACAGGCGGGCGACGGCGACCTTCTGCTGGTTCCCGCCGCTCAGCTCGCCGACGGCCTGGTTCGCGTCGCGGAACTTCACACCGAAGCGCGAGAGGACATCGCCCACCGCGGCGCGCAGTTTCGCGCGCGACAGGAACCCGGCGGTGCTGTCGAGCCGGCTAAGAGCCACGTTATCGGTAATCGGAAGATCGAGCGCCAGACCTTCCGTCTTGCGGTCCTCGCTCACCATCCCGACGCCCTGGCCGATGCGCTCCGCGGGTGAGGTGCGTTCGCCGCTGTAGGCGCCGACCTTCACCGCGCCTGCGCGAACGACGTCCAGTCCATACACCGCGCGGAGCATTTCGGTGCGGCCCGAACCGACGATCCCCGCGACGCCCAAAATCTCGCCGCGCCGGAGCGTCAGGCTGGCGCCGGCGGGAAGTTCGTCGCCGGCGAGGTCGCGCAGTTCCAGAACCGGTTCGCCGATGGTGTGCGGCGTTCGCGGGTATTGCTCGGTAACGGTGCGCCCGACCATCATTTCCACGATGCGCTCGCGCGAGACTTCGCCCACGCGCCCGCTGCCGACCGCCTGCCCGTCGCGGAGTACCGTGAACCGGTCCGCGACCGCTTCGATCTCTTCGAGGAAGTGACTGATGTACACAACCGTAACGCCCTTTCCCTTCAGCCCGCGGACCAGCTCGAAGAGGGTCTGCGCGTCTTCTTGCGTGAGTGCGCTGGTGGGTTCGTCCAGCACGAGCAGTTGGACCGACCCGACGAGCGCGCGGGCGATCTCGACCACCTGTCGTTCCGCCGGCGAGAGCGCGGACACCGGCGCGTCGGGGTGGATCCGCGGATGGCCGAGCTGCTTGAGCGCCGATTCGACCCACGCGCGGTTCGTGTTCTTCGACAGGAACCCCGAGGTGCTCCGCTCCTGGCCGAGCATCACGTTCGCTTCGACCGTGAGGTCCGGGCAGACCGCGAGTTCCTGGTAGATCATCGCGACGCCGCGCCCGCGCGCGTCCTGCGGCCCGGTCGGATGGTACGGCGCGCCGTCGAACTCCATCGTGCCAGTGTCGGGTTGTTCGGCGCCGCTGAGTACCTTCATGAGTGTGGACTTGCCGGCCCCGTTCTCGCCGACGAGCGCGTGAACCTCGCCCGGTAGCAGTTCCAGATCGACCCCGCGCAGCGCGGCCGTCGGCCCGTAGCTCTTGCGAATGCCGGTCATGCGGAGCCGCGGGGTCATGGGCGGAACGCCTCCCCGCGCTCTTCTGCTTCCTTCTTCGGTTCTAACCCCTCCCCGCTCGCTTCGCTCGCTGCCCCTCCCCTAAGAAGGGAGGGGCGAAGAGAGGAAACCGGCTCTCTTTCTCCCCCTTCCTTTCCAGGGAAGGGGGCCGGGGGGTTAGGTTTCTTCTCCACCCGCTCCCGGCACCTCCGCGCGATCTGCTCCGATACTCCTGCGAGGTTCCGTGTTACCTCGCTATTGCGAAACCGCACTACTTCAATTCCCATCACTTCAAACACTGCGGTCCGATGAGCGTCTTCTTCCTGTTGGTTGTCATGGACCGCGCCATCCAATTCGACGACCAAACCCGCCGCATGACAGTAAAAGTCCGCGATGTAGCCGCCAATCACCTGTTGTCGGCGGAAGTGGAACCCGAGCCAGTTCCCACGAACGCACTCCCAGACGATCCGTTCCTCCGGCGTCATCTCGCGGCGCAGTTCTTTCGCGCGTGCGACCTTATTGGGTTGCACCTTCTGTTCGCGCACGATGTTCCGCGGCAACGGCTTGGGTTTTTCTCCCCCTTCCTTCTCAGGGAAGGGGGTTGGGGGGTTAGGTTCTGCCGAAGACCCCTCCCCAACCCCTCCCCCAGGGGGAGAGGGGCTTAAGACAGAAGAAGGCTCTCTGGTTCCCCCTTCTTTTTCAGGGAAGGGGGTTAGGGGGTTAGGTTGCATTTACCGCTCCTTCACCGGCGTCTTCGATCCGGTGCGCCACACCTTCGAGTCGCGCTTCGCCTGCGCCTCCGGGTCGTACAGCCCGCGGGTGAACGCGCTCGTCAGGTTCTCCTTCGTGATGAGGTACTCCTTCGTACTCTCGCTCATGTCGCGCCGGCCGTTGTTGATGTCGCGCCCGCGCAGGTGTTCGACACAGTACCACGTGGACATGTAGCCCATGCGGTACGGGTCTTGAAGGATGCTGCCGACGATGTCGCCCTCGTGGATCGCGTCGAGAAGCGGCTTGCTCGCGTCGAAGCCCATCACCAGCACCTTCTTGTTCGCGCCCTGCGACTTCAGCACTTCCGCCATCCCGGTCGCGGAGGACTCGTTCGGCGCGAAGATGCCGTCCGCTTCGTCCTTGAACCGCAGCACGAGCGGCCCGGCGGCACGCATCGCGCTGTCGCGGGTCGCCCCGGCGTACTGGTCGGTCGAGAGCCATACCGCGCCCGGACAGAGCTTCTTGACCGTGTCCTCGAAGCCTCGTTCGCGGTCCTCGGTCGCCTGCGAGCCGACCGCGTAGCGGAACAGGATCAGCTTCGGCTTCGTCTTGCCCCGGTTCGCGAGTTCGCTGAGCAGGTGTTCGGCCGCGAGGCACCCGCCGTTGTAGTTGTCGGTGGCGACGTACTTCACGGAGTGCAGCATCTCGGCGAGGCCGGAGTCGATCACGACCACCGGCACGCCGGCGTCGGCGGCGCGCTTCACGCACGCGGTCATGGTGTGGCTGTGCTGCGGGGCTAGGACGATCCCGTTCGCGCCGGTCGCGACGCGCCGATCGACGATCCGAATCTGCTCCACCGCGTCCCGCTCGCGCAGCGGGCCGTCGAAGATGATGCGGACGTGAATGCCCTCTTCCGCGGCGAGATCGGCGGCACAGCGTTCGGCCCCGCGGCGCACCGATTGCCAGTGTTCGTGCGTCAACCCTTTCGGAATGACGACGATCGTGAACTGCGGTTGCGGCCCGCCGCACCCGAAGACGAGCGGCAGCGCGGCGAGGAGCAGAACGTGGACCGGTCGCGGCATGGTGAACCCGGGAGGAGGTTCGCAGAGAGTAAACGCCCGCGGAACGCCGGTCAAGTTGCCAGCCGCGGCAAGTCGATACAACTCCGATGAACTCTTCGCGCGAGTGCCCGCGATGCCGCCCGAGCAACCGCTCAACCTGATCCGCATTTTCGACTTCTACGTGACGCTGATGTTCCTCATCAGCCTCGTGCGGCGCTGGACCGTGTACGTCAGCGCGATCCGGCTCTTGATCGCGGTCCGCGGGCGGTGGCCGAAACTCATTCAGCGGCTGTCCGAACACAGCAGCCTGATCCTGAACCGCGCGTTCTTCCGCCCGGCGCTCCTGGCGCTGGGGCTGACGGTGGTGCAACTCGTCGCGTCGCGGGTGATCTTCCCGCAGGCGGTTCTCACCGGCGAGCAACTGCAAGCGGAATGGTGGTGGGTGCCGGTGATCCTCGTCCCGCTCGTGCCGATGGTCCTGGTCGATCTTTATTTCGTCGTTCGCGTGGGGAAGTTCGACCACGACGAGACGGTCAAGTATTTTGACCAGGCGGAGGCGTGGCTCGGGTGGAAGGGGCCGCTCGTCCGCGCGCTGACGCTCGGCATCGTGAACCCGCGCAAGATGGTGGACGACGAGGTGAAGAAGAACCTCACCGAGTACCAGTCCACACTGAAGGCGTCGCTGTGGTGGGTGTCGGTGCAGATCGGGCTGCGGCTCGGCTTCGGTCTCACACTCTGGGCCGTGTGGGCAATTCACCCTTGAGGAAACACCAATGGCAACTGAACTCCGGGACGCACTGAACCACGCGATCGGCGACGAACTCGATGCGGCGCTGTCGCGGATCGCACACTGCGTCAACCAGCTCTCCGAAGAACAGGTGTGGTGGCGGGCGCACGGCCTGAACGCGATCGGGAACTTGCTCCTGCACCTCACGGGCAACGTGAAGCAGATGATCGCGGATAACCTGAGCGGCGCGCCGGACACGCGCAACCGCCAGGGCGAGTTCGACGCCCGCGACCCGCTCCCGAAGGCCGAACTGCTCCGCCGACTCACCGAAGTAATCGCACAGGCGAAGGCCGCAGTCGCAGCCGCGACCGACGAGCGCCTGGCGCAGGTGGTGCGCGTCAACAACAACGACTGGACTGGGCTTCAGGCCGCGGTGCGGAGCGTGGCGCACTTCCGCGGGCACGCGCAGGAGATCATCCACATGACCCGCGAACTGCTCGGCGAGAAATACCAGTTCGCCGGGCCGAAGTAGCGTCGGGAACGCCTTCAGGCCGCAAAACACCAAGACCACCGTCGTGAAGGACGCTCCTGCGGTCGGTAAGATCAGTACATGCGCGTTCCCCACGATCACCCGCTGGCCCGCACGTATGCCCTGCTCGACGCGGAGTTCGCCGCGCCCACCGCCGAGTTGCTCCGCGGCACGACCGAACGCGCCGAAGTGGAAGCACTGGTCGAACGGGTGCTGAACCCCGAAACCAGCGCCACCGCGGCGCTCGCGGCCCTTCGGTCGCTCGAACACGATTCGTCGGAACTGGTGGCCGATACCGTCGTTCGCGCGCTCGCCAGCCCGCACCCGACGGTGCGGATTTACGCCGCCGGCGAGGTGACGCGGCGGGGGCTGTTCGTCGAGACGCACGGCGCACTCGCACGGCTTCTGCCGACTGATCCGTATTGGCAGGTGCGGCGTGCGGCGGTGAATGCGCTCGCCGAAGGTCGGCAGGGGGCCGCGTTGGTTCCGGCGGTGGTAGACCCGCACTGGCGGGTGCGGTACGCGCTCGTGCTTGTGTTGGAGGAGTGGGGCCGCGACCCGAACCGCCGTGACAGCGTGCTGCGCCTGCTCGCGGGCGACGATGCGAAGGCGGTTCGTCTCCGCGACTACCTCAACTATCGCTGGACCGGAGAAGTTCCCCCGGAGCGGCCCGGCCTCGATCCGCAGTCGTGGTGTCCGTTCTGGGACTGGGACGCGGCCGTTCTCGCGCGGAACATCGAACTCCTCGGCCGCGCCGGGCGCCGCGATGCGCTCCCGGTTCTCGCGCGGCTCGTGAACCATTCGGACGAGCGCGTTCGCGAGTGGGTGGTTCGCGCGCTCCGCGAGGACGGCACCCCGGAACACTGGGCCGACGCGATCGCCAGGCTCGGCGATCCGCGCGAGGACACCGCCCCGACGATCGAAGCCCTGACGGGTGGGATCGAACTCGAACGGATCGAAGCGGTCGCGAAACACATATTCGCCCAGGAATCGCCCGCGGGTGCGGCCTTGCGGTGGGCGGTCGCGCAGATCGGCGACGCGTTCTCCGCGGAGGAAGTGCAAGCGGATTTGGATCGGCACCAACCGCGGCTACTCACCCCACCCGAATACGTGCCGCCCCCGTTCCCGCCGGACCACCCGCACGCCCGCGCCGCGGCGCTCACGCTCGAACGCGCGAAGGAACTGATCGATGACCCGACGCGCGAAACGTCGTGGGTCGTGCTGGCCCGCGCCGCGAAGCTGTGCCGCGTGCCGATCTGGAACCTCGCGCCGGAAGTGCCGTGGAAGCCGCCGGCGGAACCGCGGGAGAAGGTCGAACCGCTTGCCCTCCCGACGATCACCCTCATCCGGCCGCGCACGCTCGGCCCCGGCGGACCGGTGGTGTCGCCGCTCGGTGTCTCCGGGCACTATGGGCTGCCGGTCGAGGGCTTCGTTCGAGCGGTGGAAGCGGGTGTGAACCTGTTCTTCTGGGAGCCGAACTACGCGACGCTCACGCGGTTCATGACGCGACTCGCGCCGAGTGACCGGCGCGGGGTTCACGTCCTCGCGGGGACGTTCGAGGCCGACCCGGCGAAGATCCGTAAGGATGTCGAGCGCGCCATTCGCAATCTGAAACTGGAGCGGCTCAGCATCTTCCTCATCTTCTGGACGCAGTCCTGGCAACGCATCCTGCCGGACGTGCGCGACGCACTCGAAAAGCTCAAACGCGACGGACTGGTTCAGGTGTACGGGCTTTCGACGCACAACCGCGGCATCGCCCGCGACGCGATCCTCGAAGGCTGGAACCCGGTGATGGTGCGACACAGCGCCGCGCACCGCAAGGCCGAGACCGAGGTGTTCCCGCACGCGATCGATCGCGGCACGTCGATCCTCACGTTCAATAACACGTGCTACGGCCGGCTGCTCGATCCCGCGTTTCGGCCGAGCGACTGTTTCCGGTTCACGCTGAACACGCTGGGCGTCTCCGCGTGCTTCACCGCGCCTTCGACCGGGGAGTATCTGGAGGAGAACCTCGACGCGCTGCGCGACCCGGAGCTGCCCGACGACGTGCGCGAGCGGCTATTGACGCGCGGGGAGTGGATGTACCGCGAGGATACCGTGTTCCGCAAAACGGTCCGCGCGGACGTGTGAGTTTCGTTCCAAAACAACCCCTCCCCAACCCCTCCCCTGAAGGGAGAGGGGCTTCAGAACCGAGTGTTTTAGCCCCTCTCCCTTCAGGGGAGGGGTTGCGGAGGGGTCTTTACGCACCAACTTAACGCTTGACCCGCTGCGCCCCGAACGCTATCCCCCGGCGACTGCCGAGAGTGTTTGCTGGGGGTGGCATGGGGACCGGCTCGTCCGGGCGAGGCTGGGGGCTTTCACGCCGCGCGCGCTGGCTCGCGCTGGCGGTTGCGCTCGCATTGGCCGTGATCGTCGGGTGCGTCGGGCTGGACAAAGGTCCCGCGGTCCCCGCGCCGGTGGCCGCGAAGGTGTGGTACAACCGCACGCAGACCGACGACTACCACTCCGACGCCGCGGACGCCGTGTCCGGGCTGGCGCTGGCCATGCAGGGCGACGCGCCGGACGGCCCGGCCGACAAGCCGCTGAACGTGCTGTGCGTGTCCGGGGGCGGCAAGTACGCGGCGTTCACCGCCGGCGCCCTGTGCGGGTGGACCGCGTCCGGGCACCGGCCGACGTTCGATGTGGCCACCGGGGTCAGCAGCGGCGCGCCGACGGCGCTCATGGCGTTCCTCGGCCCGAAGTACGATTCGCTCCTGGCCGACATCTTCCTCAACCTCAATCGCACCGACCTGTACGTGTGGCGCCCGGCCCGCGGGCTGGTGACCGGGGCCGGGCTGATGTCGTCGCGCCCGCTCAAGCGGCTCCTCGAGCACCGGCTCGATGAGGCGGTGCTCGCCGATTTGCAAACCGCGCACACCGAGGGCCGGCGATTGTTCGTCGCCACCACAAACGTGCAGACGCACAAGATGGTGGTGTGGGACGTGGGCGCGATCGCCACGTCCGGGCGCCCGGACTCGCTGGAACTGGTCCGCAAGGTGGTTCTCGCCGCGTGCTCGATCCCGGGGCTGGTTCCGCCGGTCGAGTTCGACGTGACCGTGAACGGGGTGCGGTACCACGAGCTGCACGCCGACGCCGGGAACCTGGCGCAGGTGTTCGTCCGCACGCCCGGCCCGCTCCCGCCCGGGTCGGCGATCTGGGTACTTTCGGCGGGCAAAACCTACCCGAACCCGGGGAAGGGCGCCCCGCGCATCCTGGAGTCGATGGTGATGGCCGTGTCCAGCACGCTCTACGCGCTGTTCCGGGCCGACACGCTGCGGCTGTACGCGCTGTGCGGGGTGACGCGGTCGCGGTTCCGCATGTTGGCGCTGCCGACGGATTTCGAGGGCCGCACCAACAGCATGGTGTTCGACCACGACGAATCGCAGCGCATGTACCTGATCGGTTACCAGATGGCCGCCGGCGACGCGTGGGCGGTGCGCCCGCCCGACACCGGTCCGGGCGAACTGTCCCCGCCGCGCACCGGCACCGAGTTCGCCACCGTGCCGTAGAAGAGGGGCATCGGACCGACGGCGTCCGATGGAGTTGGTAATCGGTATCGGCGGTGCGGGGCCCCAAACCCTCACAACCCCGCAATCGCGCGACTCAGGCTCAACGCCCCGATCTCGTTCCTTCGATATGATCCGCGTGTTTCTTCCACCCGTCGCGGACGGGCCAACACGCGAGATCCCAATGCGCACCATACGCCTCACCGGAACGCTCGTTCTGTTGACCGCCGGGAGTGCGGTCGCCCAACCCCCGCAACCCCCCGCAACCAGTTACCTTTCCCCGGAGCCGGTCACGATCCCGACCGGCGCGCTGACCGAGACTCGCCCGTTCGACATGACCGGCCCGCGGTTCTGGGCGACGGGCGACTACCTCCTCATGTGGTACACCCCGATGCGCACGGTGCCGCTCGTTCAGGCGGTCCCGGCGGCGCAAGCGAACACGTCGTCGGGCGCCGGGGGCGTCACGATCTTCCCGCGGAACAACCGGATCAACTTCGACGCCCTCAGCGGCATCAGCGCGCGGGTCGGCGCGAACTGGGAGAAATTCGGTCTGGACGTGGGCGGGTTCGCCCTGGAACGGGAGAACAGGTCCTATTCCATCTTCAACGCCGGCACCCCGTTCGCCATCGCCCAGGGGTACGTCGCGGCCGGGTCGGGCGCGAACACCTCGCTCTTCGCGTCGCTCCCCAATCAGTATTCCGGCGGCGTGGTCGTCGTGGCCCAGAGCCGGTTGTACGGGTTTGACGGGAACGTCCGGCGGGCGTGGTACTCGTTCCTCTCCGACTCGACCGACCTGCTCGTCGGGGTCAAGTACCTCGACCTGCAAGAAAGTCTGGCGATCGACTCGCCGTCGGTCTTCCCCAGCGGCGGGATCGTGGACGTGCGCGACTCGATCCGCACGCGCAACACGTTCTACGGCGGGTACGTCGGCTTCAACAGCCGCTGGGGCGGCGACGAGCCGGGGTTCGGGCTGGACATCACCACGAAATCGGGCGTGGGCGGAGTGGGCCAGCGGGTCGAGCTGGTCGGGTTCAACGGCAGCATCCCGGCCGGCGGGCCGGCCGACATCCAGGCGGGCGGGTTGTACGCGCGGGCGCTGAACACCGGGACGTTCACCCGCACCCGGCTCGCCTACTCGCAGGATCTGGACGTGCGGCTGACCTACAACTTCAGCCGGTGGGTGCAGGTGTCGTTCGGGTACTCGCTGACCTACCTGAGCAGCGCGGTGCGCGCGGGGCGCCAGATCGACGGGGTCGTGAACGACAGCAACGCCCGGTTCGTCGCGATGCCGACGCCGAGCACCCAGGCCCGGCCGTCGTTTCTGTGGCGCGCCGAGGAATTTACCGTTCAGGGCATGACGTTCGGCCTCCGCGTGCAGTATTAGGCGGGGAGTGATAGTGTGAGTGTGAGTGTGGGTGAAGAACAAAGACGGAAGGCAGTGAAGACAAGTGAAGCGTGAAAGGCAGAAGGCCCAACCGTTCTTGGTTTGGTCTTCGGCCTTTTACTCACACTCGCACTCACACCATCACCGCGAGCGAAGCGAGTACCCCATGCTCTCCACCGAACTCATCGACCATATCCTCGCCACGATCCCGAACCGCACGGTCGGCGTACTCGGCGACCTGTTCCTCGACCGCTACCTCGACATCGACCCGCGGCTCAACGAACCCTCGGTGGAGACGGGCCTCACCGCGTACCAGGTGGTGAAGGTGCGGAGCTACCCGGGCGCCGCGGGGACGGTGATCAACAACCTCGCGGCGCTGGGCGTGGGGCGCATCTACCCCATCGCGTGCATCGGCGACGACGGCGAGGGCTACGAGCTGCGTCAGGCGCTCCGCGCGCTGCCCGCGGTGGAGCAAGGGGGCATCATTCAGGCGCCGAGCCGCCGCACGCCGACCTACACGAAGCCGATGCTTGCCAAGGACGAGTTAAACAGGCTCGACATCAAGAACCGCACCCCGACGCCGGACGCCATTCAGGAACACCTCATCGAGCTGCTCGACGAGGCCTGGCCACAACTCGACGCGCTACTCGTACTGGATCAGGTGAGCGAAGAAGACTGCGGCGTAGTGACAAAGCGCGTACGAGAGCACCTGGCGAAGATCGCCGGCGACGACCCGACGAAGTTCGTGATGGCCGACAGCCGCGAGCGGATCGGGCTGTTTCGGAACGTGTGTGTGAAGCCGAATCAGAACGAAATCGATGAGGCAATTTCGGATGTTGAGTACGACCATGTCCTTGTAATGGAGCGAGCAGCTTGCTTAAAACTGGTCGCGAAGATCAATCGAGTCGTCTTTGCGACGCGCGGAGAACTCGGTATTCTCGTGGCTCGTTCAGGACATGCCGGACCCGTGCTCGGTTCACCGTTCACCGAAGTGCCCGCGTATCCCGTCTCCGGCCCCATCGACATCTGCGGGGCGGGCGACAGTTGCTCCGCGGGGATCGCCTCGGCGATGGTGAGCGGGCTTTCGCACGAGCAGGCCGCGGCGTTCGGCAACCTCGTCGCGTCGATCACCATTCAGCAGATCGGGGTGACCGGCACCGCAACGCCCGATCAGGTCCGCGCCCGCTGGCGCGAGGTGAGTACGCCAGCGTGACGCTCTTCCGCACTTCGTTACACTGACTTCGTCCGGCTCATCCCATCAGGGGCGTTTGTCATGGCGGGGCGTTGCGCGGTCGTGGTCGGTCTCGTTGTCGCGTTTGGGGCGCTCGCGGGGTGCGGGGACGGCAAGCCGGTCGCGGCCGGGCCGCAGGGCACGTTCGACCAGCACTGCGCGCGGTGCCACGCGCAGGCCGGGCAGCCCGGCGGGCCGGGCGTCGGCATGTCGAAGGGGCCGAACCTCACCGACATTCCGAACCGCCCCGGGCGCACCGCGGAATGGCTCGCCGAGTACATCCGCGACCCCAAGAGCGTCAAACCCGACACGAAACTCATGCCCGCGTTCAAGGACACGCTCACCGACGCGCAGATCAAGGAACTCGCCGAGTGGCTCGTGACCAAGAAGTAGCCGCAGCGTCAGTCGGGGTCGCGCTCGATCAGTTCCAACAGCGCGGCGGTCGTGCGCGTGGCGATTGCAAGCCGGTCCAGGTAGCCACGCGCCCGGCGGACGATGCGCTTCTCCGCCGGGTTCACGAGTTTCGCTTCCACCTCCGCGAGTTCCTCGTCGAATGCGTCGATGTCTTCGGCGAGTGCCTCGTAGCGGCGCCGCAATTCGGCCGCCTCCTCGCGGTCCACTTGCCCGGTGCGAATCCCGTCGGCGGCCAACCTCGCCGCGTCGAAGTGCGCCTCGGCGAGGTCGCGGCGCAGGGTCAGGGCCGCCCCGCGGAGCTTCTCGGCCTGATCGCCGATCGATTTCAGGTCGCGGAAGCTCTCGGCCGCGGTCCCGAACGCCTGGGTCAGGATCGCCATGATGCTCACGATCAGGGCCATCGCGACCAACAGTTCGATCAGGGTGAACCCGCGGCGGGTCGGGGCCGGTGGCGCGAGCGGTCGAGCGGTCATGGCGGTTCCTCGGAGAGGTTGAACAGAAGTGGATTCGTGTTTGAGCGTAGCAGCGATTCCAGAATCACACAAGTGTGACACGCCGCAGAGCCGTTCCCTGTGACCGGGCGGATTCCGTATCCTGTTTCGCATCCCCGCGGAGTTCCGCATGTCACGCAAACCGTCTGTCCTCATTACCGGCGCGTCGGGCGAGATCGGCCACGCGCTCATCAGTCGGCTCCACGCCGGCGACCCAGACCGGCCCATCGTCACGCTCGACCTCAACCCGTTGCCGTTCGAATCCGCGGCGAAGGTCCGGCAGGCCGTCAACGGCTCGATCCTCGACGGCGCG
>CAZBXY010000203.1:0-514 GCA_964495365.1 uncultured Frigoriglobus sp. | reverse complement strand
GCAGTACGAGGTCGATCGCGTCTATCACCTCGCGGCGCTGCTCTCGACCCGCAGCGAGTTCAGCCCGGCACTCGCGCACAAGGTGAACGTCGAGGGCACACTGAACCTGCTGGAGTTCGCGCAGAAGCAGGGCGAGAGCCACGGGCGCCCGGTCGCGTTCTTCTACCCCTCCAGCGTCGCCGCGTTCGGGCTACCGACATTGACAACGAAAAACGCCGCCGGGAAGGTGAAGGAGGACGATTTCAACGTGCCGACGACGATGTACGGCGCGAACAAGCTCTATTGCGAACACCTGGGGAGGTACTACTCGCGACACTACAAGCAGCTCGCCGCGGAGACGATGAGCGGCAAGGTGGACTTCCGCTGCATCCGCTTCCCGGGCCTCATCTCCGCCGAGACGGTGCCGAGCGGCGGCACGAGCGACTACGCGCCGGAGATGATCCACGCCGCGGCCGAAGGGAAGCCGTATGCGTGCTTCGTGCGTCCGGACACGCGCATCCCGTTCATGGCGATG
>CAZBXY010000202.1:562-14891 GCA_964495365.1 uncultured Frigoriglobus sp. | reverse complement strand
CCCCGGAGGGGCGACAGAGCCTTCGCCGTTCGTTCTGTCGCCCCTCCGGGGCTTGTTTCTTTTTTCGCGTCGCGTACCCAGGGTTGCGCCGCGTTGCGGCTCCACCCTGGGCTAACATCGGCCGCCCCTCCGGGGCTGAAGATGAGGCCGTCGGTGGGGATCGCATCAGACCAACCACTCGCACTCACTTGCGGCCCACACACACGATCGCGTCTTTCGTCCGCACGAACAGCGCGCCGCCGCAAATCGCCGGCGTCGCCAGACAGGACTCGCCGATCTTGTTGACGGCCAGCAGTTCAAACGTCGACCCGGCCTTGACGACCCGCACTTCGCCCTGCTCGGATGTGAAGTACAACCGGCCGTCGGCGGCCACCGGCGAAGCGGTGTAGCTCGTGCCGCCCACGCGTTCCTTGTAAATCTCCTTCCCGGTCGCAGCCTCGTAACAGGTCACCATCCCGCTGTTGCCGATCGTGTACAGGTGCGGCCCGTAGACGATCGGCGTCGGCATGTACGGTCCGCCACGGAGCTTGCCCCACGCGACGAACTCGTTCTTCCCCTCGCCCTCTTTGAGCGAGATATCGCCGGTCGCGCCGGGCTTGATCGCGAAGATCGGTTGAATGGGTCGGTTCCCGCTCACCACGAACGCCAGTTCCGGTGTAACGATCGCCGCCGGAACAGTTGCCTCCGAGCGCTTGTCGAGTCGCCACAGCTCCTTGCCGGTCGCTGGGTCGTACCCGCGGGCGTATTGTGACGCGTTCGTGACGATCTCGGTCCGTCGCGCGTTTCGCCAGATCGTCGGCGTACTCCACGACGGGATCTCGTCCCGCGGCGTACTCCACAACCGCGAGCCGTCCGAAAGGGCATAGGCGGCGATGAACGAGTCTTTGCTCAGGTCGCACTGGAGGATGACGCGGTCCTCGTGGAGGATCGGCGACGCGGCGAAGCCCCATTCGTACTGCTGCTCGAGCGCGAAACTCGAATCGAGCGTGCCGAGGTCGCGCGACCACAACTGTTTACCGTCGAAGTCGTAGCAGTACATTCCCTCGGAGCCAAAGCACGCGACGACGCGCCGGCCATCGGTCGCGACGGAACAGTTCGCGTGGCTGCCCTTCAGGTGCCGCTTGATCTTCGGCACGCCCTCGAACGCGGTCTTCGTCCACAGAATCTTTCCCGTGATGCGGTCCAGACAAATCACCTGGAACACGAGCTTACTGTCGTCCTTCACCGAACTCGGGTCGCCGTAGTTGCCGACGCGAACGTCCGTGTTGCCGCCCACAGCGGTTGTCAGGAACACGCGATCACCCCAGATGACCGGGCACGAGTGACCCAGTCCCGGAATCGGTGTCGTCCAGCGGACGTTCGTGCCCTCCTTGATGTCCCAGACGAGCGGCGGGTCTTGCCCGTCGGCAACGCCCGACGCAGACACGCCGCGGAACTGCGGCCAGTTCGCCGGTTCGATCGCCTTGCCGCCGGCGATGTCCTTCGGCGCCGCGGGCGCCTTCGGAACCGGCTTCGAGCCTTGCGGGAAGTAGGCCGTTTCCGCCGTGAACCGCTTCAGCGTCACGCGCGACACCTTCCCCGCGGTCAGCTCGAATACCAGCACGTTCGATTCGCCGCCGAGCTGCGCGAACGTGTTCGGGGCAGTCGGTTTCCACGCGGTTTTTGTCGCGGTGCCGGTTACTAATCCGCTGTCGGCGATCTCGACCTTCAGGAACGTGCCGTACTCGTTTTCGTAGGTGCCGGCCAGCTGGTTCCACGCCTCGCGGTCCTTCTCGGCCACCGCGGGCAGCGGCTTCGCCCCGGCTTTGGTCAGTGCCTCGCGGATCTCCTTTTGAGACTCACCGAGCGAAAAGAGCGTCGCGTCGAGCGCGTCGCGGCCGACCTTGCCTGAATCGAGTAGCGCCTGCACCACGGCCACGTTCCCGCGCGGCGCGCTCGCCATGAGCGCCGCGTCCACGTCCTTCGCCCCGGCCTTGAGGAGCAGTTTCACGTTCTCCACTTTGCCGAGCGACTGACTGAGCGGCGTTTGATACCAGATGCCGTCGCGGGCGTTCGGGTCGGCCCCGCGGGCGAGGAGCAGTTCGAGAACCTCGGTCTTTCCCTTGTTCGTCGCGATCCAGATGGCCGAAACGCCGTACTCGTTCTTGGCGTTCACGTCGGCGCCCTTGTCGAGCACCGCGGCGACCGCCTTCTCGTCACCCGCGCGAACGGCGGCCCAGAGCGCTTCGCGGGCTTCGATCTTCGGATCGGCCGCGGGCGCGATCAGGCCGAACGACGCACAGAGGATCACCCAGAGGTACGGACGGCGCATGGTGGGTCTCCCGCAACGGGGGGAAAGATCGGTTCGCATTCTAACCGCCCACGCGGCGTTGGGAAAAGAACGTTATTCCTCGTAGAGTCTCAAGTCTCAAGTCTCCAGGTCCGCAAGTCCCAAGTCAAAGACCGCCTTCGACTTGCCGACTTGAGACCTGTGGACTTGAGACACCACCTTATTCCTGCGTCGCGAGGAGCGTGACGAGCCAGTTCAGGTCTTCGTCCTCCGGCGCGCGGCACCGGTCGAGTAACGACGCCTCCGTACACCCAGCTTCCTCAAGCGCGTCTGCGAGTACGGGAAGCAACACCGTCTCACCGGTGTCGAGAATGCGCTGGGCGAGCTGGCGCACGGTGCCGTTGTTCCATTCGAGCCACGTCGGTTCGGCCGGGAGCGACGCGGAGAGCCGGAGAATGTCGCGCTCGACGCCGATCAGCACAACGGACAGTTCATCGCCCACGGTGAGCGCGAGGGCCATCGTCCACGCGACGGTTTGTGCGTACCGCAGGTCGGCGCTCAAGGTCGGCGACCGGCCCGGCGCGAGCGCGCTGAGGTCCAGTTCCAGACGAAGCCCGGTCCACGCTTTTCCGGTCGTGATGATCCCCACCACCCGCGCCGGGTAGCGCATTCCCACCTTCGCCGCGTGGATCGCCGGAATGTGTTCCATCAAGACGCTTTCTCCACTGATGGAAGGAGATTGAAGTGCCTCACCAGCGAATCCGCAAACGGTGGGGGGTCTCACGTATGTAATTCGTCCACCTCCGCGCGCAGCGACCGGCGCAGTGGCGAGGTCATTCCTGCGTGGCGAGCAATTCCGCCACCCAACTCCGTAGCACTTCCGATTGCGGCTGCCGACAGTATGCGAGTAACGCGGCGTCGGTGCAACCGGCCTCTTCAAGTGCGTCCGCGAGCACCGGAAGCAGCACGGTTTCGCCGTATGCGCGAACGCGCTGAGCCAACTGGCGAACCGTGCCGTTGTTCCACGACAGCCACACGGGGTTGGCAGGAAGTGAGACGGAGAGACACGCGCTGGTCGGAGGATCATCAATCACCACGACCTCCGTTCGCTGACCGACACGCAACAAACGCGCCCTTTCGTGTGCAACTGTCTCTTCAAAAAGCAGGTTAGCCTCGGGACGCTCGTATCGACCCGGTACGATCGCGCGAAGATCAAGGGCGAGTCGGCATCCGGTGGGTGTGAGTTCAGTGACGCGGGCCGGGCATCGCGTCCCTATCTTCACCGGAGGAATGTCTTGTATCGCCATCACCATGCCCTCATGTGTGCAGTTCGACCACGTCCCTATCGTGCAATACGTGGTCGCGGCCGACGGTTTGACCGTCGTGGACTCCGGTGCCCCACACGCGCGCCGACTTCACCTGCTCCTCCAGGTCGCGGTGAACCTTACCCGCCAGTTCCGCGACCGTCGCCCCGATCAGGGGTGTGAACGGGCTGGTCATGTCCGCGGGCTTGCCCGGTTGTTTCGTGTAGATCCGCATCACACCCAGCGCGTCGTAAACGGCCTTGCGGAGCGCGCCAAGGCCGTCACCGCGTTCGGCCGAAACGACCAGAAGCGGGAACTGCGTCCCGAACTCCTCGCGGGCGATTTCGAGCCGGATGTCGGCAGCTTCGTCGTCAGACTTGTTCGCAACCAGGATCGTCGGAATGGCCCACACCGCGGGGTCGTCGCCATGACCCGTGCCCGGCGGCACCAGTTCCCGGCGCGCGAGCTTTAGCCGGTCCATCGCGGCGCGCGTCGCGGCGGGGCCGTCGTCGTCCGCGAGGTCGAGGAACAACACGGCGGCGTCCGCGTGGCGCGTCACGTCGGTGATGAAGTTCTCGTAGTGGTCCGCCGTGACGGGCGGCAAGTCGATGAGTTGAACGCGAACGTCCTCGTAGTCCATCATCCCGGGCACCGGCTCGCGCGTCGTGAACGGGTACGGCGCGACCGCCGGCGTCGCTTTCGTCAACTTGCAAAGGAGGAGCGACTTCCCACAGTTCGGCGGGCCGACGAACACCACCTGCCCGGCCCCCTGTCGCGGGAACTTGTACGTGCCCGGCGCGGCTTTCTTTGGACCTTGCTTGGCGTGCTCGATCTGGTCCGTGAGCTCGGAAATCTTGGTCTTGAGGTCGGCCTGAACCTTCTCGCTGGCCTTGTGTTTGGGCAGAATCACCCACATCTCTTTGAGCGCGGTGAGCTTGTCTTCGGGCGTCTGCGCCTTCTTGTATCGCGCCTCGGCATCGTGGTACTGCGGGGGTAAGTTGACAGCCATAGGAACCAGGGGTCAGGAGACAGGAATCAGGAGTCAGACCAGACACAGCAACGGTCGTGATTGTACAACATCGGCGAGGTTCCAACCCACACCAGGCGTCGGACGGCTTCCGGCTTCCTGACTCCTGATTCCTGTCCTCTGACCCCTGGTTCCCATGGCCGCACTGTTCGACCAGATCGAAGAAGCCGCCGCCGCCGTCCGCTCGCGCTGGCCGCACACGCCCGCCGCGGGCGTCATCCTCGGTACGGGATTGGGCAAGCTCACGGAAGACATTCGGACCGATGTGGTCATTCCTTACGAAGAGATCCCGCACTTCCCGCGATCGACCGCGCCCTCGCACAAGGGGCAACTCGTGTGCGGGACGCTCGGCGGCAAGCGCGTCCTCGTCATGGAAGGTCGGTTCCACTTCTACGAGGGCTACTCGCTCCAGCAGGTGACGTTTCCGGTCAGAGTCATGAAGGCCCTCGGCGCCGGGACGCTCGTTGTCAGCAACGCCTGCGGCGGGATGAACCCGCAGTGGAACAAGGGTGATCTGATGCTCATCGAGGATCACATCAACCTGCTCGGCGACAACCCGCTCATCGGGCCGAACGACGACCGGCTCGGCGACCGGTTCCCCGACATGTGCCACTGCTATGACCGCGGGTTGCTCAAACTCGGGCGGCAGATCGCGATGGAGGAGCAGATCGTTTGCCATCAGGGCGTGTTCGTCGCGGTCAGCGGGCCGAACCTGGAAACGCGGGCCGAGTACCGGTTCCTGCGGATGATCGGGGCGGATGTGGTCGGAATGTCCACCGTGCCGGAAGTCATCGTCGCAGTTCACGCGAAAATGCTCGTCCTCGGCATATCCGTTATTACCGATCAGTGCCTCCCGGACGCCCTGGAACCCGTGAGCATCCCGGACATCATCGCCACGGCCAACGAGGCCGAGAAGCAGCTCCGGGTGCTGGTGCGTCGGGTGGTATCTCAATTGTGAGGTGTAAGGCGAACCGACCCGCCTCAACTTTGTGAAGTAGCGGAATGTGCGAGAGAACGGACGGAGAACGGGCTAGGTTAGAGCGACCCAGCACCCCGAACTCGCCGGCCATTGTCGCACCGATGAACCATCCGACCCCGATTCCGGTCGTCGAACCGCACCGATTACGCGTGCGGGCCGTGACCGCGTACCTGGGTGTTGTGGCGGCAATCGCCGTCGCGTACTACCTCGGCGCGCGGGCCGGGTTGCTGTTGGCCCTGGGGCAAAGTCACATCGCGTACATCTGGCCCCCCGCGGGAATCGCGGTCGCGGTCCTCTACCGAGCCGGGTTGCGGTACTGGCCGGGCGTGCTGCTCGGCGCGCTGGCGTGCGAACTCCAACTCTTCCCCTGGTGGGCGGCGGGCGGCCTGGCGGTCGGAAAGGTCGTCGGGCCGGCGCTCGCGGTCGTGATCCTGCGCCGGCTCCGCTTCGATTTCGCCGAGACCGGGCGCCGGGCGCTGTACGCGTTCCTGATGGCCGGCACGGTGGGGATGACCGTCACTGCGTTCAACGGGCTGATCTGGCGCGCCGCGGCCGGCCTCCCCCACACCGAATGGCTCTCGATGTGGCTCGTCTGGTGGCTCGGTAACACCGCCGGCGTGCTGCTCGTCGCCCCGCCGCTGTTGACCGCCGCGTGGCCCCGCTGGGACCGCGCCACGGCTCGCGCCGCCGGGTGGCTGGTGTTCACGGTCGCACTCGCCGCACTGGCGTTCACCGACCTCCTCGCGACGCCGGTCCGCCGGGTGATGATCTTCCCGTCGTTCATGCTGCTCATCTGGATCGGGCTGAATGAGCAGCTCCGGGTCGGTGCGCTTTGCGTCCTCGTTCTCGTCACCATCGCGGTCGCCGGAACGATCTCCGGGAGCGGCGCGTTTGTGAAAATCAGCCCCCACGGTCAAATGCTCATGATCTGGGGGGTGGCCACGACCGCCGCGCTGGTCGTACTGGCGATGACCGCCACCATCGCCGAGCGCGAGCGGGCCGAAGCGGCGCTGGCAACGGCCGCGGCCGACTACCAGGCGCTGGTGGACGGCACCCCCGCGGCCATCGTCCGCTACACCGCCGACGGTACGCTCACGTTCGTCAACGAAACGCTCTGCAAGCTGCTCGACATGCCGCGGCAGACGCTCCTCGGTCGGTCCGTACTCGACCTCATCCCGAACATGCCGCGCGCCGAAGCGGTCGCCGACCTCCCGATCCCGCAGCCGATGTCCGGACCGGCGTCCGGCGCGTCGGGGATGATCCGCAAGCCGGACGGCTCGTGCCGGTGGTACCGCTGGACCGCGCGGCGCATCGCGACCACGGCCGGGGAGGAGTACCAGGCCGTCGGGATCGACCTCACCGAGCGCCGGCAGGCCGAAGCCGACCGCGTGGCGATCGAGCGCAAAATGCAGGACGCCCAGCGCCTGGAGGCGCTGGGGGTTCTCGCCGGCGGCGTCGCGCACGACTTCAACAACCTGCTGGCCGGGGTGCTGGGCCACGCGGAACTGGCGGTCGGGGCGCTGCCCGCCGGGCACCCGGCCCGCTACCACCTCGCCACGGTCCTCAGCGGGGTCGCCCAGGCCGGCGGGCTGACGCGCCAACTGCTCGCGTATTCCGGCAAGGGCCGGTTCTTGCTCCGCTCGCTCGACCTCAACGACCTCATCGGCCAGACCACCGAGTTGCTTCGGCTGACGCTCCCCAAGAAGGTGCAACTGAACCTGCAACTGGCCGCCAACCTCCCGCCGGTCACGGCCGACGACGGGCAGTTGCGCCAGGTGCTGATGAACCTCATCATCAACGCCGGCGAGGCGATCGGCGACCGCGCCGGCACCGTCACGGTCACCACCGCGACCAACGAACTGATGATCGACGCAGTGAGTGGCAGCGTGTACAGTCCAGCCGCTCCGGGGCAGTTCGTGGAACTGATCGTCTCCGACAACGGCTGCGGGATGGACGAGGCGACGAAGGCGAAGCTGTTCGACCCGTTCTTCACCACGAAGTTCGCCGGCCGCGGGCTGGGCATGTCGGCCGTACTCGGCATCATCCGCGGGCACGGCGGCGGCATTCGCGTGGACAGCCGGCCCGGGATCGGCACGCGGTTCACGGTACTACTGCCGGCCGCGGCCGATGTAAACAGCGGCACGGTCGAAACGCCCGCGCCCGTTGCCGACCTGCTCACCCCGACGCCCCCGCTCCCACAAGCGCCGCCGCGCCGGACCCGACGGAGTGGCACCGTCCCGGTGCCGACGCGGAGAAGTGTGCCCGATCCCGAGCCACGTTCGGCGCCGACCGGAGCGAACCCGACGGGGTCGCGCGGGGTCGCCCTCGTCGCCGACGACGAACCGACCGTTCGGCAGGTGGGCGAGCTGATGCTCAAACAGTTCGGGTTCGAGGTGCTGACCGCGACCAACGGCGAGGAAGCGGTCGCGACGTTCGAGGCCAACGCGGACCGCGTCCGGCTCGTGCTGCTCGACCTGATGATGCCGGTGATGGACGGCACCGAGGCGCTGGCGGCGATCCGCGAGCGGTCCGCGGTGCCGGTGATCCTGTGTAGCGGGTACACGTCCGAGGCGGTGCCGGAAGCCCTCGCCGGCGACGCCGTGACCGGGTTCCTCCAGAAGCCGTTCGCCCGCGCCGAACTCCACAAGGCGCTCGCGGCCGTCGGCGTGTGAGTCGCGCGACACCTTTCGAGGTAGCCGAACGTGTCGCGTATGACCAGGCGCGCAAAAAGCCTGGGAAATCGAAAGGTTGCCAAAGATTGCCAAAGATTGCCAAAGATTGCCACTTGGCACCCTTTGGTTTTCCCAGGGCTTTTGGGCCATTATTTCAAAGATTGCCAAAGATTGCCAACTCGTCACTCCCCACCGCTCTGTAGATCAGTTACTAAACGAATGAACGTTCTCGGAGAACTGCACTTTCGGTTCTCTCGATGTTGAGTAAAACGGTAATGGACCGTTCCGTTCATTACGCACGGATTACCGATGTCTGACGAGAAGCCGAAGCTGTCGCCGGTCGAAGGACACAAGGACGAGGGGCGCTACCTTCGCGGCACGCTGCCGGAGGAGTTCGCCGACCCCGCGATCGAACACCTCAGCGACACGAACAAGAGTCTCATCAAGTTCCACGGCAGCTACCAACAAGAAGACCGCGACGCCCGCAAGAACCGGTCGAAGGCCGGCGTCGGCAAGTCGTACATGTTCATGATCCGGCTGAAGCTGCCCGGCGGGAAAATGACCGCCGAGCAGTACCTGGCGATGGACGACATCGCCGGACAGTACGCCAACAGCACGCTCCGCATCACGACGCGGCAGAGCTTTCAGTTTCACGGCGTGCTGAAGCAGAACATGAAAGCCACAATGGCCGCGATCAACGCGAGCCTCGTCACGACGCTCGGCGCGTGCGGCGACGTGAACCGCAACGTGCTGGCCTGCCCGGCCCCGCTGCCGGACCCCGCCCGCAAGCAGATGCAGGAACTGGCCGGCGCGGTGGCCGCGCACCTCGCCCCGAAAGCCGGGTGGCAGAGTTACCACGAGGTCTGGCTCAACGGCGAACCGCAGAAGTTTGATTCCTCGGAGGTCGCCGAGCCGATCTACGGCAAGACCTACCTTCCGCGCAAGTTCAAGGTGGCGTTCGCATTACCGCACGACAACTGCACCGACATCCTCGCGCAGTGCCTCGGGTTCCTCGCCATCACGGAAAAGGGCGAACCGGTTGGGTACAACCTGTTCGCGGGCGGCGGGCAGGGCCAGACAAACAGTGCCCCCGACACCTACCCGCTGCTCGCCCAGCCCGTCGGATTCATCGAGCCGGAAGAGGTTGTCGCGGCTTCGGAAGGAATCATCAAGCTGTTCCGCGACCACGGCAACCGGACCGACCGCAAGCGCGCGCGACTCAAGTACGTCGTACACGACTGGGGCGCCGAGAAGTTTCGCGAGGTGTTCTACCGCGACTACTTCAAGGGTCCGCGCCGCGCCGCGCGCGAGGCCCCGATTACAGGGCTGGATCTGCACCACGGATGGCTAAGCATGGGTGCTGGGAAGCTGTTCCTCGGTCTGTCCGTCGAAAACGGCCGCATCAAGGACGACGGACCGCTCCGAATGCGCGCCGGGCTTCGGGCGATCGTCGCGAAGTACAAGTGCGACGTGCGCCTGACGGCCCAACAAGACGTCATGCTGTGCGGGTTCACGACGGCCGACCGCGCGGGCGTCGATTCGATGCTCAGCGAGTACGGCATCCCGCGGCCGGAAACGCTCTCGCAGGTGCAGCGCTGGAGCATGGCGTGCCCGGCGATCCCGACGTGCCCGCTCGCCATCACCGAGAGCGAGCGCGCGATGCCGGCGCTGGTCGATCAGTTTGAAACGATGCTGACCGGCCTCGGCCTCGGCGAGGAACTCATCAGCGTGCGCATGACCGGCTGCCCGAACGGCTGCGCGCGCCCATACCAGAGCGAAATCGGCATCGTGGGCCGCGGCGGAACGAAGTACACGCTCTACATCGGCGGCGACAGCTTCGGCCGCCGGCTGAACGCCGAAGTCCAGGACAGCGTGCCCATCGACCAAATCGTGCCGAAGCTGTTGAAACTGTTCGCGGCGTTCAAGGTCGAACGCACCCCAGCCGAAGCGTTCGGCGACTACTGCACGCGCGTCGGAATCGCGAGGGTGAAGGAGCTGGTGGGGGCGCCGGCGTGATGTGAAAAAATCGCCCGTGGGCGCGGAAGCAAGCCCGCCGGCCCGTAGCTCGATGCCGGCCGGCGCAACAACGGCCGCACCCCGGACGGTTATTCCTGCGAACCGTATCCGTCGCCCGCCGGGTCCGGCGCGATCGTCACCGGGCCGCCGGTGCGTTCGTAAACGGCCCGCCAGATCGCCGTTCCGGCCGCGCGGGCCTTGCGCTCGAAGTTCGTTGCGTAGCCCATCTCGGTTTGAGGGGCGGCGCGGTCGGCCTCGTCGGGGCGCTCGCAGAAGGCTGGCATCGCCCGTACAATCGCGGTCATCACGCCGAAATACTCTTCCACATCGCTCGCAATGTAGAGGCGCCCGCCGGCGGCGATTGCGCGGGCCGCGTCGGCGGCGAACTCCGGAGTGAACACCCGGCGCTTGCGGTGCCGCTTCTTCCACCACGGGTCAGGAAAGTACACGTGAACGGCCGCGACGCTCGCCGCCGGCACGAGGTCGCGCAGCACGAACCTCGCGTCGGCGCACGCGGTCTTCACGTTCGGCAGGTTGCGGAGCGCGTACCGGGTCGCGGCGTAGAGCTGGTACTTCCGAACGATCTCGATCCCGAGGAAGTTCGTCTCCGGGCGCGCGGTCGCCGCGTGCAGGAGGAACAGCCCCTTGCCCGTGCCGACCTCGATCTCGACCGGGTGGGAATTGCCGAACAGTTCGTGCCAGTTCAAAGTGGGCGGTGGGCAGTGGGCAGTGGGCAGTGAAGAAGGCAGCGAAGTGGCTTCCGCCTGTGTTTTCTCTTTACTGCCCACTGCCCACCGTCCACCGCCCACTGAAACGACCCACGGCGCCAGTTGCTCGTCGGTCAGGCGGCGGGGTTTACGCACCGCGGAGTTCCTCCAGCTTGCCGAGCGGCACGCCGGTGATGACCGCCTCGAACGCCTTTTCAGTCCCCACCTGCCCGACGCAGCGGAACCGGGTCAGGCGCCGGTGGACCTTCACCCCGGTGCCGACGATCACCAGCCGCTCGCCGGGGCGCACCTGCCGGATGAACCGGGCCTCGTCGATCCCGGCCAGCCCGAGCAGCACGCCCTCGGCGCCGATCTTCTGCGTGATGTAGTAGAACCCGCACATCTGCGCCGCGGCCTCGCACATCAGCACGCCGGGGAACAGCGGGAATCCCGGCATGTGCCCGCGCGCCCAGAAGTCGGTGTCCTTGATGTCCTTGAACCCGACGATGAGGTGCCTGGCGGGGTCGAGGTGAACGATCCCGGTGAGCATCTCGAACTCGAACCGGTGCGGGTTCGCGCCGCGCAGCTCCTCGATCCCGGCCAGCGGCCGTTCGAAATCGTACGCGGACAGGTCGGCAACCACCAGTTCATCGGCCATCAGACACGTCTCCTCGTAGGACAGGCTTCCAGCCTGTCACAGCAACAACAGGCTGGAAGCCTGTCCTACGAAATCAACTCCAGCACCTGCGGCAGCTCGGTAATCAGTGCGTCGGGGCGCAGGGCCGGGTCTTGGAGCTGTTCGGAGGTCGCCGACAGGCTGTTGCGGTCGCCGGCGTAGAGCGCGGTGCGGAACCCGTGCTTCTTCGCCGGCGCGACGTCGCGCGGCAGGCTCGACCCGACGTGCAGCACCTCGGAGGGCGAAAGCCCCTTCGCCCCGGCCGCCGCGACCGCGGCCTTGAACAGCGTGTCCGACGGCTTCTTGGCCCTCTTCTCGGCCGAAATCAGCCTCAGCGCCGGCGGCATCACCGCAGACAGGTCGAAATCCGGATCTTGTTGCTTGAGGGACCGCTGCAACTGCCCGACGGTAAAACACTGCCCGTCGGCGAGCAACCCCTGCAAGATCCCGCGCTCGGAAAGCAACTTCAGCGCGTCGGCCGCGCCGGGGTACGCCCCGGTGCCCTGAATGCTCGCGTGGTAGAAGTACGTGACCTTCTTGACGAAGTCGTCGAGCGAGCCGTAGGTCACGGCATCGAACTTGTATTCCTTCTGCTGAAGCTTCTTGATGATATCGTCCCAGACGCGCTCGGCCTGCACCTCGGGGAACTTCTCGCCGCCCCCGCCGGCGGTGAGCCGCAGCGTGGTCAGCGCCTTGTCGAACAGCTCCTTCATGTACTCCGACGGCGCCCCGGGCTTGCGGCTCATCGAGTTCCACATCTTGAACTCTTTGATGAGCTTCTCCAGCGCCGCGGCGGTCACGAAATCCTTCTCGTGCTGGAACTGGATCTCGCCCTGCGGGATCGCGACGAGGGTGCCGTAAACGGTCCAGAAGACCGCCTTCACCGGCAGCTCTTTGATCTTCGGCTTGGCGCGGAGCGGGTCGATCTTGGGTGCCGCGGGCCACGGCAGGTCCGTGCGCGAATCGAGGCGCTCGACGTACTGCTCGAGGGTGAGCGGCATGGCAGTGGGTGACCGCGTGCGAGGTCGAAAGTTCGACAGCGAGGCGCGGGGCGCCTCAATTTCGTAAGCTATCAGCGCTCCGGCACGGCTTCAAGCCGCGCCGGCCCGGACGCGAGGCGCGGGGATCGGCATGGACGCAATCTACGTGGTCGGCGCGGGTGGGATCGGTTGTGCCGTGGGTTACGCCCTGCGAACTGCTGGCGCCGATGTGACGTTCGTGGAAGCGAACCCGGCGAAGGTCGAAGCCGGGCTGCGCGCCGGCGTTCGCGTGGACGACCGCCCTGCCCTTTCGGCGAAATTCGTTCACTTCGACGACTGGTACCCGCCCCCGGGCGTTCCGGTTCTCCTCTGCACCAAGTGCTACGACAACGCCGCGGTGTTGGCGAAGTTGCCCCCCGGCGCGCCTCTGATCCCCATTCAAAACGGCTTCGACCCGCAGTTGGCCGCGTTCGGGCCCGCGGTCGAAGGGATCGCGTCGTTCGTGTCGGAGTGCGAGCGAGACACGCCGCACACACGCATTACGCGGAAAGGGGAGTTGCACGTGGGGGGCAGGCCGAAGCCCGGCGAACGGCGCGGCGGCGGTCCGCCGAGGTTCACAGGTGCGGTTCTCGGCGGGCTGACGCCGCGCCGTTCGCCGTACACAGTCACCGAAGTTGCCGACATCTCCCCCGTCAAGCACACCAAGCTCATGTACAACGCCGCGATCTCCCCGCTCGCGGCGGCGGCCGGAATCGATAACGGCAAGTTGCTCTCGCTCCCCGAAGCCCGCGACCTGTTCTTCGCGCTCCTCCAAGAGAACTACACGATCCTCCGCGCCGCAGGCGTCGCACTCGGCAAGGTGGGGCCGTTCCACCCGCGAACGGTCGCGTGGATCTTGCGGCGGAAGTGGCTGGCGGGGCTGATGGCGAAGTTCTTCGAGCCGTCGCTCCGCGGAACGTACTGCTCGATGGCGGGGGAGATTCAGAAGGGGCGGACCGAGATCGACAACTACAACGGGCACCTGATCCGGCTCGCGGAGCGGGTCGGGGTGTCGTGCCCGCTCAACCGCGCGGTGTTCGATTTGGTGGTGAAGATGACCGCGGCGCGCGAAGAACCGCGCCGCGAGGTGCTTCAGGAATTGGCGAGCAGCGTCTCGTACCGCGTGCCGGTCGCCGTCAGGTGAAACCGCCGGCGATGGGCGTCTACGATCTCAATCTCGATACGAAGGTGTTCGGCCGGCAGCGTCGGTTCGACCTTGTCGGCCCACTCGATGAGGCACACGCCCTCGCCGCGAAAGTACTCGTCCACGCCCAGTTCCGCGAACTCGCGCGGCCCGCCGAGCCGGTAGGCGTCGAAGTGGTAGATCGGCAGCCTGGCCGGGTACTCCTGGATGAGGACGAACGTGGGGCTGTTCACCGCGGCCGGGTTCTTCACGCCCAGCCCCTCGGCGATCGCGCGCGTGAGGTGCGTCTTGCCCGCGCCGAGCGGCCCGACTAGCGCGACCACGGCACCCGGAAACAGCAACGCGCCGAGCCGCCGGCCGAACTGCTCGGTCGCTTCGAGATCGGGAATGTTGAGGGTGCGCATGGCGGTTGGTTTGGCGAACGGCGCGGCGTAAGCCCCCCCCGTACCCCCAACCCCCCCCCACCCGCGGAGGTTATAGGGGGGGGGAAGCCGCGCCCGGGGCCCACCCCAGCGG
>CAZBXY010000202.1:0-552 GCA_964495365.1 uncultured Frigoriglobus sp. | reverse complement strand
TGGCTGTGGAGGTCGCTTCGGGGGCTCCCCCCGCCCGGGGACTACCGCCCACCCCCCCCTCCGCTCGAGCGGGCGCGGCGGGCTTAGCCCGCGCCGTTCGCCATGCAAGGCTTACTTCTTCTGCTTGTTGGCCTTCGCGGTCTTGTGGCGCAGGTAGGCGTGCATGAACGGGTCGAAGTCGCCGTCGAGCACGTCCTGCACCGCCGGCGTCTTCATTTCGATGCCGTCGCGTTCCTCGCGCACCAGCGTGTACGGCTGGAACACGTAGCTGCGGATCTGCGACCCGAACGCGATTTCGCCCTTCGCGTCGTAGCTCTTGCCCGTCTCGCCCAGCCGCTTCTGTTCCTCGATGGCGTAGAGCCGGGCTTTGAGCTGTTTGAGGGCCTCGTCCTTGTTTTTGAGCTGGCTCTTGTGGATGCGGCTTTCGGCCCGCACGCCGGACTTGTGGATCACCCGCGCGCCGGACTGCGTCTTGTTCTGGTGCTGCCCGCCGGGGCCGCCAGTGCTGAAGTGTTGCCACTCGATGTCGCTGTCCTTGATGACGATCTCGAT
>CAZBXY010000201.1:0-14920 GCA_964495365.1 uncultured Frigoriglobus sp. | reverse complement strand
GGGTCTACGCCAAACAGGATGGACAGGAAACACCCAATAACTGACATGAGCCAAACAAGTCAGGAGAGAATGATCTTCTCTGCTTTCCTTTTTGTGCGTTCTTGTGCCTTTTTGTGGCCGCTCCTCTGGTGGATTTGTTGCGAGTCGCGGGCCGCCCGGATACGGAAGCCCGCGGCGCTATTTTAGGGCCGTGCCCAGCCCTTCGAGAAGGGCCGCGATCTTGTCGGCTGCCATCTTGTCGTCCGGGTCGTGGGTGATGCGAATCTTCACGAAATGGTTTTTGTAACCGGTGACGTAGACCTCGCTCAGTTTGGCCCCATCCTTCCGTTCGACCTCGAACCGTTGCCGAAGGA
Organism: uncultured Frigoriglobus sp.; assembly: GCA_964495365.1. Lineage (GTDB taxonomy): Bacteria > Planctomycetota > Planctomycetia > Gemmatales > Gemmataceae > Gemmata. Next base: position 14,567 of record CAZBXY010000201.1, on the reverse strand, counting down.
TCGACGGGGCGCCCTTTCCCTTACCGAGCGTGACAGTCTCTTGCTTTCCAACTTCCTTGACGGATTTGTAAAGCCCCTGCTGCTTGGCCAGGTCGAGATCGCGGACCGCACGCTTGATCTCATCCTTCACCTCGTCCGACTTGGTGCCGTCGGGGATCTTCTTGAGTCCGAGGTTGTAGACGTACACACTTGCGACGAACCCCGGTGCGTTGTAGGCGACCGAGTAACCGAGTTCGGCCTGCGGGAAGGTCTGAACCTTCCCGCGGGTCATCCCCTTCACTTCGGGGAAGTCGATCTTCGGGCCGGGCGGGTCGTCCGGGCGGACCGTGCCCACCAGCGCGCCCAGCGCCGCGAGGGCAAACAGCGAACGAATCATGGGTTACCTCGGAAGAGGGGAAGGCGCCGACGAGCATACCGCGCCGCCCGCGACACGTCACGCGGGCAGTTCGATGACGAACACGGTTTTGCCCTCGCGGCGTTCCCAGCGGATCAGGCCGCCGTGCGCCTCGGCGGCCTGTTTCGCCACCGCCAGCCCCAGCCCGATGCCCTGCTCCTTTCCGGTCACGAACGGGTCGAACAGCTTCTCGGCGATCGCCGGCGGCGGCCCGGGGCCGGTGTCGGTGACTTCGATCTGGAAGAACCCCACACCCCAACCCCCTCCCCCGGGGGGAGAGGGGGAGAAAAACCGTTCGCGCGCTGGGGGGACGGAATCGAGTTCCGAATGTCTTGCTCCCCCTTCCTTCTTAGGGAAGGGGGTTGGGGGGTTAGGTTCTTCCAGCACCACTCGCACTTCTCCTCCTGATCCGGCGGCCTCGACGGCGTTGCCGATCACGTTGCCGAACAGGTGCGCGAGTGCAGTTGCGTCGCCCGAAATGACGCACGGCACCTCCGGCGGCGTCCAGACGAGCGCCGTCCCGGCGTGCTGGCACTGCGGCTTCAGCAGGCTCACCGCCTGGTCGATCAGTTCTGCCAGGTCGCACGATTTCCGTTCGCCGGTCGGCGGCTTGCCGAGCGCGAGGAACTGCTTCAGGTTCGATTCGATGCGGGCGAGCTGCCGGAGTGCCACCCGGAGCGGTTCGGGATCGGCAGATGGGTTTTCCGTCAGAAATACCTCCACCGCCAGCCTGGCCCCGGCCGCGGCGTTGCGAAGCTGGTGCGCCAGCCCGCCGGAGAACTGGCCCAACACCTGAAGTCGCTCGCTCCGTTGCAGTTCGTCCTGAAACGCCGCGAGCCGGCGGGCCATGTCGTTGACCGCTTCGCACAGGTCGCGGAGTTCGTCGTCGCCACCGACAACGGCCATCGGGCGAAAATCGCCGGCCGCGATCAACCGCGTACGGGCGTCGAGATCGCGGACGCGGCGCACCAGCCGCGCGCCGAATGCGAGTGCCAGGACAACTGCGATCAGCCCGCCGGACCCGCCGAGCACAACGAGGGGCCGCACCGCATCGGCGACGGCCTCGCGGCGGAGCGATTCGGGGTAGAAGATGTACAGGTTGCCGCCGGCGTTGGGGTGCGGGGGCTTCAGAGGCAACCGCAGACAGCGGTATTCCTGCCCGCCGACCGTGACCGGCGGGCCGAGCCTGTGCGGTTCGTTCGCATCGGGTTGTGTCGCGGTGGGCACGTCGGTCGGTGCCGCCGGCGGTTCGGCGAAGGTGGATTTCGGCGGCTGCGTGGGGTGAACGAAGAGGAACTCGGCCCCGGAGAGGTTCCGCATCGTCTGGAGGACCGGTTCCGACAGCGGGAAGGTGAGTTCGCGAGTGAGCGCCGCGGCGACGGCCCACTGCTGCTCCGCGAGCCGCTGTTCGGCCCGCCGCGCCGCGATCTGCGCCGCCCACGCCGTCGCCGCCGCATCGCCCAGAAGGAGCAGGACGAGCGGGAGGAGCAACCGGTAGCGGAGCGACAGGCGCATGGGTACAGTTTAACAACCCCTCCGGGGTCGCCGCTAAACGGAGCAACAAACAATGCGCTGGCTCCTCTCCCTCGTCGCTCTCACTCTCGCCCCTCTCAGCGCGTTCGCCGCGCCCAACGTGCTGGTCGTCATCACCGACGATCAGGGCTGGGGCGATCTCGGCGCGCACGGCAACCCGGTTCTGAAGACGCCGCAGCTCGACGCCTTCGCCAGGCAGAGCGCGTGGCTGAAGAACTTTTACGTCTCGCCGGTGTGTTCGCCGACGCGGTCGAGCCTGCTCACCGGGCAGTACAACTACCGCACCGGGGTGGTGGACACGTTCATCGGCCGCTCGCTCATGCGGCCGGACGTGAAGACGCTCGCGGAGTACCTCGCGGCGGTCGGCTACCGCACCGGGCTGTTCGGCAAGTGGCACCTCGGCGACAACTACCCGCTGCGCCCGGAGGACCGCGGCTTTCAGGAGACGCTGCGGAGCGCCGGTGGCGGGCTGGCTCAGCCGAGCGATCACCCCGATATGAACCCGAAAACCGCGTATTTCGACCCGATTTTGAAGCAAAACGGCAAGGAGGTGAAGACGAAGGGCTACTGCACCGACGTGTTCACCGACGCGGCACTGAAGTTCATCACGAAGGAGAGCGACAAGCCGTTCTTCGCGTACATCGCCTTCAACGCCCCGCACGCCCCGTATCAGGTGCCGGACGACTTCGCCGCGAAGTACGCGAAGCTCGATCTGGGCGAAGGCGCCTTCCCCAAAACCGGCCAGCCGTGGGCCACGAAGAAGCTCAACACGGAAGACGTCGGCAGAGCCTACGCGATGATCGAGAACATCGATGTCAACTTCGGCCGGCTGATGAAGGCGCTGGAGGACAAGCAGCTCGCGGAGAACACGGTCGTCATCTTCCTGACGGACAACGGCCCCGGCGGGGTGCGGTGGAACGGCGGCCTGCGCAACCGCAAGGGCACGGTGTATGAGGGCGGCATCCGCGTGCCGTGCTATGTGCGCTGGCCCGCGAAGGTGAAACCGCAGACGATCGACACCCCGCTCGCGCACATCGACATCACCCCGACGTTGTGCGAGTTGTGCGGCGTCCGGCCGGACGGCCCGTTCGACGGCCGCAGTTTCGAGCGAATGCTTACCGGCGGGCCGGGCAACTGGCCGGGGCGGACGCTGTTCGTCCAGTGGCACCGCGGCGACGAGCCGGAGAAATATCGCGCCTTCGCCGCCCGCGGGCCGAAGTACAAACTCGTTCAATCGAACGGCGTCGCGCCCAACGCAAAATGGCAACCGAAATACGAGCTGTTCGACATTCAGGCCGACCCGTTCGAGGAGAAGGATCTCGCCGCGGACAAACCGGACGAAGTCGCGCAGCTCAAGCGCGAGTACGAGGCGTGGTTCGCGGATGTGACGAAGAAGGGTTTCGCCCCGCCGCGCATCGTGATCGGCAGCGAGAAGGAGCCGGTCACACGCCTGAGCCGCCAGGACTGGCGCGGCGAGAAAGCCGGGTGGGCCGCAGACAGCATCGGTCACTGGGAGGTGAAGATCGCGCGCGCGGGCAAGTACAAAGTGACGCTCTACGCGCCGGGGGAGTTCGACCGGTTCGAATTGAACGGCAAAGACCTGTACACGGCCGGGATCGGTAAGGAGACGTGGAAGGACAAGGTGACGTTTGAGGACAACTATCGGGCTGGGGACGAGCGGCTCGAAGCGACGGTGACGCACGACAAGAAGGTCCGCGGGGCGCATTACGTCGAGTTGGAGTACATCGGCCCGAAGAAGTGAGCCGCTTGCGGCTCCGCCGGCGAACGGCTACAACACTGATGACGAGTCGGGCGGTTTAGCTCGTGGCTTTGCCACAGGACGATGATGCGTCGTCCGAGCTTCTGCCTTGCTGCTCTGCGCGGGGAAGGCTGTTCCAGCACCGCTTTCGCGAAAAGCTTCGCGAATTCGAACCCGGTCTGGAACAACCCCGCCGGTCGTGGTTCCGGGTTCGAATTCGCGAAGCTTTTCGCGGCGGTGCCGTGAGCCTTCCGCGCACACAGGTCGAGTAGTAGACCGCCGGCTCATCGAACCCGAACCCCGCACGCTTTTGCGTGCGGGGTTCGGTTGTTTGGCCCTTCACCCCCCAAAGAAGATGCGCCACACGTCGCGGAGGAAACCGCGGGTGCTGCGGTCGCGCGGCGGCAGCGCCGGGTCCACGCCCCCGGTGCCGCGACAGGTGAAGCACGTCTGCGTTTGTCCGTCGAGGGTCACTTCGCGCTTCCCCTCGCAGGTGGGGCAGGGGAACGGCATCCACCCGCGCTCGCCGGGCTGGTACGCGTAGAACTTCGTCCCGCCGCAGAGCTTGCAGTCGGGGTGACCGAGACACGGGCATCGAACGTTGTGGGGCATTGGCGTAGTGGGGAGACGGGCGATACTGCTCAGGATAGAGATAATGGCCGGGCACGCCGGGAGTACGTCGGGAGGAGAATCGTGACACCGATCTGCACCGAACACGCCGCGCTACTCCGGGGCGTTGCGAAGAACATGAAGGACCGGACGGCCCGTCAGGTTTACGCCGACTGGTTGCAGGAGCGGGGCAACGCCGGGTGGATCATCGTGGCCAACTACCCGGTCGAGCAGTGGGCGGTGTGGTGCGGCGACCAGCCGCGCGTGAAACACGCCTGGATCACCGGTTACCGGAACGAGCGATGGCGGTTGCCCTGGTTGGAAGGCGAGTTTCGGCACGACGAGCGGCTGTCCAACCCCCGGTCGCGGGCGAAAACGATCCTGTTGGCCTACGCGAACGGAAAGGTAAAGATCTGATCGACGTTCGAGAGGAAAAATAGCGGGGCGTGCGTCGGCGGCATCGGTGGTTGAGGCCGAGTCCCGCGACGAGAGGCCGCCCGCCGGTGTGACCCGACGAGTGGCCCAGGGATGGACAGGTATTCACCGCCCATTCCCTTCGGCAACCAGGCGACCTGCGGGAAGAATGCGAGGGGTTGACCCCGCAGGCCCGTGGCTTTGCGCCCCCGCCTCGCGACGGGTTTGCCCTTTCGAGGAAGAAAGGTGTGGCGCCGCGGAACGCGCCGACGCACGCCCCCGGCCGGGAACCCAAAACGCACCCGGCCGTTCGCTGTTCCACCGTAGAGCGCGTTCGCCCAAGACGCAACTCCGACCCGACCGGAATTGTCGCCCGGTCACGGGTCCGAGGGCGGACCCGCGGACGACGAGTACCCGCCGCCGTGGGTTCCGTCATCGTTTCGCGACGAGCGGCCGATCAGCCGCGTCGCCACGAACGCCCCGGCCAGAATCACCACGACCAGCACCGCAAAGCCCCAGTTTTCCATCGTCGCGTTCCTCTCACTCCGTCAGCCCGAAATCGATCGGGAGCCGACGCCAGGCGCTGTGAATGTGGTTCGCAGGGTTCTTCGCCGAATCCGCCTGCACATTGAGGAACTCGACGACGAACTCCGGCCCCTGCACGCGGTAGGTGTACGGCTCGCCGGGCGTCGCGCTGCCGCTGTAGGCGAAGAACAGCTTCGCGTCGGGCGTGGCCCTCACGCGCTTCATCTCGGCCGCGGCCAACGCTTCGGGCATCCGGTTCGTGTACGCTTCGAGCAGTTTCGTGAGGGTCGCCTTCTGATCGGCGGTCAGCTTGTCCGCGGTGATCCCGGTCGGTGCCCCGACGTCGGCCTTCGGTTGCCCCTCCTTGATCTCGGGAAACGCCTTCGGCTGCTTCGCGAGTTTGTCCTGGTCCGCGGTCAGCGATTTGATGAGCGCGCGGGTGTGGTCCTCGATCTCCGGCAGCGGGCGCAGACCCTTCTTGGCCCCGTCCTTCACCTCCGCGGGGTTCGACGCGAACAACATGGGCGCCCCGACCACGACCTCGCCCTTGTCGAGCGTGTAGTTGACCGACAGGTGGTGCCCCTCGAACCGCCAACCCCACTTCCCGGTGTTACTCGGGTCGCCGAAGACGCTGACGAAGTACCACCCCTGGTTGCGGGTCATCGCGCTCTTGGGGCCTTCGAGTTCCAGAAGCAACGCTTCGAGACCAACAATCGTCGTGGCCTGTTCGTAGCCCTTCGCGGACAGCCCGGATTTGAGCAGTTCCATTGCGGCCTTCTTCTGCTCCGCGCTCATCTCTTCGAGCCGCGCGCCCTTGCGGGTGAACTTCTTCTCCTTGTCCTGCTGCGGGGTGAAGTACCACTTGGTTCGGTGCGGGTCGTCGAACCCGAACGTCGCCTTCTTCTTCAGTTCCGGGGACAGCGACGCGAGGAACGCGTCGGCGGCGGTCTTCATCTTGCCGCCGGTGGAGTCCGGGGCCGAGTTACCAACGAGCGCGACGCCGACGACGCCAGCGAGCGTGAGGGCGAATGCGACGAGCCGGATGCGGGTCATGGGAAGAGGCTCCGTGCGAGCAAGGGGCGGGTGTGGTACGAGCATACGCGGGCCGCGGTCGAACGGAAAGCACGGCGTTCGCGCTCTTCCATTTCCTCCGGCAATGCGCGACAATCTCACCATGCCACGATTTCTCCTTCTCGCACTGTTCCTGTTCGTCGGCCCGTACGCAGGAGCCGCGCCGCCGGACTTCGACCGGCAAATCGCGCCGATTCTGGCGTCACACTGTACCGACTGCCACAGCGGGGCGAAGCCGAAGGGCAAACTCGACCTGACGCGCAAGGCCGGCGCGGCGGAAACGGTCGTGCCCGGAAAGCCCGCGGATAGCGTGCTGTGGCAGCGGGTCGCCGCCGGCGAGATGCCGCCCAAGAAGCCGCTCCCCGACGCGGAGCGGAAGCTGCTGAAGGAGTGGATCGAGAGCGGGGCGAAGTGGGGCACCGACCCCATCGACCCCTTTCGGTTCACGACCGCCACGCGTGCGGGCTACGACTGGTGGGCGCTGCAACCGGTCCGGCGAAGCGCCGGGCCGGAAATCCGAAATCCCAAGCACCAAATCCGAAATGAAATCGATCGATTCGTTGTCGCCAAACTCAGTGACAACGGATTGTCACTCTCGCCGGAGGCCGACCGGCGCACGCTGATCCGGCGCCTGTACTTCGACCTGATCGGCCTCCCGCCGACGCCCGAGGAGGTCGCGGCATTCGTCGCGGATCAAGACGCGAACGCCTACGAAAAGCTCGTCGATCAGTTGCTCGCGAGTCCGCACTACGGCGAGCGCTGGGCGCGGCACTGGCTCGACGTGGTGCGGTACGGCGAAACCGACGGCTTCGAGCGGAACTCGCCGCGGCCGAACTCCTACCACTACCGCGACTGGGTGATTCGCGCGCTCAACGCCGATCTTCCTTACGATCAGTTCGCCAGGCTGCAACTCGCCGGCGACATCCTCAAACCGGGCGACGCCGACGCGGTGCGTGCGACGGGCTTCCTCGTCGCCGGCGTTCACAACACGGTTCTCGGCAACGACCAGATGCGCGCAATCGCGCGCCAGGACGAACTCGAAGACATCGTCGGGTCGGTGGCGCAGACGTTTCTCGGGCTGACCGCGAACTGCGCCCGGTGCCACGACCACAAGTTCGACCCGATCGCGCAAACCGACTTCTACCGGCTCGCCGCGGCGCTCGGCGGGGTCGGGTTCGGCGAGCGCGCGATTCCCGACCCGAAGTTGAGCGCCGAAATCGCCGGGCTCGCGAAGCAACTCGACGACATCACAAAGGAACTGACCCTGATCGAGGAACCGGCCCGCAAGGCCGTACTCGCCGAAAAGGGGCTGGCCAAACTCGCCCCGGCGCCGACCCCGGTCGCGGCGTGGGACTTCCGCACGAGCGCCGACGACCTCGTCGGCAAGCTGCACGCGCAAGCCTTCGGCGGCGCGAAGCCGACGCCCGACGGCGCGCGGTTCGACGGCAAAACCGGGCTGTTCCGCACGCCGCCGCTCCCGTTCGACCTGACGGCGAAGACGCTGGAAGCGTGGGTGCGCCTCGACTCACTCGCTCAGCGCGGCGGCGGTGTGATTTCACTTCAAACGCCCGACGGTACCGAGTTCGACGCGATCGTGTTCGGCGAGAACGAGCCGGCGCGGTGGATGGCCGGGAGCAACGGCTTCGTGCGGTACAAGTCGTTCGGCGGTACCGAAGAGAAGGACGCATCGCAGGAGCCCGTTCACGTCGCAATCACGTTCGCCGCCGACGGCACCATCACCGGCTACCGCAACGGCAAGCGCTACGGCCGGGGCTACTCCTCCAAAGGTCCGGTCACGTTCGCGCGCGACAAAGCGGTGATCGTGTTCGGGTGCCGGCACGAGCCGCCCGGCGGCAACCGGATGCTCGCAGGCGCGGTCAGCGCCGCGCGGGTCTATGATACCGCGCTGTCACCGGAGCAGGTCGAGGCGTCGTTCGCCGCCGGCGGGTTCGTCACCGACGCCGAACTCGACGCGAAACTCGACGCCCGGCAGCGCGCCGCTCGCCGGGACGCGCTGGTTCGCCGCGACGCGCTCGCCAAACAAACCGCCGACCTCCGCGCGCGGGCCGCGCGCGCGCGGGCTTACGCGAACGTGCCGCAACCGCCCGGCGTGACGCGGTTTCTCGCGCGCGGCGATCTGGCCCTGCCCGGCGCGATCGTGGCACCCGCGGGCGTCGGGGCCGTGAGCGGGCCGAAACCCGACTTTGGCCTTCCGCCGGACGCGCCCGACGCCGAGCGCCGCAAGAAGCTCGCGGAGTGGATCACCGCGCCGAACAACCCGCTGTTCGCGCGGGTCATCGTGAACCGCGTGTGGCACTACCACTTCGGCACCGGCCTCGTCGAAACCCCGAACGACTTCGGCTTCAACGGCGGGCGTCCGAGTCACCCGGAGTTGCTCGACTGGCTGGCAAGCGAGTTTCAGAACCCCTCCCCAACCCCTCCCCCGAGGGGAGAGGGGCTAAATCCGGCTCCCCCTTCCTTTCCAGGGAAGGGGGCTGGGGGGTTAGGTTCTGCGCCTTACAGCCTCAAGGCGCTCCACAAACTCATCGTCACTTCGGCCACATACCGCCAGTCGTCCGCACCGCGAAAAGACGCGAGCGCGAAGGACGCCGACAACCGCCTCCTGTGGCGGTACAAGCCGCACCGGCTCGAGGGCGAGGCGGTGCGCGACGCGATGCTCGCCGTCAGCGGGTTGCTGAATCCCGAAGTCGGCGGCAAGGGCTTTAGCGATTACAAGGTCCGCGACTTCAACGGCACCGCATACTTCGACCCGTTCGACCCGGTGGGGCCGGAGTTCCACCGGCGCAGCGTGTACCGGTTCACGCCGCGCGGCGCGAACCAGGGGTTGCTCGACAGTTTCGATTGCCCCGACCCCGCCGCGGCGGCGCCGCGGCGCGCGATCACCACGACCCCGCTTCAGGCGCTGACGCTCTGGAACAACGGGTTCGCGCTGCGCGCGGCGGCGGCGTTCGCCGGCCGCGCCGAAAAGGACGCCAGCGACACGGAGAAGCAGGTTCGGCGCGCCTGGCAACTGGCCTACCAGCGCGACCCCACCGCGAAGGAACGGGAGTTGGCCGTGAAGCTCGTGACCGATCACGGCCTCAAGGCGCTGGGCCGCGTGCTGTTCAACAGCAACGAGTTCGTGACCGTCGAGTAGGTCTTCTTCGTGGCACGAGCGGTCTGGCCCGTGCCACGAAACGCACGCCGCGCGGAGGGTCCGTCATGACCGACAGTGCGCCCGCGGAACTGCCCTCCGGGATCGCGGAACTCGCCGCCGGGTTCATTCACGAGATCAAGAACCACCTCGGCACGCTCTCGCTCAACCTGCAACTGCTCGCGGAGGAATTCGAGGGCGCCGAAACGCCGCGGGAGCGCCGCGCGCTCGATCGGGTGTCGCGCCTCTCCGGCGAGTGCCGCAAGCTGGTCGATCTGTCGAACGACTTCCTCCGCTTCGCCCGCTTGCGCGAGTTAAACGCCAAACCGACCACGCTGGACGCGGTGGTGGGGCGGATGATCGACTTCCTCGGCCCGACCGCCCGTCAGCGGAACGTGGAAATCAACTGGTTCCCCGCACCCGACCTGCCCGCGGTTTCGCTCGACGCCGACCTGTTCGAGCAGGCACTCTTGAACCTGATGCTGAACGCCGAACAGGCGATGCCCGACGGCGGTACACTCACGCTCATTGGTCGGAGCGAGGGCGCGACGGTGTTTTTGGAGGTGATCGATACCGGGGTGGGCATCGAGCCAGAGGCGATGGCGAAGCTGTTCCGCCCGTTCCACACCACCAAACCCGACGGCAGCGGGCTGGGCCTCGCGACGACGCGCAAGATCGTCGTCGCGCACGGGGGCACGATCGAGGTGCAGAGCACGCCCGGCCGCGGCACGAAGTTCACCATCGCGCTGCCGCCGGCGTAGAGGGAATGCATCGCAGAGCAACAACGGACCGTTTGTGGTCGTTCCCCGCGATGTGAGTTTTTTGATGATTTCAGCCGCTCCGCGGCTGAAAACCGAGACCCGACCTTTGAAACAACTGGCACGTATCATCCGCCCTCACGTCCCGTCCGTAATCCGCGCCCGCAGCACCTTGTAGTCCGTCTTCCCGGTGCCGAGCGTCGGGATCGCCTCCACCCGCTTCACGTCGTCCAGGCGCATCACCCCGCGATGCCCCTCCGCCTGTAAGAGCGCGTTCGCGTCGCGGAGCGTGATCGGTTCGGTCGTGAACAGCACGATGCGCCGCCCGTCGGGCGTCTCGACGCCCTCCACCGCGACCCGCGGGCCGGCGTCGGTCGGCGGGTACGTCTTGGCGAACGGTTCCTCCAGCGCCGGGAGCGAAATCATCTCGCCGCCCGCCTTCAGGAAGCGCTTGAGCCGGCCGTGGAACACCACCTCCCCGGCCTCGTCCACCGCCGCGAGGTCGCCGGTGATGTACCACTTCTTGCCGCCGATCTCCTCGAACGGCGGCGGGCCGTCGTGGCCGATGTAACCGGGGAACACGTTCGGCCCGGCGACGTGCAACATCCCCATCTGATTTGGCCCCAGCACCGCCTTCGTTTCGAGGTCGGTGACGCACAATTCGACGCCCGCGATCGGCGGACCGATGGTGCCGCGGTGCGGCTTGCCCGGGCGCGTGACCGACACCACCGGCGCGCACTCGGTGATCCCGTAGCCCTCCAGCACCTCGGCATTCGGTGCGACCTCTTTTGCCCGCGCGAACAGTGCCGGTGAGGCCTTTTCGGCTCCCACGACGATGAGCGCGAGTGAATCGAGATCGCCCGGCTTGGCGCGCTCGAAGATGTAGCTCATGAACGTCGGCGTCCCGGCCGCGAGCGTCGGCTTGTACGTCGCGATCTTGCGGACCAGTGCCGACGAGTCCGTCGGGTCGGGGTGGTGAATGATCCGGATCCCGACGAACAGCGGCAACAGCCCGGTCACGGTGAGGCCGAAGCTGTGGAACATCGGCAGGAACCCGAGCACCGAGTTGTTCCGGGCGATGTTGAGCGCTTCGAGGCACCCGCGCTGGTCCGAAATGATGTTCGCGTGCGTCAGCGGCACCGCTTTGGGGGCCTTTTCGCTCCCGCTCGTAAACAGCACCACCGCGGGCTTGTGCGGATCGTTTGAGACGCGCTTGAGGAGCGAGGACTTCGCCGACCCGCCGAACCAGCGCACCGCGAAGAGCCGCCGCAGGAGGCCGAACTTGCCCATCGTCGCGCGAACGTCTTCGAGGAACAAAAACTGCACGCCGGGAACTTCGACGTGCGTGCGATCGACGAACGCCTTCGACGTGACGACGTGCGTGAGGCCCATCAGCTTCGCCGCGTGCGCGAGGTTGCCGGGGCCAGTGGTCCAGTTCAGCACGACGGGAAGTTTGCCCGCGAGGTGCAGCCCCAGGAACGCGAGGTCGCACGCGACCGATGCCGGGAGCATGAGCCCGACGTTCGGCGCGGCGAGATCGCGGAACCGGGCCGACATCGCCCACGCCCCGACCGCGAACTTCTCGTAGGTCACTCCGCCCGCGAGGTCGTCGGCGGCAATCAGTTGGTTCGGCCGCGCGAACGCCTGGTTCAGGAACGCGGCGCTGACCGTTTCCCCCAGAATGGCGAGCGGGGCGTTGTCCGCGGGCGGGTCGAACCACCCCGGCGGGGGCGGCTTCGGCGGCGCGCTCTGCGCGAGGCCCTCCGCGATCGCCCACAACCCGCCCACGGTTGTCGGGACGGTGTCGCTGCTGAACCCGAACCGCTGCTCGACGGCGAGCGAAACCTCCATCGCGTCGAGGCTGTCCATTCCGAGTTGGAGGAACGTCACGTCCGCGGCGTTCTCGCTCGCGGAAAGCGGGCGCTTTAGCTTGTCCTCGATCGTTTGCGCGATCGCGGCTTTGGTCTCCGGTTTCACTTTCGACAGGTCGAATTCCTGCGTCTCGACGACCGGCGGCGGGTAGGTGTGCGTGCGCGGGCCGAAGAGGAGGTGGCGCGGGACGAACGTCGGCTCCTCGCGCGGGGTGTCCGCGTTGTACCAGCCCTCGAGCCACTTGTTGACGGCCTCGCGGGTCGGCTCCGGGCGCGCATCGGGGCCGAACGCTTCGAGCGTGACCGTGACCCGGCGGCGCGGGGCGAAGAGGAACAGGTTCGCGATCCACAACCCCAGCCCGCGGAGGAAGCCCCTGGTGATCGACGGCGGCCCGTCGGCCCAACTGTACATGCTGCCCCACAGCCCGCGGGTGCGGGCCAGAACAACGGTGCAGTTGGGCACCGCGGCAAGCACGTCGGCGGCGGTGCGGGCGCCGCCGAGGCGCTCGGAGCCGTCGCGCGTGAGCCGCCCGCTCGGCCAGAGGATGACGTTCTCGCCCGCCCGCAGCGCCGCGATCACCTCACCGACCGCGGCCTCGGCCCGGCGCTTGTCCTCGACGCTGGCCTTCACGATGTCCGGCATCTTGATCCCGCGCAGCATCCACGCGAGCGGCGCGAACAGCGGGCTTTGGAAGTTGGTTTCCAGCAACAGCGGGCGCATTTTGAAGATCGGCCAGAGCCGCACGAGCAGGTTCGGCGGGTCGGTGAACGCCGGGTGGTTCGGCATGATGAGGTACGGCCCGGGCCGCTTCCGCACGTCCTCGGCGCCGACGATTCGCAACTTGTAGCGCAGCGACAGGAGGAGCCGCAGCACCGCCCACGCGAGCCACCGCACCGGCCAGAGCATGTCGTCCTCGCTTCGCTCGGAGAGATCGGCTCCAGGTTCCAGCAGTTCCACGTTCCGGGTTGAAGACCCGCGATAATCCCGTGCCTTTAACCCGGAACGTGGAACTGCGGAACTTCGAGTCAGAATAGACATTGACACCCCGCCCCGCGAGTGGGAACGTGACCTGACAATCCCGGGGTTAGAAACCCCGGGCTATGAAACGGTGACCCTTTCCGGGTCCAAAACTGTTATCTTCGGACGCCAACGGCGTCACCGTGCAATAGCCCGGGGTTTCTAACCCCGGGGTGCCAAATTCCCACGGAGGGGACCATCATGCGCGCGTGCTGTGCGGCCGTTATCGCGGTGGCGTTCGTCGGGACCGCGGCGGCCGGGCCGGAGGACAACAAGGAGCGCATCGTCGGGGTGTGGGAGATCGTGTACAGCGACCTCCCGGAGAGCATCCCGGTGGGCACGCGGCTGGAGTTCACCGCCGCGGGCAAGCTGGCCGTCACGATCAAGGAGAAGGACGGCAAGGCCCGCACCGAAGACCTCGGCGGGTACAAGGTGGACAAGGAAACGGTGATCCTCACCGGCAAGGACGGCGCCAAGAACGACAAGGGCCGCATCGGCGTGCTGAACCAGACGACGTTCGTCCTCCACGACGAGGTGGACGACAAGGTGATGGTGATGAAGCGCGTGAAACCGAAATAGGGACCTCCCATGAACCGCCGCGACCTCCTCCGCGCCTCCGCGCTGGCCCTCGCATCCGGGGGGCTACGCGCCCCGTTCGCCGGGGCCGCCGACCCGCCCGCGGGTGACGAGATGATCCGCAAGTACCTCGCCGCGGAGGCCAAACGGCTCTCCGCGAAGTTCATGGACGGCGCAACAACGCGCGCCGAGTGGGAGAAGGTCCGACCGCGGCTGAAGCGCGAATTTCTGGACATGCTCGGCCTCGACCCGCTGCCGGAGAAGACCCCGCTGAACGCGACCGTCACCGGGACGCTCGATCGCGGCGCTATCGCGATCAACAAACTGCACTTCCAGAGCAAGCCGGGGCTGTACGTCACCGCGAACCTGTACCGCCCGAAGGCGGTCGTTCCCGGGGCGAAGCTGCCGGCGATTCTCTACGTGTGCGGGCACAGCGGTCGGGGCCGCGACGGCAACAAGACCGCGTTCCAGGACCACGGGATGTGGTTCGCCGCCAACGGTTACGTGTGCCTCGTCGTCGATACGCTCCAGCTCGGCGAGATCGCGGGCATTCACCACGGCACGTACCGCGAGGGCCGCTGGTGGTGGCACAGCCGCGGGTACACCCCCGCCGGCGTCGAGTGCTGGAACGGCGTCCGCGGCATCGATTACCTCTGTTCGCTGCCCTACGTCGATGCCGAAAAGATCGGTGTAACCGGCATCAGCGGCGGCGGCGCGTCCACGAACTGGATCATCGCCGCGGACGACCGCGTGAAGGTCGCGGTGCCGGTATCGGGCGTCAGCGACCTCGAATGCTACGTGACCGATCAGGTCATCAACGGCCACTGCGACCCCCGCCACGTCGCCGATGGCATACAGCCCCGGCACGCCGGTGCGGCAGAATTC
>CAZBXY010000200.1:0-15041 GCA_964495365.1 uncultured Frigoriglobus sp. | reverse complement strand
CAGCCTCAATGCAGATGCTTGCGTAACTTCTGCACGAACCAGGCCACGCCCGCCAACCCGAAGAAGTTCGTGTTCACCAAGTAACCAGCGTCAGCCCAGCCGGTCGATCTTGGCGGCGACGATGAAGTCGTTCTCGGACAGCCCGCCGATGGCGTGCGTGGTCAGCTCCACCGCCGCGTTCTTGTACCCGGTCAGGTGCAGGTCCGGGTGATGCCCCTCCTCCTCGGCCAACACGCCCACCTTCTGAAGGAACGCCATCGCGGTCACGAAGTCCTTGAACTTGTACTTGCGGCGGATCAGCTTGCCGTCGTCGGAGAGCTTCCACTCCGGCACCGCGGGCAGGTGCGCCGCGATCTCGTCTTGGGTGAACGGGGGCGTTCCGCCCTCGCACGCGGTACACTTCTTGGCGGTCAACTCGGCGGCGGATACGCTCATGGTTGTCCCTCCCATTTCGGGCGAGTAGGCGCATTTTACGCCGGCGGCTCGCCGTGGCGGACCTTTCCCGGAGTGCCTTCTATGTTCCGCACGCTGCCCGCGTTTGCTTTACTACTCGCGTTCGCCGTGCCCGCGAGCGCGCAGAAGATCAGTATCACCGGCGGGAAGACCGACCAGACCAACGTCGTCGTCACCGCGCCACTGCCGGCCGGCGCGAACGCGACCAACGTCGTCAACCTGCCCGGCGGCCTGCACGCCGCGGCGCAAGTGACCATTGACGGGAAGAAGCTCGTGTTTGTGCTGCCGAAGTTGAAAGCAGGTGAAACCGTGACGGTTACGCCGGGGATGCTCAACTACGTCAAGGCGCCGCCGCACTTCGCGTTCGCCACGAAGGACGACAGCACCACCACGGAACTCACCTTCGACGGCCGCAAGGTGCTCCAGTTCTTCCACGCGAAGCGCGACCCGAAGGACCACTTCTACACGTTCAAGCCGTTCCACAACGTTTACGACCCGGTGAAGGGCGAGCAGATGCTCACCAACTCGTCGGCGAAGACCAACAAGGATGGGCTGTTCCCGCATCACCGCGGGCTGTTCTTCGGGTTCAACAAGATCACCTACGGCGACAAACAGACTGCCGACATCTGGCACGGCACCAACAACGTGCATAGCGAATTGGACAAGGTACTGGGGGCCGACACCGGCGAGGTCTATGCGTGGCACGGGGCGGGCATCTCCTGGCACGGTTCCGACGGCAACACCTTCGCGACCGAGGAGCGTAACGTGATCGTCTACAATGTCCCCGGCGGCACGCTGATCGACTGGAGCACGACACTCTCGACGAAGCTCGACAAGGTGCGGCTCGACGGCGACCCGCAGCACGCAGGTTTCCACTTCCGCGCGAACCAGGAGGTGGCGAAGAACGGCGAGCAGAACACCTACTACCTGCGGCCCGACGGGAAGGGGAAAGTTAACGAGACGCGCAACTGGGACACGAACGCGAAGGCCGCGATCGTGAAAGACCCACGGACGGTCAACCTGCCGTGGAACGCGTGCAGCTTCGTGACCGGCGGCAAGCGGTACACGGTGCTGCGCATCAACCACCCGGACAACCCGAAGGAATCGCGCGGCAGCGAGCGGAACTACGGTCGGTTCGGCGACTACTTTGAGTACGACCTGATGCCGGACAAACCGCTAAAACTGAAGTACCGCGTGTGGGTGCAGGAGGGCGAGATGACGGTCGAGCAGTGCACCGCGCTGGCCGACGCGTTCGTTCACCCGCCGGCGACGAAGACCGAGAAATAATACGAAGAGAAGCCGCACGATAAACGCAGATAAAAGACACGATAAAGGCATAAAAGAAAGAGTTCTTGAAAACACTTTTCTGCTTGTCTGATCGTGTCTCTTATCTGCGTTTATCGTGCGGCTCATTCTTTGAATCCCATCGCGTGCAGCTCCGCGGCGCGCTGCTCGATCAGTTCCCGCATCGCGAGCTTGTCGCGCCACTCACGCGGGATGCCGTCGGCGCCGTAGAACGCGCCGGCGATCTGCCCGTAAACGGCCCCGGTGGTGTCGGCGTCCTCGCCCAGGTTCACCACCGCGAGCGCGCCGTCGCGGAAGTTGTCCGTGCGGTGGAACGCCCACAGCGCCGCTTCGAGCGTGTGGATCACGTACCCGCTGCCGCGGATTTGCGGCGGCTCCTTTACGGCGAACGACCCGCGGGCGATCGCAGCCACTTTCTCCGCCAGCGGGTTTGCGAGGAAGCACTTCACCGCCGGTTCGTAGTCGTTGTTGAGGATTTCGCGCTTCGACATCCCGCCGAGGGCCGCGAGCAAAAGCCCGGCGAAGTACCGGCACGAGTCGATGCACTCCGGCGCGGCGTGCGTGGTGCGCGAACTCTGAGCGGCCATGTCGATGGCGGTTTCGGGCTTGCTCGCGAATGCGAGCGGGGCCGGCGCGAGTCGCATCAATGAGCCGTTCCCGGCCGCGTGCGGGCTGGGGTCGCCGCAGTACGGTTCGCGCTTCTGCGTGAATCGGTACAGCGCGCCGCGAGTGGCGTTCCCGATGTCGAAGCACCGACCCTTCACACTCAGGTGCCCCTCGCGCCACCAGCGGACATACGTTTCGAGCTGGTGAATCGGATCGAAGCCCTTCTGCGTGACGAGGCTCTCGGCGAGGCACAACGCCATCGAGGTGTCGTCGGTCCACTCGCCCGGTTTGAGGTCGAAGGGCCCGCCGCCAACCATGTCGGAAAGCGAGTGCGGGCCGGGCGGGGTGAACTCCAGCGTGGTGCCGAGCGCGTCGCCGGCGGCGAGGCCGAACAGACACCCGCGGTAGCGGTCACGTGTGGTCATGGGCGCTTTCCTCCTCGTACCGAAACAGACTCGGCGGCCCATACACGGCGATTGAAATGACAGTGTAGACCGCTGCACCGAGGTACAGACACCACCAACCGATTACGAACGGGATCGCGAAACACACCAGAACGACGATGAATGCGGCTCGCAGAATCAGAGTGGCGCTGCGGCGGCACGCAGCGAGAACGCGGGTAACGAACGGCGGCATGACTGTTCCCTCCCGGATCGCGGTATCCGAGTAACCGCGAGCGGGACCGATCGATAACCCGGTGGTTCGCGGTCGCGTGGGGTTACAGGCGGTTTTGTGAGTGTCGTTGCGCGCGCTTCCGGTGAATGTGTGCGACCGCGAGAATCAGGAAACCGAACAGGAACGGGGCAGCCAGGCACGCGAACAACATGACGACGAAGACCGTGTCATTGACCGCGTTGGGTTGCGCGACATCGGCGAGTAATCGCGTTGTGAACTGCATTACTTGCACTTCCGCTCAGGGTAACAGGTCCGCAACGCGAATCGTGCTGTTCGGCGCCGCGAGCGGCGAAACGGTGTCGGTGGGACCGAGCGCGTTACGCGACTGGTACGCGGTGGCGCCGAGACCGGTCGGGAGCGGGGCCGGGTTGCGGTACACGTGGAGCTGCTGGGCGTTGATATCGAGCACCCAGTACTCCGGGATGCCCGCGGTCGCGTACAGCTCGGCCTTCTCGGTCATGTCGATGGTCAGTGTCGTGTCGCTCACTTCGACCACGAGCGCCGCGGTCGTGGGATGTGCCCGCGTGGGGTTAAGAGAGTCTCCTGGCAGGATCGCGACATCGGGCATTGGATCGATTTCGAGACCGAACACGAGCGGCAATTGCCCCCGAACGCGCCAACCGGTGCCGAACGCGAGCCGGAGGCGTTCCATCGTTTTCTCTAGCGCGGTCGCGTGCGGTTCGTTCATGGGGCCTTGCTCCAATATGACACCGCGGATCAGCATCGGTCGGCGGCCCGCGAACGCGCCGGTGGCGTTGACGGTGTGGAACATCGCCACGGTCCAGCGGAGTGGGCGCGGCCAGACGGTCGCCGGCGACGGCGTGGTCGTCGCGGTGGGAGCGGGCGGGGTCACGGACATGGTTCACCTCCAAACTTCACAGTACCCGCGGCGCGCGGCGAACACCAGATCGGTAGGGCGCGGCAATCGTGAGAACCCGCGAGCATCCCGTTCCCTTTGTGCGCCCGCGCGGGTAGGCTGAGTGCGAATCCGATCGTCAATGACCCGTTGGAGGCCCGGTCATGCCCGCGTTCCGCTGGCGGTTCGTTGCGTGTGCTGTTCTTGCGGCCGCGCTGGTCGCGCTCGTTCGGCCTCAAGTTGGCTCGCAGGAGAAGGACGACAAGAAGCCGGTTCCGAAGGTCGAGAAGAAGACCTACGAGTTCAAGGACGCGAAGAAGGACATGGAGTACGCGCTCTATGTGCCCAGCGGGTACGACAAGCAGAAGAAGGCCCCGTTGGTCATCGCGCTGCACGGGCTGGGCGGTAACCCGCAGCAGTTCATGCGCACCCGCGGGCTGACCGAGCAGGCCGAGAAGCGTGGGTACATCGTCGCGGCGCCGATGGGGTACAACGAGCGCGGGTGGTACGGACAGAGTGTCGGGAAGTTCGGCAAGAAGGACGGCGACCCCGAGAACCTCGCCGAACTGAGCGAGAAAGACGTGATGAACGTGCTCGGCATCGTGAAGAAGGACTACAGCATCGACCCCGACCGCGTGTACCTGATGGGGCACTCGATGGGCGGCGGCGGGACGGTCCACCTCGGACTGAAGTTCGCCGACGAGTGGGCGGCGCTTGGCCCGATCGCCCCAGCGATCTTCAGCCACCAGCCGAAGGAACTGGAGAAGATCAAGGGCACGCCGGTCATCCTGGTGCAGGGGGCGAAGGACACGCTGGTTCGTGTCGAACGGGTGCGCCCGTGGGCGGACGAGATGAAGAAGCTCGAAATGACCCACGACTACATCGAGGTCGCCGATGGCGATCACGGGAGCGTCGTGGCGCAGAACGTGCCGAAGATCTTCGACTTTTTCGAAAAGCACAAGCGGAAGGACAAGAAGAAGGAGCCGAAGAAGGACGACAAGTAGCGCGGAGCGATAATACGCTCCGCGCGATCCCATGTCAGTCGATCTTCTTCCAGGGGGTGAGCGTTTCCTTCACGGTCGCGCCGATCCCGCCGAGGATCGTGTACTCGCCCACGAGCTTCGGCCCGGCCTCGATCTTGTACACGCTCACTCCGACCTGCCCGCCGCTGATCCAGCCCATCGAGAGCTGGTCGCCCTTCCGCAGGGCCGTGCCGATGTAGGCCACGTTGCCCTCGATCCGGTACGTCAGCGTGTACCCGTCGCCGCGCCGCTCGACGGTCACCTCCGCGACGTTCGTCTTGCCGGTCAGCCCGTCGAGCAGCTCGGACCGGTACTTGCCGACGATGTTGACGGTCTCGTCCGCCGGCGGCTTGGGCTTCTTCAGCGTGACGAGTACGAACCCGTCTTTGGCGTCCGGTTTGAAGTCCTTCGGCCGCTCTTGGCCCTTCGGGTCGAAGCAGAGCTTCAGCGTGTCGCCCTCCCGCGCGTAGATGCCGAGCATCACGTCGTCTTTGCCCTCGCCGGCCCGGACCGAGAGGTTGGCGGTCGCGGGCGATTTGCCGGGATCGAGTTGGACGGTTCCGGCCTGGTGCGTTTTGCCGTCGCGGCTGAAGATGAACAGGTTGGCCCCGAAGAAGACCCCGCGCGCCTTGAGGTCCGCGCCGGCAAGCGCCTTGCCGCCCTCGTCCCACCCCTCGACGATCCAGGTACCCTGGAACGTTTGGAGTTCCTCGGCCGCGGTGGGCGCCTTCTTCGCCGGCGGGTCGTCCGTGCGGGCGCTTCCCAACAACAGCCCGACGCAGAACAGGGCGGTGAGCGACCTCATGCGCAGCTCCTCCCGTGAGGTTCCGACCGATAACAACCACCCCAATTGTAACCGGCGAGCCGCGCGGCACGCTACTCCAGCAGCTCCGCGAGCCGCGTGACACGGTGCGGGACGTGCGCGTACTTCCGGCGCGGGTCCAGCAGCACCGCCGACAGCCCGGCCGCGGTCGCGCCCAAGTAGTCGTTTTCCGGGTCGTCGCCGACGAACAACACCTCTGCCAAATCGCAGTCCGCCGCGCGGGCCGCTGCGTGAAAGAATCCCACGCCGGGCTTCCGAACGCCGACCGCCGAGCTGATGAGTACGCGGGCGCGCACCGAGGCGAGTTCCGGGAAGCCTGCGAGTACCGACCACAACCGGTCGTCGTAGTTCGAGCCGAGTCCGAGTGTCAGTCCGCGGTCGAGCAGGGCAGCGAATACCTCCGCGGCGTCCGGGGCCACTTTCCACGCCGCGGGTTGCGCGAAATGGTCGAAGAGGTGAGCGTAACACGCTTCGGGGTCGGATACGCCGGCGAGGGTATCCGTTACGATGTGTCGCCAGCGAGCGCGCTCGCGGGTTTCGCTCGTCGCCCAGTCGGCCGCGGCGTCGGCGGCCTCTTCGCGCTTGTAAGCGACGACGAACCGCTCGCGCACCTCGGCGGGCGCGAGCGCGAGGCCGTGCCGGTGTGCGGTTTCGGCGTAGACCACCGGCGCGGGCGGGTCGGGGAAGAGCAGGGTGCCGACCGCGTCGAAGTAGATCGCCCGCGCGCCGGGCGGAATGAGCGGCACGGTCAATCCGCCATGCCGTTCGAAGCGGAAGCCGCCGCGGCGCGGCTCTTCGGCCCCGGCACGACCGACTTGACCGCCGTGGGCGCGATCGACCGCGTCGGGATGCGGCTCGCCTTGCGGGTGCCCGGCAGGGCGGAGGATTCCGGCAGCGAGCGGGCCGCTTGCGCCGCGACCGCGACCTTCAAGAGGTGGACCCCGCCGCGGAACACGACGAACCCCATGAACGCCATCGGCGCGGCCTCGAAGATGCGCCGGTCGGCGAGCTTCTGGTACGTGGCCCAGAAGAACCACAGTCCGATCAGGAGGACGGTCCACCCGGCGATCTCGCGGCTCCAGTAGGCGTAACGCATCGGAAAGTCCTCGGTTGTTCGTAGTGACCGGCTTCAGCCGGTTCGCCGCGCAGCGGCGCCTCTTGGTTTTGTGGCACAGGCTTTCCAGCCTGTGCCCCTTTTGCCACACGGCACACAGGCTGGAAAGCCTGTGCCACAAGCAGGAAGACAGACCCGCTTCAGCGGGTCACTACGAGCGCGGCCGCGCCCGTCGCGGGCGCTCCTCGTCGCGGTCCCGGCGCGCGCGGGCTTCGGCCCGCGCCCGGGCCTCGTCGTCCTTCCGCCGGCGGTCGCGCTCCGCGTGCTTCTCCTTCTTCGCCCGGTCGAGCGCCCGCTGACGGCCCCAGATGCGCCACTTCTCGACCCGCACCCGCTCGCGGTGCGACTCGGCCCAGCTCGTGTCCGTCAGCACCATCGCGCCCTCGGCCGCGTTCATCGCCCGCAGCCGCCAGTACCCGAACACCAGCCGCACCGCGAGGAACCCGAAGAACAGCGCGCCCAGGATCACGTAGAACCGGCTCGCGCCGGCCCCGTACTCGCCCGGGCCGCGGTCCTGGCGCCGGTACCGGTCCACCGACTTCGTGTCGGCCCACCGCAGCGGGAACCCGTCGTCGGTCGGCACGAAGTCCAGGTTGTTCACCAGCCACCACACGAGTTGCCCGACCACCACCAGCACCGCGGCCCCGCCGATCAGCCACCCGATCTCGTTCGGGTCGATGTGCGAAGCCGGCCGGCGCGTCGGGTGCTCCCCCTTGCGCCGGATCAGGCTCTCGAACGGCATCGACTGCTGCACGATCCCGAACACGCGGTACTGGCACACGAGGTACACCAGGAGCGCCATCACCAGCACCACGTCCGTCACCCGGAAGTGCGTCTCCCGCACCTCGAACGGGTTGTTGTACAGGTCGAATGGGAGGCCGAACGGGCACACCTGGAAGTAACACACGGCCAGGAGCAACACCGGCGGCGCGGCCGTCCACCGCAGGAGCAGCGTCGCCAGCCCGAACAGGGTGATGCCGATCGCGCCGATGTCGCTGCCGTTCAGGAAGATGACCAGGAACGTCATCGCCAGCCCGCCGAGCGCGCCGAACAGGTACGGGCGGACCGCGCGGTCGCGCAGGTACAACTCGAACACCTCGCGGTTCGATAGCGGCGCGCCGGAGTCCTTCGGTCCGGTGTCGTCATCGGGGTCCAGGCGGTCGGCGGCGGTACTCATCGGCGGCTCCTCATCCCGCGGAGCCGGTCGAGCCGGTCCAGAACCAGACGCACCGGGTCGCCGTCGTTCACCCGCATGACCGTTGCGCCGACCCCGGACAGCGCCCGACGCATCGTCTTGAACGACTCGTGGTACTGCCGGGTCAAGTTGTCCAGCACGATCTTGGTGATCCGCTTGTGCCGGATCATCGGGTCGAAGAAGTCGTCCGGGTGCCGCTTCTTCTTCTTCCGCGAACCGTCGTCTAGCCCCTCGGCCTCCGCCGGCGTCTCGTCCGGCGAGGGCACGTCGGCCGGCCACGGGACGATCACCATGACGTGGTGCCGCCGGGCGCGGGCAACGCGGCACGCCTTCACCAGCGGCCCCAGGTCGGCGCCCAGTTCCGACAGGTCGGCCAGGATCACGTACAGTTCGTTGTCGCGGGCGCGGCTGACGGCGCGGACGATCTCGTTGGCCAGTACGTCGGACTTCTGCGCGCACTTGAACCGGTAGCGCCCGGACTCGTCGTAGAGCGGCACCGGGCAGCGGAGCTGGTGGTGCTGGAGGAACGTGGCGACCCGCTCGGCGTAGGCCGCGTCGTCGTGAACGTACCGCTCGATCCCGTCGGGGCCGGTGCCGTCTTGCAGGCAGAACAGCGCCGCCAGTTGCTTGCGGCGCCGCAGTTCGGCGGCCCGCAGCCCGAACCACCCGCGGGCGCCGTAGAAGAACCAGAACAGGGCGCCGAGGACCGTGGGGAATAGCAGCACGGCCTGCCACATCAAGATGCCGAGCGGGAGCCGCATGAACCAGGGCGCTCCGCCGAACAGGTTGCGCGTGACCCGCAGGGCGAAGTTGAACGTGGCCGCGAGCCACTCGACGACGACCCGGTTGATCGGGCCGGGGAGCTGTGGGAAGTCGGGGTTGATCGAGGAGAGAATCTTGTACGAGCACAGAACGGGCGGGACCACCATGAAGAACAGGATCACCCAGCCCCACCACCGGTCCAGCATCGGGATCCACAACCGGCCCAGCGGCATCGTGTTGGTGCGCTTGCCCATCAGTTCCGGGTACAGCTCGTGCGCCAGCGGGTAGGCGCGGCGCGTCAGGTGTTCGGTGGGGACGCCCTTCGTGCCCGGCTGGAGCGCGGACACTTCCGCCAGCTTCCGCAACACGCCGATCATGTGCGTCTGTGTCCGCGCCGGCTTCATCACCTCGGCTTTCTGGTCGTCGAACGTGGTTAAGCCCACCAGGTCGCGGTTGGCCGCCGATGCTTGCGACACGACCGCGGCGACGCCGGCCATGCGCGTGAGGAGCGTATTGCCCGGTGGGCCGAGCCGCACGCCCTCGCAGGTGTCGAGGAACAAGACGCACCGCACCGGAACGTCGTTCTCGTACTCCTTCGTGATGAGCTTGTCCTTCCGGGCGGACGCCTTCCAGGCGATCATCTTGGGCGGGTCACCCGGCCGGTAGTCGCGGAGGTCGAGCAGCTCGTCGCCCGAACCAGGGCGGCGCAAGCGGTGGATGCCCGGCGGGGGGAGCGTGTTGAACCGCTTGGCGGCCTTGTGCTTCCCTTCGTCGTCGGCCAGCGGCGGCAGGATGAGGAACTCGACCGGGTCGCGGAGGAACACGCGGCGGTAGAAGAACCCGTGCAGGTCGGCGACCCGCACCTTCACGCCCTCGAACCGCAGCACGCCGGGCGCCGGGCACTTCAGCGTGTACGTCACGTCCACCGGTTCGCCGGCGGCGATGCTCGTCGTGCGGTCGGTGCCGCCTTCGAGCAGGTCCGCGCCGGCCGGGAGCCGGTCCTCGATCACCGCGTAGCCGACGGTCACCAGCCCGTCGTGCCGGACGCGGACGCGGACCTCAAAGGGGATCCCGGCCCACAGCATCGGCGTGCTGCGCCCGCCCTGGAGTACGACCCTACGCACGCGGAGCCGGGACACCGCTGCGTTCGAGCGCGCGTTGAACAGCACCCACTCGCAGACGAACCACGCGAACAGCGTGACCGCGAGGATGGCCGGAACGGTGGAGAAATTGACGACCGCGAACGCTCCCACGGCGAGGAGGAACACGACGACGATCAGGAACCACCAGCCGCGGGGGGTCAACATAGTGTGCAGTGGGCAGTGAGCAGTGGGCAGAAAACCGAAGCAAGCGGCGAGCAGCGAGAGCAGAGAAATGTGCGTTTTCTGTATTCTCTGCTCACTGCCTGCTGCCCACTTTACACTGTTTCGAGTACCGGAACGGCGTCGAGGATCTCGCGGACCACGTCGGAGACGTGCTTGCCCTCGATCTCGGCCTCCGGGCGCAGAATGAGCCGGTGGCCGAGTACCGGGAACGCGATCGCCTGAACGTCCTCGTGCGTGAAGAAGTGCCGGCCCTCCAGCACGGCCCGGGCGCGGGCGCAGCGGAGCAGGTTGAGCGCCGCCCGCGGGCTGGCACCGAGCGATACGTCCGGGTGCTGCCGGCTCTCCGCGGCGAGGTTGCAGATGTACTCGTAGAGCGACTCCGCCCCGTACACGCCGGGCAGCTTCCGCTGGAGGTCGATAATCATCGTCGGCGTGAACATCGGGTCCACTTCGACCGCCGGCTTGCTGTGGAGCTTCAGCAGGTTCACTTCGTGCTTGAAGCCGGGATAACCCATCTCGACGCGGATCAGGAAGCGGTCGAGCTGCGCCTCCGGGAGCCGGTACACGCCCTCCTGTTCGACCGGGTTTTGGGTCGCGAGTACCAGGAACGGCAGTTCGAGCGGCAGCGTCTCGCCGTCCACCGTCACCTGATACTCTTGCATCGCTTCGAGCAGCGCCGATTGTGTCTTGGCCGGGGCGCGGTTGATTTCGTCGGCCAGCAATACCTGCGTGAAGATCGGCCCCTTGCGCAGAACGAAGTCGTTGGCGTTGCGGTCGAAGATGCTCGTGCCGGTCACGTCGGAGGGGAGCAGGTCGGGGGTGAACTGCACGCGGTGGTAGGAGCAGCCCAGCAGCCGCGAGAACACCTTCGAGAGCGTCGTCTTGGCGACGCCCGGCACGCCTTCCAGGAGGACGTGCCCGCCGGCGAGAAGCGCGATGAGCAGTTGGCGCGTCACGTCCTCGGCGCCGACCACGACGCGGGCGACTTCGGCGCAAACCTTCTGGCCGAGCTGCTTGGCCTGCTGGGCCAGTTCGTGCGCCGCGGCGCGGGGATCGGCCGGCGGGGCCGGCATTCCGGGGGTCGAGGTCGAGGCCAAAGTCATGCCGTACTCCAAAGTAGTAGGCACACGCCGTGTGCCGTCGCGATCGAGTTCGTGTAGCAACGGCACACGGCGTGTGCCTACTACTTTCAATCGGTCACGAACCGCCACTTGCCGTCGGTGTGGGCTTTGCGGAGCCGGTCGAAGTACGGCTCCAGCTCGAACCACCGCTGCGCCGTGATCGGCTGCGGCGGGCCGTAGGCGATCCGCCACATGTCGCGGATCGCCTGGCGCAGCGATTCCGGCTTGCGCACCACGTCGGAAATCTCCAGGGGCGGGATCCGCGGGCCGGGGTTGGCCGGGGCGCCCACCGCATCGAAGAACTCGCGCATCAGGTTCCGCACCGGCTCGTACAGGTTGTTTCGCCGCACCATCTCCTTCTGCCGACGGTCGAAGACACCCGGCGGGCCGGTACTCGCGACCCCGGCCCCGGTGTTGGGCGCGGGCGGTGAGTCCAGCGGGTGCCGCGCCCGCAGCGTGCGCGAGAGCAACAGCAGCGTAATCATGATGGCGGCCAGAACGACAGCCACTTGCACCAATCGACCGAACATGCGGCGTTCCTCTTCGGAACCGGGTCGCCCGAGGATGCCGCGGTGCAGTTTGTCGTTCGTCTGGAAATCGTCCGCCAGCCGGTCTCCGAGTTCGACCAGTTTGTCCTGGTTCCGCTGGATCAGCCCGGGGACGTTCGGCATCGCCTCCGGCGGGATCTTCGGCTTCGGCTTGGCCAGCGCCGACCGAAGCCCGTCGAACTTCTCGATCACCTTGCCGTTCTCGTAGAAGAGGCACTGCTTGCGGTGCTTCTGCGGCCCCTGAAGGTATTCGATCGTGCGGAGCGTTAATTCGAGATTATCGGTGCCCGGTTCCATGAGCATCTGGTTGATGAACACGCTGGAATCGGCGACCGCGAGGAACGAGTATCCGGGGCGACCGTTGAACCGCTGCTCGGGGCCGTCGCCACCGGTGGCGAACAGCGCCGAGGTTACGTCGTGCTTCGGCCACACCGGCAGGACCGAGGATTTGGGGAGCCGGGCCAACGGGTACTGGCACTCGCCGCGAAACTCGCCCTTCATCACGAGACAGGTGGGATCGTTGGTCGCGAGTTTGTTCAGCCCGCGGAACACGCCCCACACCGGGCCGGGCTTCTGCCCGCCGCGCGGGATCTCGTCGGGCGACACCGGCACCGCGTAGGGGCACTCGACCCGCCCGTCGTGTGAGTCGCGCGCGGCGGCGTGGACCGTGTTGCCGTTGAACTCGACGATCGGCTCGATGGCGAACTGGTTGGCTTGTGCCCGGTGCAGGGTGAGGGTGCCGTCGGTGGCGACCAGCGCGGCCCCGTTGGCCGCGACCGCCCACCGCACCCACAGCAGCGCCGCGGGTTGCTCGCCGCGCGGAACAACGGGCGGGGTGCCGATCACGATGACGATGAGTTCGTCCGACGGTCGGACGTTGCCGTTGTTGATGTCGCGCTGGGTGACCGGCTGGACGCCTTCTTTGTCCAGCAGCGCGCGGAACAGCTCGGTCCCGCCGCCGGGGATCGCGACCAGCGGTTGCTGGGCCGGGTCTTTGACCCGGATCGGCTGGGCGCGCGCCTCCGGGGAGCCGGTCAGCCCGACGGCGCCCGCGAACACCATCGCGAGCGCGAGAAATCGCACGGCGCGGTTCATACTTCGTCGATCCCCGCGAGGTCACACGCCAGGCGCCGGGCTTCCATCAGTTCGGCCCGCGTCAGCGGCTCGTCGAGCGGCGCGTAGCGGGCCAGTTCGTACAGCCGGGCCAGCTTCACCGCAGTCTCGCCGTGGGTCGCGGCCAGCGCGGTCAGCTCGTCGGCGATCGTGGAGTGGGTCCACGTCTTCGCGTCCGGCCCACAAATCAAGACGCTCAGGTACTCGAACGCTTTCACCACATCTTCGCGGGTGTTGATGTCGCGCGGGTCGATCGGCCACGGCCCGGGGCCGCCGGCGACGGCCGCGGTGGCGCGCGGGCGGATGATGTCGGCCCACTTCCACCACACCACCGCGGCCACGACGAGCGCGAGCAGGATCAGCAGCAGCGGCCACGAAACGGTGACGGCGCCGAAGCTGAGTCCCGGGCCGCTGAGGCCCGACCCGCCGCTACTGCTCCGCGGGCGTGACGCCCAGTCGGAGTTGCGCGGGCGGCTCTCGCCCAGGTCCACGTCGAGGTTGCGCCCGCCGCCCCAGTTCCAGTCGAACTTCGGCCATTCCCAGTTGGAATCGCCGTCGTTGCCCATCAGATCGCCGAACTTGTCGTCGCCGCCGTCGAAGGCGTCGAAGATGTTCCGGCCCTTGTCGTCGGTGAGCGCGTCCATCGCGTCGGTGTCGCTGACGAGGTCGATGATGGCCCGCTTGACGGCCGGGGATTCCTCGATCGGCCCGACGTTCTTCTCCCACAGCGCCGTCGCGGTCTCGACGGCCTTCGTCTTGGCCGCCTTCTCCGGCGAATCTTTGGGCGTGCCGAGCGGGTTCTCGGGATCGAACTTCCGCTTCCCGTCGTCGTTCGGCGGTGCGGCTGGTGGTGTCGGCCCTTTGACCGGGGGCGGCGGGTCCATCGGGCGCCCGGTCTTCGGATCGATGGGCGGCGGGTCCATCGGGTTCATCTTCGGTGGAACACCCGGGGCGCCGCCGGGTCCAACGCGAGTCGGTCCCTTGGGGTCCGCTTGCGGCGGAGCCGGGTCGAACCGCGGCGGGTTCTTCGGATCGATCGGGCCGCCGTTGCGCGGGTCGAACGGGCGGCCCGTGTTGGGGTCGAGCGGGAGTCGCGTTTGGGGGTCGATCTTCGGCGGGTTCTTCGGGTTCGGGTCGATGGCCGGGAACTTGTCCGGGTCGAAGTTTGGGTTCCGCGGGTCGAACGGCAGGAACCGGTTCGGGTCGTCGGGGATCTTGAACGGGTCTTCGCCGTTGGGCCGCAACTTCGCGATCTTCGCCAGATCTTCTTGTGTGAATTTGGGCGCCGGGCCGTTGGGGCCGGTGTCCTTCATCTGGTTCTTCTGCTTCTGCGCGATGTCCGTCACGCGGTCCATGAACTCCTTGTCGGCCAGCATCTTCTTGACGGCGGACTTCACCTGCTCGTCGTCGAGGTTGAGGTTCTTGTTCTTCTCCTTGACGGCGTCGAAGATCATCTTCTCGAACCAGTCGTTCTTGCCGTCGTCCTGGCCGAACTTGGAGAGGATGTCGCGGATCTGGTCCGGGCGGAGTTCCTGCTTCCAGATACTGTGGCGTCCGGTGCCCGGGTCGGTTGGTCGGGGCTGGGCGTGCGCCGACCGGCCCGCGCAGAGCCAGCCGGCCAACCCGAGGAACGCAACGGACAGCAACAACCCGCGGCGGCCGGCAGACATGGAGGTCGCCTCCGAACAGTGTGACGTGAGTTCATTGTGACGGAACCGAGAGCCGGATGCAAGAAGCACGAAACTCGAAGAACGAAATCCGAAATAAGTCGACACCACTCTTCTTTCGGATTTCGTTCTTCGAGTTTCGTGCTTTCGTTGGTTTACCGGTGTGCCTCGTGCATCAGCCACCCCGGTGGCAGTTCCGCTTCTTCATCCGCTTCCGCTTCCGGTTCGAGTTCCGGCTCCCAGTTCGCCACGCGGCGCGCGACGCAGTACCGAGCGATAATCAGGAACCCGCCATACCACAGCCACGTGAACCGGAACAGGTTGTGGCCGAAGTTTCCCATGAACAAGAGCAGGAACACCCCGACCCCGACCGCCGACGGGAGCGTGAACACCAGGTCGTTCTCCCACGCCGGCACCTCGCGCCGGATGCGGCGGATCTCGCGCAGGTTCACCCAG
>CAZBXY010000199.1:0-15123 GCA_964495365.1 uncultured Frigoriglobus sp. | reverse complement strand
GGGGTCTACGCCAAACAGGATGGACAGGAAACACCCAATAACTGACATGAGCCGAACTCGCTTTCTCCTAGCCCGACTCTCCGAGTCGGGTTCTTCTTGGCTTCGTCACCGGATCCGACTCGGAGAGTCGGGCTACGGTTCGGTCGCCGCTCCGCGGCTACAAATGCGTTTTCACGCGACGGAACCCTCACTCCCCGCGCTCCAAAATGCGGCCGGCGTGCCACCACAGCACCAGCCCCGCCAGCGCGCCGGCGCCGGCGGACACGAATAGCCCCGTCGCCAGCAGCTCGGGCGGTGGGGCCGAATCGGAGCGGAGCCAGTTCCACACGCCCACCGGCCAGCCCACGATCACCACCACGAACGGCACCTGCAACCGGAACGCGCGCGCGTCCGTCGCGCAGCGCACCGTTAGCCACGCGCCCAGCCCGATCGTGAGTCCGATCCCGGCCAGCACCAGCGCGGCGGCGGCGGCGCCCAACTGAACCCCGCCGTCGGCCGTGAACGCCATCCCGGTGCCCGCGGCGGCGGCCGTCGCGAACCCGACCCCGCGCTCCGCGTGTGCCTGAACCTTCGCCCGCAACACCCCGCGGCGCGAAAGCGGCGTCGTCAGGAGCGAATCGAGCGTACCGCGAAACCGCTCGCCGGCGATCACCCCGCTGAGGCCCACACACAGCGGGAGCAGGTACCGACCGGCCGCGAGTACACCCGCGCCCATCAGGAGCCACCCGCTGCTGTCCGCGCCGGGCTGGCGAGGAACTTCGTCCGGTTGCAGCGACCACTGGACCCGCTTCATCAGTTGCTGCGCGCCGGCGACGAACAGCACCACGACGAGCGCCGTTCCGACCGCCGCCAGCACCCGCCCGGCCGCCGGCAGCCCCCACGCGGGGCGGAACCCGGCGCACCGCTCCTTCCACAACACCGGGTCGGAGTCGTCGAGCGGCGGGAGCGGTTTGGGAGCGACGCGCTTCGGTTGAATGAGCGGCGGGTCGGCCGGGCGCGGCGGCACCGGGAACGCCGTGACCGGGAGCGGACCCGCCGACGGCTCGCGCAACCGCAGCGCGCGGGCCGCTCGCGCAAGGAGCGCCGCGGCGGCCAGCCCCTGCGCGCCGGCGTAAACCCACGCGAAGACCAACTCCCACCCGGAGCCGCCGCGCGCCTGCGCCAGCACGCCGAACGGGGCGACGAGCACGCACGGCGGGACGAACAGCCCGCACACGAACACCGCGACGTGCCAGTAGGCCCGCACCACCGCCGACCGCAGGTCCGGCGAGCGGCACGCGGCGTGAATCCCGATCGCGGCGCAAAGCGCGGTCGTCCCCGCGACGAGCGCATAACCCACCGCGAGGAACCTTGCGTTCACCCCGCCGAAGATCTGCACGAGCGCCAAAGCGGGTACGCCGGCGAGCATCACGGCCAGCACGAACGCGGTGCGCCCGATGGCCTTGCCGAAGACGATCTCGCGATCGGTCAGTTGGGTGGTGAGCAAGAGCGGCAGCGTGTGCCGGTCCTTTTCTTCGGCCACGGCCGCGGCGGCGATCGCCGGCGTAACCGCAACGACCACAATGAGTTGCGCTTCAAACAGCACGAGCGCGAACAGGCCGGCGAACGCGGTCACCTCGGCGGGCGGCATCCGCCCCACGGCGCCGAACACGTCGCGGAGCGGGACGGAGAAGAACCAGTACACCGAGAAGAGAACGAACGCCAGCAGCAGGATGTAGAGGAGAAAGAGTTGGGCGCGCAGGAGCAGCCCGCGCCGGGCCAGTCGGCGCAGCTCCCAGACCGCCAGCGGGCCGATCAGCCCGAACCCGCGCACGCTACTTGTCCCGGTCTTGCAGGCCCAGCGCCACCCCGGCCTTGCCGAAGGTGCCGAGCGGCGTCGGCCACGAACTCACGGCCCGCGCCTCGGCCGTGCGGTCGCCGGAGAGGCGCGTGTTGTTCCGGGCGATCACCAGCCGGCCCCAGGCGTGCCCGGCGCGGAACTTCCGCGGGTCGTCGGGCAGGTCGGACCACGCCTCGTCGCCCTTTTCCTTCGCGCCGGCCAGCCGCAGCCGGATCGTGTCGCCCCGCGCCCACGCCTTCAGCCCCTCGTCGGTCAACTTGGCCGCGAACTCCTTCGCCTGTTCGTGTTTCCCCTTTTCGGCGGCGATCTGGGCCAGCCGGTGAATCGCGGCCTGCGAGAGCGACACGTCCTTCTTGTCCTTGTTCGACATGACGACCGCCATCGCCGCGTCCAGCGCCGGGCCGGGGTCGGCGGCCCAGTCGGCGTAGAGCGTCAGGCACCGCAACTGCGCCTCCGGCTTGCCGGGGATTTGCGCGAGCTTGAGCGATTCGTCGGCGCGGTCCTTGAGCAGGTAGGACCCGGTGTAGGTGTAGCGAGTGCTGTCCGCCAGCGTGCCGCCGACCGGCGCGTTGGGGATCGGCGGCGTCTTGTCCATTTCGAGGACGAGGAACAGCGTGTAAACGGACGCCGGCGGCGTACCCTTGCTCAACTCTGACCCCAACTTGGCGAGCTTTTCGGCCTCCGCGCGCGGGAGTTGCGAGTTCCGGTCGGCGCGGTAAATCTCCAGCGCGACCACGGCCCGCGCTTCGGGCTGTTCGGGCTGGGCGAAGAGCGCGCGGGGGAGCAATTCGAGGGCCAGTGCGGCCTGCCCGCGGTGAATCATCTCGCGGGCGAGCCGGCGGACCAGGTGGTTGCGGAACTCCGGGTCGGCGGGCTGAACGAGGTCGAGCGTCTGGTTCAGTTCCTCGAACACCGTGTAGACGCGCTCGTTCGGCTTGAGCTTCAGCGCGGGGTCCGGCATCCACCGAATCCGGGTCTGGTCGCGGGCCTGTTCCTCGGTGCCGCCCAGGAGGATCGTCGTGGCGGCCAGTTCGGCGACCGCGGCGTTGCGCACCGGGCCGACCGCCGGGCGCAGCGCCGCGCGGGCCTTGCCGAACTGGTCCATCGCCTCCTTGAGCTTCTCCTTGGAATCGTGCCGCAGCGCGTGCTCGGCCGCGGCCGTGTGCAACAGCCCCGTGTACACCGGCACTTCCTCCTTCGCCAGCCCCTCCGATTTGGCGAACTCGTCCAGCGCCTCCCGCATCAGCCGGTCTTCCTTGCCGGCCGTCCGGTCGCGCAGCAGGTACCGGCCGCCGAAGAACAGCCCGGCGACCAGCCCCAGCGCCAGCATCACGAACATCACCTTCTGCTTGAGCGGGCGCGGCTCGATGTCCTCCTCGATCGCGCCCGCTTCCTTGAGCGCGGTGCCGGACACGATCTTCGCGTCGGCCACGTCCTGGACGCCTTCGAGCTTCTGAATCTTGTCCTTCGCGAGGCTCGGCCCCTTGGTCTTGGTCTGGCGCCAGTCGTACTGGCCCTCGTCCTTCGGTTCGGGGATCTTGATCCGCTGCCGACACTCCGGGTTGGGGCAGAGCGCGTTCTTGCCGGCCCGGGTGATCGGCTCGGTCCACTTGTGGCCGCAATACTGACACTCGACGGGAATGAGCTTGCTCGCGGCCTCCTGTTCGACCTTCGCTGGCTCGTCGGACAGCGCCGCCAGCGCCAGCGCCTCGGCGGCGGCGGCGTCCATCGCCTCCGCGCCGTCCGGGATGGTGACCGGTAGCGGAATGGTGATCTTTTGCCGACAGGTCTTGCAGGTGGCCGTTTTGCCGCCCAGTTCGTCCTTGAGCTTGTACAGGTGCTGGCAGTGCGGGCAGTTGAACTCGATCGCCATTGTGAGTGATCCCGCTGCGGGAACGGAGACGCGAGAATTGCAGACTTATTATCCGGGCAACGGTGACCGGAGGCAATCGGGGACCGGCGGGAGTTTCCGGTTCCAGACGGTTTTCCGCCCCGGAGGGGCGACCGATGTTAGCCGGGGTGAGCGAGTCTTCGAGCGCAACCCCGGGTCGGCGTCAGAAGATACCCAAGCCCCGGAGGGGCGACAGAACCTCACGCGAAGGTTTCCGTCGCCCCTCCGGGGCTTCGCTCTGTTTTGTCTACGTTTCCAGGGGTTCCGTTCGCTTCGCGAACTCACCCCTGGCTACCCGCCGACGCCGCTCCGCGGCTGAAGTCCATGCCGCGGTTCACACCACGCCGGCGAGCTTCTTCAGTTCGGCCGCGGAGCGCCCGTTCCGCCCGCAAATCACTCCTTCTTCGCGTCCGGGGCGAACCACACCTTCAGCCAGTAGTCGCGGCTGTACTCGCCTTGCGGTTGCGTGAACGCCGACGGCGGCAGCTTGTCGAACAGCTCCTTCATCCGGTCGCGGGTGTCCAGCGCCTTGCCCGGATCGTTCAACTGCTTGAACGCGTGGTACACCAGGCTCAGGATAATCAGCTCCTCCACCGTGCCGCGGTGGCGTTCGAGTAGCGCCGACGCCTCGAACAAGAGGTCACGCGGGGTGCGCATCTGCTGGTACGTCTGGAGTACCCGCAGCCCCGCCTGGAGCCGCAGCCAGCTCTCGCGCTCGGTCAGCTTGCCGTTACGGCGCTCGGCCGCGTCGCACTCGCTCACCAGTTGCTTGAACGTCGTCACGGCCTCGGTCCGCATCTTCGTCGCGTCCGGTACGGGCACGTTCGGCGCCGCGGCGCGCTGGAGCAGGCACACGCCCAACAGCAGCTTCGCTAGCCCGGCCTCCGGGCCGTTGGGGTACAGCCCGATTTGCGTGCGGAGCCGGCCCTCGGCCTCGGCGAAGTTGCCCTCGCGGATCAGCGCGTTGGCCAGTTCGGTCAGGGCTCGCTCGTGGAACTCGCGCTCCGCGGCCGAAACGTTCTGCTGCCTGGCGATCTGCTCGAACAGCGCCCGGCCGAGCGTCACCAGTCCGGCGTGCCGCGTGTCGGTGAACTGCCGGGCCAGCCGGTAGCGGGTCGCGGTCGCCAGTTCCTTATTGGTCGATGCCATCACCTTGTTGAAGATGCTGATGACCGCGTCCGGGCGGTCGGCGGCCAGGAGCGCGTCGGCCAGTTCGAGCCACAGCGGGCCGAACACCGGCTCGGGGATGTCCGGCAGCTTCAGGGCCTCTTCGAGCCGGTCGGCGGCGGTCGCGGGGTCGTCCGCCTGCCGATAGAACGACGCGGCGCGGCGGAGCAGGTCGAGCTTGCCATCCGTTTTCGGCTGGAACGCGGCCAGAGCGGCGAACTCGTCGGCCGCGGCCTTGAACTTCGGCTTCGGATCGCCCTTGGCCTTCTTTAGCGCCGTACCCCACGAGCCGAGCACCTCGGCCCGCTTCTCGCGGTCCCGCTGCGGGGCACTCACCGCCGCATACGCCTCCGCGACCTTCATCGCCGGCTCGTGCGCGCCGTCATTCAAGAGCGTGGTCACGGCTAACTCGAACGCCGACTGCACCTCGTTGAGCGGGACGAGCGCGGGGTCGTATTCGGCCGGGGTCTTGACGCCCCTCACCGCGCCCGCGAGCAAATCGGCCGCGGCCTTGTGCCGGGCCGGGTCCGGGCTGCGCAGGTGAATGTCGGCGAGCTGCACCGCGGCGGCGGGCGCCTCCGGCCCGTCGCCCTTCGCGGCCTCCGCGAACAGCGCCGCGGCCTGTTCGGTTTCGCGCACCTTCAGCTTGCAAATGGCGAGCTGGTACGCGGCGCTCAGGCGCAGTGTCGGGTGAACGCCCGGCGCGTTGCGGAGCACTTCCCACTCCTTCGCGGCGCCGGGGAAGTTGCCGTCGGCCATGAGCACCCGCGCGAGCGTGGCCTTCGCGGGGCTGAGTACGTCCGGCGGCGCGTCGGCGCCGATCTGTTCGAGCCACTTGCGCGCCTGGTCCAGTTCGCGGCCCTGGAGGTACAGGTCGCCGAGCCGCAACCGGGCGCGGGCCAGCGACGCTGGCGGCGTGGCGATGCCCGTGGCCGTGAGGTACTGCGTGAGCGCCAGTTTCGCCTGCGTGACGTCCGGCGGGTCGGTGCGCAGCGCGAGGTCCGCGACCAGCCGGTGCGTTTCGCCCGACTCCTCGCCCGGCGGGGGCTTGGACAGCACCCGCATGAGCAGGGTGATTTCCGGCAGGGGCGCGTTCGGCGGTAGCCCGACGGCGGCCCTGGCCTTCGCGGAGCGGAACGCGAACCGGGGCGGGTCGTTGGGGTCGCGCAGGTACTTGGCCGCGTCGGTGATGAGTTCGAAGTGCTGGCGGGCGAGCATCCAGTACCCGCGGGCCTCGTCCGGGTTGGCGGTGAGTTCGGCCAGCCGCACGTACCCGCTGCCGAGGTGGAACCGGGCGAGTACAGCCTGTTCCGGGTTCGCGTCGATCCCGCCGGCGACCTTGTTGAGCTGCGTTTTCAGCTCGACCGGGTCGGGCGTCACCTTCTCGTAGCCGGCCTTCAGCCCGGCCACGTCGCGGGCGAACGCGGACCCCGGGTCGGTGCCGTTGCCGAGCCAGCCCTGCCACTCGGCCAGGAACGCCGCGATGCCCAGGAGCAGCACGGGGATCTGCCAGAGGTGCCGGGTCGGGTCGGCCGACGTGGGCGCGGCGGTGAGAACGGGAGCGGCGGCCGTGTCCGTGGCCATGTGCGGTTCCCCGATGAGGGCGCGATCGTTCGCCGGGAGTAGAGCCGCGCCGCCCGCCGCGAGTCAAGGCCAACCTGCCCGGGCGAACTCCGGACGGCAGTGGGCAGTGGGCAGTGAACAGCGAACGGAAGGAAGACAGAGGGCAGAGGTGTTTGGTTTCAGCCGCGGAGCGGCGCCGGCGGGTAGCCCGGGGTGAGTTCGCGCAGCGAACGGAACCCCGGGTACGCGATCGGAAAATGCATCGAAGCCCTGGAAGGGCGCCGGAACCTCCGCCAAAGGTTCCGGCGCCCTTCCAGGGCTTGGTCTTTCTTGGGCCTACGTTACCAGGGGTTTCGCTCGCAAAGCCTCGCTCCACCCCTGGCTACCTGCCCGCGCCCCTCCGGGGCGAAAAACCGGGCTGCTCTCTGTCCTCTGTGGTTCTGTCCTCTGACCTTCTGTGGCTCTGTCCTCTGCTCTAGCTCGCCGCGGTCGGGGCCGGCGGCTGGGGCGCGGGCGGCGCCTGCGCGCTCGCCGGCGGCGGGAACAGCCGCTTCGCGAGCAACCCCCGCACCCCCGGCACCCACAACACGAACGACACGATCGACAGCAGTCGCACCGACCGGAACAGCGCGGTCACGCCGTCCGCCCCGCTCACCTTCTTGCCGGTCGGGTCGGTTACGGTCGGCACCGCGAGCGCCGCCTCCGGTATCAGCGTCACCTGCGCTTCGGTGTCGGCCGCCACGACCAGCGCCGCGGCGCGGGCCGAGGTCGGTGCCGCGCCGAACGCGAACGCCAGCTTCGCCAGCCCCGGGCCGCCGCGGAACCGGTCGCGAACCACCGCGTCCGGCAGATACGCCAATAGCATCACGATCATCAACAGTTCAAACAGGTTCAGACCCATCATCACGCCGATGATCGCGTGCATCAGGCTGGCCAGGAAGATGATGAGCCACCGCAGCCGGGTCCACAGGAGGAACGGCCCGGCGATCTCGATGAACAGC
Organism: uncultured Frigoriglobus sp.; assembly: GCA_964495365.1. Classification (GTDB taxonomy): domain Bacteria; phylum Planctomycetota; class Planctomycetia; order Gemmatales; family Gemmataceae; genus Gemmata. The sequence goes on along the minus strand of CAZBXY010000199.1, from coordinate 7,661 downwards.
GTGAACCAGCACCCGCCGGCGGCCATCAGGTAGTACACCGGTTTGATGCTCGCCGTCGCCCGCAGCCAGTCCTCGTACCACTGGTACTGCATCAGCGTGAACTCCGGGTTTACCACCACGTCCCAGAACGCCTGCCCGTTCCACCACGCGGCGCCCTTGAGCTTGGCCAGCCCGGCGGCGACGTAGATGAAGCAGAAGTGAACCTGGATCAGCCGCAGCCCGAACCCGGCCCCGGTCGAGGGCGGCGGGCAGGCCAAAAACGCGCGGGTCGCCGGGTCGATCGTCCCGGTCCGGCGCAGGCTCGCCCGCGCCGCCCGGTAGCGGGCGACCAGCCGGTCCAGCGACAGCGCCGCCCCGCAGTTCCCGACCATCAGGTAGAACACGAGGATGTTCATCATCGTGTCCATCCCGAACAGCACCTGTTGGGTGCGGTGGATGTACCCGACGATCGCCAGCCACACCAGCACCGACGTGATCCGGGTGAACAGGCCCAGGGTCCACACCGCAATCAAGAGCAGGACGCCGACGTGGACGAGCGCCATCTGCGTCGGGTCGGTGACGTGGAACCACACCGAGAAGATCATGTGCCCGGTGCGCACGGCCCGCTCCGGCTCGGCGTTCCAGTAGTCCAAATACGCGATCCGCTTCTTGCGGGCCGCCTCATCGGCCGGGAGCGTGTCGAGGAACTCCACGAACGACCGGCGGGATTCAAACCCCATTTCGGCGAGGTGGTTCAGGACGTAGGTGCGGGCGATCTGGTCGTCCGGCAACACGGCCCAGAACGCCTTCACCTCGTTGGCCAACTGCTCGCGGTCGGCCTGGGGCAGGGCGAGCAGCCCGTCGGGCGTGTGCGCCAGGAAGTACGACGCCCCGTCCGTCGGGGCGGTCGTGCGCCCGGCGACCAGCGCCTTCAGATACCGGTCGCGCATCTCCACGGTGGTCCCCATCTTCTGGAACCACGCGATCACGATCACCGCCGCGTCCGCATTGTCGTACCCGGCCAGGCGGACGAGGAACCTCAGCGACTCCTGGCGCCGGCCCTTTTCGGCCGGCAGGTTGTACATGAAGTCCACGACGGGCTTGCGCCGGTGCGGGAAGTCGGGCACCGGGGCCGACACCGCGGGCTGCGGGTCCCACGACAAGAACGGCGACACGCGCCACGGGTACTCCTGCCGCTCCTTCTCCACGAGGTGCCACGAGTACCACCCCTGCTTGCCGAAGAACTGCTGGAGGTCCACGCTGTAGGCGAGGTGGATGTACAGCACCAGGAGGCCGGTGCAGATGCGCATGAAGCCGAGCGTGGTCGGGTCGGCCGCGGGGAACCAGAACCCGACCCACCGCTGCCACGGCGAGCGCTCGACCGGTTCCGGGGCGGTGTCCGGCGTCAGTGCGGAAGCCATTGCGCGTCTCCCTGCGATCCTTCTTCAGCCCAAAGGGCTGGGACAGCGTAGCCCGGGGCAACGCCCCGGGTACGCGGTCGGAATGGTCTTCCAGGCTGAAAGCCTGGGACATCTTCGCTCGGCGTGTCGCAGCCCTTCAGGCTGCCAATTTGATGCTCGTGTTACCCGGGGCGTTGCCCCGGGCTACGCTGTCCCAGCCCTTCGGGCTGAAAACCGAGATCTCACCGCAATTGGTTCCAGTCGAACACCCGGTCCTTGTGCTTCGGGCTGCCCAGGTCGTCCACGGTCGTGTCCGGCCCCAGTCCGTCCGGGCCCAGCGCGTGGAACGACATGTAGTCCAGGAAGTCGCGCTTGGTCGGGTCGCCCGCCGGCGCCCCGCCCGGGCGCGGCAGGATCGGCAAGAGCCAGTACAGCATCGGCTCCTGCGGGTTGACCAGGTTGCCGCGGGCGTCGAACTCGCCCTGGAAGTACGGCCGGTACGTCGTCGGGTGGTACGGGCTGGTCACCGCGCCCGGGCGCTTCCGCGCGTTGACATAGTCCTCGACCGACATTGTGCTGTGCTGCACCCGGTACATCTTCACGGTCGTCCGGCGGGCCTCGTCCACGTTGGCCGTGTGTTCCAGAATGACGTGCGACGCGTAGGACGGCATGGTGAACCGGGCCACCTCCGGCCCCGGGAGCTGGTACTGGGTCTCCTGGTCGTCGAACGGGTGCAGCGGGATCGGACTTTGCGCCCGGCGGGGCAGCATCTCGGCCTTCTCGAAGCTGTTGGCCCGCAGCCCCGGCGACCCGCGCGACACCTGCTCGGTCAGCGACAGCCGGCGGTAGTACGTCAGCCCGAGCGGGTCGCGGATGTCGGCCGGGCGCTTGGGCACCGCGACCCACTTGTACGTGTACTTCTTCTCGCCGGTCGTCGGGTCGGTGCCGGTTTCAGTCCGCAGCAGAAACACCAGCACGCTCGCCGGCCCCGGCTGGGGCGAGTAGAAGTGGTACGCGTTCCGCAGGTAGACGAACTGGAGGTACGGGTTGTAGACCCGGATGAACACCTGCTCGGTCACCCACGGGGTCGGCGGCGGGGTCGTGGTGGCGAAGAAGATGCCGGTGAAGTGGAACACCACCAACACGCTGACCACCGGCAACCGGAACCGGGCCGGGGCCGCGCGGAGTACGGTCCAGGTCAGCGCGATCGCCGCGAGGGCGCCGAACAGTAGCCGGAACGAGTCCCAGTGCGCGGGCGTGCCGGCGATGGCCAGCAGCGCCCCCGCCGTTCCGAGCCCCCACGCCTGCCACAGGTCCGGGCGCATCGACACGGCGGCCCCGGTCGTGACCGCGCCGAACAGCACCAGGAACAGGCGCGCGGTGTGAACGGCCGACGGAACCTCGGCCGCGGTCGCGACCAGCCCCAGCGCCGCGGCGCCGGCGAGGAGGGCGCCGCCGGCGAGGCCCACTTTCCGCACTGCGGGCCACTCGAACGGCGGGACGACTTCGGCCAACGAGACGGGAGCGGGCGGGAGTGCGTCACGGTCCATGACGGGCCTCAGTTCGACCCCGGGGCCTTTGCCTGCGAAGGCCCCGCGGGTAATCGGGCTGAAAAGTACCTTACCCCATCGGCAGGCGCTCTCGAAGGGCATAACCGCATTTCGGCCACCGGTGTTGGTCGCCAATTTGCGCGGGAGGCGCCACCCGTCCTGAAATCAGATATTACCATCCGAAATTGATCGGGAAAGGGGTCAAAGCGGTTCTGGCAGGGGCAATTCTGACGACCCGACAATCGTCGGATTTGCGCGTGCCCGCGTATCCGCTTCGTTCGCACCAAACGGCCCGGAGGCGCCAAGGAACACGTAAACTGCCCAGATTACCGTTGACTCCCAAATCGCCTGGGCTTACGATCCTCACTACACAACTTCGCCCGCCTCACACGGTTAGACTTCTACGACAGGCGACTACCGCACGCAAAATCGGCACCGTTTAGCCGCGGACACGGAGCCGCGACCGGAGCTGTACGCACGTGCGGCGGGCACGGGAGGGGCTTCTCGATGTACAGCGTTGTTCTGATGGTGGCCGCGACCTCGGGCGGCGACATGGCGAGCTTCGGCAACAAGGGCGGCGGCTGCAGCGGGTACACCATGGGGTGTAGCGGCAGTTGCCAGGGCGGCGGGTTCCTCGGGCTGCGCGACCGCGACCGCAACGGGTGCAACGGCGGCGGGTTCCTCGGGCACAAGGACAAGGGCGGCTGCCACGGCAGCGGCAGCGGCTGCCACGGCACCGTCGCCGCCGGCTGCACCGGCACCAGCCACGCCCCGGTGGTCGCTCACTCCAGCGGCTGCCACGGCAGCGGCACCGGCTGCCACGGCTCGGCCTCGATGGGCTGCCACGGCGGCAACAGTTGCCAGGGCGGCGGGTTCCTCGGGATGCGGAGCGGCGGCGGGCTGTTCAAGGGCAAGGGCCGGGGTTGCAACGGCGGCTGCCACGGCTGGTAAACCTATCGGGTGACCGAGAAGCGCGAACGGGAGCCAAAAGGCTCCCGTTCGTGTTTTGGGGGGCGCGTTATAATCCCTTCGTGAAGTGACCGTTCTTCGGCGGAGGGCAACAATTGGGCGTGCCGTTTGTACGGCCGCGGGTGGCGGACGTGGTGTTCCGGCTCTACGACCGGCCCCTGCACCCGGAACTGTTCGACGCGGTCGCGGCGCGCACGGTGGTGCGCGACGGGCGCAAGCTCACCGTGCGCCTGACGCGCACCGGGCACGTCCTCAGTTGGACCGACGGCGCCGTACACCTGGAGGAAGTGACCGCGACCGCCGACCAGGAACTGCCGGAGGCCGGCGTGCGGCTGGCCCACCGGTTCGACGGCGGCCACCGCGGCCGGTGCGCGTTCGCCGGCGTGACGTACCAGACCCTGGCGCACATCGAAGTGCTGGACCCGGAGCCGTTCGTTCACCTGCACGCGGAACTGGTGGCCGACGGCGAGCGGAAGGGGCTGGTGTACCACTGCAAGGCGGGTAACCGCGTCGGGCTGTCGCCGCTGGGCGTGGTGATCGCCGAGGCGCTACCGCGGTGCCTGAGCGCGACCGCGTTCCACACGTTCCCGGACGAGTTCGCCGTCCTCAAGACGCAATCGCTGATCGAGTACCTCTGACGCCGCGTCACCGCGTCAGCCGGTCGAGAGCTTCCTGGTATTTCGCCGCGGTTTTCGCCACCACCTCGTCCGGCAGCGCCGGCGGCGGGCTGGCCTTGTCCCAGGGTTGCGTTTCGAGCCAGTCGCGGACGAACTGCTTGTCGAACGACGGCGGCGACACGCCCACGCGGTAGGTGTCCTTCGGCCAGTACCGGGAGCTGTCCGGCGTCAGCACCTCGTCGATCAGGATGAGTTCGCCCGACGGGAGCCGGCCCCATTCGAGCTTGGTGTCCGCGAGGATGATCCCGCGCGTCTCCGCGAACTCCGCCGCCCGCCGGTACACGTCGAGTGTCCGTGACTCCAGTTCGGCGGCCACGTCCGCGCCGACCGCGCGGGCCATTGCCTCGAACGAGATGTTCTCGTCGTGTCCCGTTTCGGCTTTTGTTGCGGGCGTGAAGATCGACTGCGGCAGTTTGCTCGCGAGTGGCAGCCCGGCATCGAGATTGATCCCGCAAACGGTGCCCTGCGCCTGATACTCCTTCCAGCCCGACCCCGCGAGGTAGCCCCGCGCGACGCACTCCACCGGGATCACCGCCGTCTTTTTCACGAGCATCGTGCGGCCTTCGAGTTCCGGGCGCCGGAACGCCGGCGGCAGCGACGACAGGTCGGAACTGATGAGGTGGTTCGGCACGTTGAGCCGCTGGAACCAGAACAGCGACATCTGGGTGAGAACGCGGCCCTTGCCGGGAATCCCGTTCGGCATGACCCAGTCGAACGCGCTGATCCGATCGGTAGCGACGATGGCGAGTGTGTCGCCGAGGTCGTACACGTCGCGCACCTTGCCGCGCCGCGGCGCGTGTCCGGGCACCTGACTTTGCAACAGCGGTTCGGCGGGCATATGGTTCTCCTTGCGATCGGTGCGGACGACGCGCCGCGCGGCGGTTATTGTAGGGCCATGCTCAAGCACGAAGCGAAGCTGATCGACCCGGGCGCGGACGAAATCGTTGCGGCGCTGACCGAAGCGACCGCGGCGACCAACAAGCGGTGTCGCGCGCGGTTGCTGGCCGATGACCCGGCCAAGTGGCGGAAGTTCGCCCGCGACACCGCCGCGAAGCCCGAAGGGTACGCGATGTTTCGCGGGGGCAAGGGCGGCGTGCCCGCGACGCAAGTTCTCGCCGCGTGGTGGACCGACGCCATCGGCCGCAAGCACGTCGTCGTTCGCGGGCGCCGCGTCGAACACGACGAGGCCAAGCGGCTGCTTTTGAAGGACGAACTGGAGACGCGCCCGGCATTGTGGCACGCCTACCCCGAGTACGTGTGTCGGCGCACGGTCGGCGCCGAATCGCAGATCGTGTGTGCCTGCGGGTGCGGGGCGGTCGGCACGCCGGAGGCGCTCGGCTGGATGGGCGAGACGTGCGGCCCGTGCTTCGACCGCAAGGAGGAACTCGGCGCCGGCGGCCTGCGCGCGAACCTGCCCGGGGTGCTGTACGGCGACCGCGCGCCACTGGGTGCGCTCGCGTGTTCGCCGGACGGAAATCGCGTCGCCGCGGTCGAGGGTAACGAGTCCGTGACCTATTGGGACATCACCGCCCGCACGCGAACCACGATCAAGTTCGACGGCGTGAGCGTGAGCGATGTCGCGATCACATCAGGCGGGGCGCATCTGCTCGTCGTGGGGGTTCGCGTGCTGTCGCCCGGCGGGCTGTTCGCCTGCTTCGACCTGAACACCGACCCGCCGACGCGCGTCGATCCGGCCGACGAGTCCCAATCGGCGACGTGGCGCGTCGCGGCGCTGCCCGACCCCGGTTTAGCGATCGTTCACCGTCCGGACCCCGTGGGCGTGAATTCGCTCGCAACGGTCGTCCGGGTGCCGTCGGGCGAACCGGTGAGTTCGGCCGGTCTGCCGGCGGGGTATTACGGACGGTTCGCGCTCTCGCCCGATTGCACGCAGGTTGCCGCGTGCGCAATGGCTCCGGTCGTCGTGGATCTGGAGTCAAAATTGGTGCGGACCCGGCTTCCCCACCCGACGCCCGTGGTCGCTTTCTCGCACGACGGGAAGCGGGTATACATTCAGGACGCCGGGCGGGTGGTCGCCTGCGACGCCGTCACCGGCGCCCGAGTCGTCGGCCCGAACAAAGACCCGAGCGCGATCCCTACTTACTCGCGGACGCTCGCGGTCGATCCCGCTGGCAAGTTCGTCTACGCAGGCAGCAACTACAACGGGGATCTGTTCGTCACGCGGGCCGACACGCTCCGGTTGTGCGCCACGTTTCAGTGGCACTTCGGTCCGGTAATGGGATTGGCGATGTCGGCCGACGGCTCGCGCCTGTTCAGCGCGGGCGGTGATGGGTGCGTGAAAGTGTGGGCAATCAGGGATTTGCTGAAATAGAGCCGCGACCGGCAGGGAGCGGGCCATTCACCTTTGGAGTCGGTGAACGGCCCGCTCCCTGCCGGTCGCGGCTCACTACTCAGCCGAAGCCTACTTCAGCTTGGCGCGCTTCTCGCCGATGAGCTTGATGAGCGCCTTGTGCGGGTCGGCGAACTTCGCCAGCCCCTCGCTCATCAGCACGTCTTCCATCTTCGCGTTGTCCACCTTCGCGTCGATCTCGGACAGCACCGCCGCCGGCGGCATCTCCTCGACCCGCTTCGTGAAGGTGTGCCCGCTGTTGGCCACCGCCTCGTTCGTTTCCGGCGGGTTGGTCTCGATGTCCGATCCGGCGAACGCCGCGACGTACTTGAGCTGGTCCGGGTTCGGGTTCTTCGCGGTCTTCTTCGCCCCGGTGCTGGCGAAGATCAGTTCCTGCTTGCGGGCCATGTTCTTGTCGGCCCAGAAGTCCTTGTTCATCTTCCAGATGCGCTTGGCGTTCACGATCCCGACCATCCCCTGCGCCGCCGGCGAGAGGTCCGGGCAGTGCTGCTCGGTGTACACGTCCACGCGGCTGACGAAGATGCTGTAGACGCTCTTCACGTTCTCCTTGTCGGTGCGCCGCTGGACGCCGCGCCACACCGCGTCGCGGGCGATCTTGTACTGCCGCTCGCTGAAGATCAGCGTGATGTTCAGCGCCACGCCTGCGGCCATCAGTTCCTCGACGGCGCCCAACCCGCCGGGTGTCGCGGGAACCTTGATCATCCGGTTCTTGTGCCCG
>CAZBXY010000198.1:0-15131 GCA_964495365.1 uncultured Frigoriglobus sp. | reverse complement strand
TCCTTCTTGAAGTAATCGCCGAAGCTCCAGTTGCCGAGCATCTCGAAGAACGTGTGGTGGTACGTGTCGCGGCCGACGTCGTCGAGGTCGTTGTGCTTGCCGCCGGCGCGGATGCACTTCTGCGTGTTGGCAACGCGCACGTGTTGCGGTTTCTCTTCGCCAAGGAAGTACGGCTTGAACTGGTTCATGCCCGCGTTGGCGAACAAGAGCGTCGGGTCGTCGTGCGGCACCACCGGACTCGACGCGATGTTCGTGTGACCGTGCTTTTTGCAGAAGAATTCGATGAACTGCTGGCGGATTTCGCTGGAAGAGAGCATCACGTTCTCGCAATAGAACACCGACCCGTTGGGGTCGCGGCGGCCCGATTAAAAACAAGGACACGAACTCGGCGGGAAAGTTCAAGGGGGCCGGGTTCGATCCGACCGCCGGCGGGCCGCGCACTTCGCACCGACCGGCCGCCCACTCGCAGCATTTCGTGCCAACCTGTTCGCACCGTTCGCACCGCGGTCAGTCTCATACGTGATCGTGTTGATTGCTTTCTGTAGACGGCCTCAGTGAGGCCGGAGCGACACCGTTCGTATAGCTCCGGGGTCAATGACCCCGGCTACAGAAGACAGAAACCAATCACCGCGATCCCGTATCATTGCCGGGCGAACGGCCGGTGTCAGCCGGCCGGTGTGAGCCAAACCGAACAGGTCGCTTCGAGCGCACGCCGACCAGCCGGTCAGACCCAACAGGTGTCGCGATCGCCACCGGCGGGCTGACACCGGCCGTTCGCCCGGTCCCGGCCGACTCACGGCCGTACGCCCGGCGATCGGCAAAAATGAGAAAAAAAGGAGTTGTGATAAACCGATGAGTGGGGTAGAGTAACATCGTTGGGTTCAAGTCAAGTGGTTTGTTGCAAATACTCAGTCGCCTCTCACAAATACGGGAAGTGGGCCGCCGTCCGATCGAGCGATTCACGCTCGCGGCCTTCCCAGAGGATTGTTCCGATGAAACGCGACCACCGTACCCTGTCCGCGGTCCGTGAAGATTCGCCGTTCGACACCCCGCCGCGCGTGCTGGTGATGGCCGACGATTCGGACGCCGTGGAAGCGGTCGCGCTGGCCGAGGCGCTCGACGCGGTCGGGGCCGAGGCGGAAGTGCGGTTCGGCGAGTATCGTGGATACGGGCACGTCCACCCGGACGCGGTGATCGTGGCCAACACGCGCGCTTACTTCGTGGCCCGGCACCATCCGATTCTGGAGAGCGTGCGGTTCCGGCGCTAACCGCGCCGCACGGTCGCGTGCACGTCGCGCAGCGACACGTTGTGGTCGCGCGCGACTCTTGCACAGTCCTCGTATTCGGGCGTCAGCACTTCCAGTCCCTCGCGCCACCCGCGCTTGGCCCTCACCGGCCCCCACGGCGTTTGCACCGTCACCGCCTCGCGCCGGAGTTTCGTGCGCGTGGCGGTCGTGCGCCGGACGCCGAACGTGCCCGTCTCACGGAAGAGGATCGCTTCCAACTCAGCGACCTTCTCGCGCTCACAAATTACGCTCAACAACACGCCCGGCCGGTTCTTCTTCATCTGAATCGGACCGGCGAACACGTCCAGCGCGCCGGCCGCAAACAACCGCTCGATGGCGTACCCGATTACTTCGGGTGTGATGTCGTCGAGGTTCGTTTCCAGCACCGCGACCGTGTCGGTTTCACTCCCGACCTCGCGGTCGGGGTTCGCCGTTCCGACCATCAGTCGCAAAATGTTGGGCTGTTCGATGAAGTCTTTCGTGCCCGATCCGCTTCCGATGCGCTCGATGGTCATCGCCGGCGTTGCGGTCCATTCGCTCACCACGGTTGTCAGAATCGCCGCGCCAGTGGGCGTGGTGAGTTCGGTCTTGACGACCGACGGCGCCAGCGGAACGCCCTTGAGCAGCTCCGCGGTGCCGGGCGTGGGCACGGGCATGATCCCGTGCGCACACTTCACCGTTCCACTACCGGTCGGGACCGGCGAACTCGTGAACCGCTCCACGCCGAGCAGGTCCAGCCCGACCGCGGCGCCGACAATATCCGCGATGCTGTCCAGCGCCCCCACTTCGTGGAAGTGAACCCGCTCCAGCGGCATCCCGTGAACAGTCGATTCCGCGACCGCGACCTTCCGAAAGATCGTGGTGGCCAGTTCCCGCTGTTTGGGCGAAAGTGCGCCCTTCGCGAGAATCGCCTCGACATCGGGCAGGAACCGGTAATCCTCCTGGTCCGCGGCCTCGACGGTGGCCTTGGTCGCCGCGAACCCGCACCGCTTCACCTTTTCGATTTCCAGCCTGATCGGCAGCCCGAGCGAATCGAGCGCTGTGCGGATCGCGTCGGCCGATATGCCAGCGTCGACGACCGCACCGAGAACCATGTCGCCGCTGATGCCGCTGAAGCAATCGAAATGAGCCACGCGCATAGGAACTCCCAAATGCACACCCAAATGCACACAGAGCTTCCGCCGTGTGCTAAATAAGACAGCCCATCCGGGGCGAAGAGGCGCTGTGTTTGTCTTCCGCCCGGAGGGCCGGCTTTCGTAGCACAGGGCGGAAGCTCTGTGTTCTTGGACACGCGAGGTGTGTTCTACTGGCAGAACCCGTCATTGCGTGGCATAAACAGGTATCGCACGTCGCCCGGAGGCTCGCCAGTGTCCGCTTCACACGAACTGCTCACCCGCCTCGCCGCGCTCGCCAACCCCGACGGCGGATTCGGATATCACGCCGGCAAGGCCAGCCACCCGGAACCGACGGGTCTGGCGCTCCTCGCATTCGGCACCGCGCGCGAGCAATTCGTACAACCGATCGACAACGGGCTGGCCGCGCTCGAACACAACCGCCAGCCGGACGGCGGCTACCGGCTGGCCGACGGGCGCCCGGAGGCCGCGTGGACGACCGCCATCGGGCTGTACGCGAAACTCGCCCTCGGCGCGGCTCCCGAGCAGGTGAAGCCGACCGTGGAGCGCGTGCTGGCGCTCGAAAGCCGGGCGATCAAGAAGCTCCCGGAAACCGCGGACATGGAGACCGACATCGACCTGTCGCTCGTCGGCTGGCCGTGGGCTGCGGCGAACTTCGGGTGGGTCGAGCCGACCGCGTGGGCGGTGCTGGCGCTCCGCGCCGCCGGGCTGGAGCAGCACCCGCGGGTCGTACAGGGGACGAAGCTGCTCCTCGACCGCGCGTTTGATAGCGGCGGGGTGAACTACGGCAACCGCGTGGTGCTGGGCACTGCGACCGAGCCGATCCCCGGGCCGAGCGCGATCATGCTCCTGGCGGTACAAGGGGCGGTCGATCACCCGCGAGTCGATGCGTCGGTCGGGTACCTGCGGGTCCACGCGCAGAAGGCGACCGACCTCGAACACCTCGCCTGGGCGCGGATCGCGCTGGGCGTTCACGATTCCGACTCCGCGACCCGCGACCTGTTCCCCGAGCTGGACCAGAAGATTCTGAACCTCGCCGGCGACCCGAATACCTCGCCGCACCGACTGGCGCTCGCGGCGCTGGCGGTCGCGGAGAATAACGCCTTCCGACTGCGGTTCGGCGCGGCGCCGGCCCCGGCGGTTCACCCCGTCGCGGACGCGAGTTCGCCCGGGCTGTTCGGCAAGATCAAATCGAAGTTCCGCGGGGTGATGGTCGCGGGGATCGCCAAGCTCAAGCCGCTCCCGGTCACCTCAGCGGTCCACATCGCGCGCGCCGCGACGTACAGCGAACCGCTCGCCGACATCCTCGCGGCGCAGTTCGAGCACTTCCGCGCCGCGTGCCCGCTCGCCGGCAAGCGCGTCGTGCTGAAGCCGAACCTGGTCGAGTACCGGCCGGACCGCGTCATCAACACCGACCCGCGCGTGGTCGATGCGGTCATCACGCTGTGCAAGAAAGAAGGCGCGGCCGAAATCATCGTCGCGGAGGGCCCGGGGCACTGGCGGAACGTGCACTTCCTCGCGAAGGAGAGCGGCCTTTCGGCCGTATTGGAGAAACACAACGTCCGGTTCGTGGACATCAACCACGACGAGCCGGTGAAGGTGCTCAACCTCGGCCGACTCACCGGCCTCGACTACCTGTACATGTCGCGCACCGTGCTGTATGCCGACGTGCTGATTTCGCTCCCGAAGCTGAAGACGCACCACTGGGCCGGGCTGACGCTGTCACTGAAGAACCTGTTCGGCACGCTGCCGGGCATCTGCTACGGGTGGCCCAAGAACGAACTCCACTGGCGCGGGATCTCGCAGAGCGTCGTCGATATCGCGTGTACGCGCGGACCGAACCTCGCGATCGTGGACGCGATCACCGGCATGGAGGGCGACGGCCCGCTCCACGGTACCGCCAAACACGTCGGCGCGCTCGTTATGGGCGTCGATCCGGTCGCCGTGGACGCGACCGGGGCGCGGCTGATGGGGATCCCGCCGGAGCGCGTGCCGACGCTCGTGTTCGCGGCGGCCCGGCGCCTCGGCCGGCTCGCGGAGGCCGAGATCCCGCAGCTCGGCGAGCCGATCGCGGCCCTGGCGCAGCAATTCGAGATGCCGCCTCTGATCGAGCGCGAGCTGCTGCCGGTGCCGAAGCAGGCCGCGAGTTAGCGCCTCTCAGCATTACCAGTAGTCCGACTCTCCGAGTCGGGTTCTTCTCTTCTCTTTCGTAGCCCGACTCTCCGAGTCGGGTTCTGCTTTTTCGAAGGTCGGAGAAGAACCCGACTCGGAGAGTCGGACTGCGAGAAGGCGGGTCGGACGCGACTCGGAGAGTCGGCTACGAAAACCATTTCAAAAGTCGATCTGCAGCGCGATCCCGTCAGCGATGCTCGCGGTGAACGGGTACACGCCCATGTTCACGCCGGTCCGCACCGAGTGGACCGACCCGTCGGCGAACAGCATGTTCACCCCGTTGATGTGCGGCGAAGAGAAGTCCTCCGCGACGCCCGCGTCGGCGCTCGGCGGGTGCTGCCGGCACGCGTGGCCGAGCACCTTCGCCGCCGCGATGTTCGACGGGATGCCCCCGTAGTTGGCGGTGTCGTTGGCGCTCTTCCACGTCGCGCCGGGGATCACCCCGACCCACGTCGCCATCGTGTTCTTCGCGTTCTTCTCGCCCACCGCCAGCGTGTTGCTTGTCCCGTCGGTAATGTCCAGGATCCGGGTCCGGCTGTTGCGGTAGAACATCCCCTTGCCGCTGATCCCGTCGATTGACAGGTGCGTGGTCAGCACCGCCGGCGACTCGCCCAGAAACGGCGTGTTGCCGTAGCACGCGACGTAGTTCGACCGACCGATCGGCGTCGTGAGTCCGCCGGCGTTGACGAACTCCGAGAGCGGGATCGGGTCTTGCCGCGGGTCCGACGGGCACCGCAGGAACGAGATGTTCGCCTGCCGAACGGCGTCGTGAGGGCCGCTCGCGGTGATCGGCTTCGTGAAGTCGATCATCCGGTGCAAGTTGTCCTGCTCGAGATCGGGCAACAGGAACGCCGCCCACCCCCAGCCCGGCCCGGCGTCGGTGTTGACCGCGGTCGAGGTGTAGCCCGGCGGGAACTGCCCGAGGCGGTCGTGATGGTTGTGCAGCGCCAGCCCGATCTGTTTCATGTTGTTCTTGCACTTCAGCCGGCTCGCGGCCTCGCGCACCTTCTGGACGGCCGGGAGCATCAGCCCGATCAGGATCGCAATAATCGCGATCACCACCAAGAGTTCGATCAGCGTGAAGGCACAGCGCTTCATGGGAAACCTTTGGGTAATTGGGTCGGACATCAAGGGCAGACGGGGACAACGACACGGCCGCGCGGGCGAGAGCTACTCGGTCGAGATGACCTCGCCCCCGTTGCGGCTGCAAAGCCCGCGATAGTTCTCGATGCTCACCGAGGACGAGAGGAACCGGCACGAACCGTCCATGTTGAGGAACTGCGCGCCGCTCGGGTGGCTGGAGAAGAAGCTGCCCGGACTGTTGTTCGGGTGGTTCGGTTGCAACGACGTGATGCGCACGTGGACCAGCACCGCCGTCGGCGTGGCGCGCACCTGGAAGCTCGGCTGGGCCGGGTTGTAGAGCGGCGCGGTCGGGGCGTACACCGTTTCCTGCTGCCACACCGGGCCGACCCAACTGTTCGGCGAGAACCGGCTGGTCCGCTCGCCGATGCCGATGGTGTTCGAGGAGCCGTCGGTGATGTCCTCGACCCGCACCTTGCTGTTGCGGTGGAACACCCCGGTGTAGGGCTGCTCCTCGTACCCGAGCGTGCCCAGGCACGCCGCGTAGCTCGACACGCTCGCCCGGCCCAGCACCGTGAGCGGGTTGCTGGGCGACGGGTAGGTGAACGTATTCGGCGGCGCCCAGGTGGTGGTCCCGGAGTCGGTAATGTCGATCAGCTTCGGGGAGGTGTCGCTCGGGCAGACGTAGAGCGGCACGATCGTCTCGCGCCCGGCCTGGTTGACCGGGTCGAGGATCGGAAGGTTCGGGTTGATCGAGCGGTGCAGGTTGTCCTGCTCGATGTAGGGCAGGACGTGGTAGAAGACGCTCCAGCCCGGCGAGTAGTCCGACTGCTGGAACGTCGTGGTCGGAGCGGTCGTAGCGGTGAAGCCCGGCGGGAAGCTGCCGAGGGCCGAGTGGTAGTTGTGCAACCCGACACCCATCTGCTTGAGGTTGTTCAGACACTTGATCCGCGCGGCGGCCTCGCGCACTTTCTGCACGGCTGGCAGCAACAGCCCGATCAGGATGGCGATGATCGCGATGACGACGAGCAGCTCAATAAGCGTGAAGGCGCGTCGGAAGTGTCTCGCTCGCATGGAGTTCCTCCACGAGGTAGGCGACGTGAAATCGACACTTAGCTTATCCTAATAATTCTATTTGTCGAGACGTGGAGTGAAATTTGTTGTGACGAAGTTGCTTGCACGACCCCGAGCCGGCGCGAAATAGGGCTGCATTCAGCACCGGTGCGGCGTGCTAAAGTGAAGGTCATGCAGACCGATGCAGAAGCGTTCCTCCAGCGGATCCGGGCGTACCCGGACGACGACGCGCAGCGGCTCATCTTCGCCGACTGGCTCGACGAAGAGGGCGACCCGCGCGGCCGGTTTATTCGCGTGCAACTCGCACTTGCGGAACTGCCGCCGGATGCCCCCGCGCGCCGCAAGCTCCAGGTCGAAGAGCGCGACCTGCTCGCGGCGCACCGCGAGGCGTGGGAGGTGCCGTTCCGCGGGCTGGCGACCGGGTGCGTGTTCAACCGTGGGTTTGTGGAGGAGGTGAACATCACGGCCCGGCAGTTCATGCGCTCGGCGCCGGAACTCTTCGCCGCGGCGCCGATCCGGCACGTTCACCTGTTCGATGTGAGCGACGGCCTGCCCGCGGTGGTGCAGAGCCCGTACATGAGTCGCCTCGCGGCGCTCACGGTTCACGCGCAGCACACCGGCGAGCCGCTCGCCCGCGCCGTCGCACGGTCCGAACACCTCGCGAGGTTGAAGCGGCTGGCGCTCACGAAGAACCGGCTGGGCGACGACGCGGCCGAGCAGCTCGCTCACTCACCGCACCTGGCAAACCTCGAAGAACTCGACCTCAGTGAGAACGAGATCGGTGAGACCGGCGGGCGCGCGCTCTCCGCGTCGCAGCACCTGGGCCAGCTCCGGAGCCTCGAACTGCGCGACAACCGGCTCGGCCCGGCCGGCGCGGAGGCGCTGGCGGGGTCCGACCGGCTCACCGCGCTATTCCATCTGGGGCTGTCGCGGAACGAGGTCGGGTTGCCGCGCCTGCTCTCGCTGGGCCGCGCCCACGCGCTGCTCGGTGTCCCGGTCCTCGACCTCACCGCGAACGGACTGAACGCGGCCGGGTTGCGGGCGATCGTTTCGCGCCCGACCGGCGCGGACGCTCCGGTGCGATTGACCGAACTCGATCTGAGTCACAACAAGGATCTGGGCGATGACGGCGCGCGGGTGATTGCCGGGTGCCGCCACCTGGAGAACCTGACGCTCTTGCGGCTCACGAACTGCGGGATCGGGGACGACGGCGCGCACGTGCTGGCCAAGGCCGCCCACCTGACCCGCGTCGAGACGCTCGACCTGGAGAGCAACCCGATCAACGACGCGGGCCTGCGCCCGTTCCTCGACGCCCGCCACTGGCGCGCGCTGCATCACTTCATCATCCCGCGGATCTGCGTCTCGATCGGGCTGCGGAAGGAGCTGGACCGACACTTCAACCGCCCGCGCCGCGGGTGACACCGGATCGCGCGAATTGTCTTCTGTAACGGGCCTCCCGTATATGAGGCCGCTGGTTGTCCCATCGCTCGCGAGCCGTGACCGCCAGGGAGCGGGCGATACCACAGAAGATTCGCACACGGTTCTTGTGTTGGGTAGCCCGCCTCCCTGGCGGTCGCGGCTCACGAGGTGACTCGACCGATAACCGGTCACATACACCGTGGCCCCGCTACAGAAGCAAGCGGGCCGATTCCTCGGGGGTCACCCAACACTGCACTTTGGTATCACCCCGCTCCGCCGGGAAAGGGCGAAATTGGGGAATTTGGGTAATTGAACGGGCGCGCCGATTGCACGCAATCTGTGGCGACGGGGCGTTCCTTTCGGCGGCCATTCGGCCGCCCGCCCCGTTCTGTCCTGTGAGGGACCACGATGCGCACCCTTGTTGTGTTCGCCCTGGCTCTGATCGGCACCGCCGTTTTTACCTCCGACGCTTCCGCCTTCGGGAAGCGCAACCGCGGCGGTGCGGGTTGCTTCGGCTCGGTCGGGTACGGCTGTGGGGGCTACGGTGGCCATAGCGGATATGGCTGTAGCGGATACACCCACGGCGGTTACAGCCACGGCGCGGTCGGCCACGGCTGTAGCGGGTACAGTGTGGGCGGCGGGTCGCCCGGGTACAGCAGCGGGCACTTCGGTGCTTACCCCGGCGTTTCCTTCGGCAGTTCGTCCGGTTCGGGAAGCCTGTACAGTAGCAGTTCGCCCACCACGAACGGCAAGCCCGCGACGGTTCAGGGCACCGACGGTCAGTACTACACCCTGGGCGCCGACGGCTATTACTACGCCTCGTCGGGCGGCGCGAGCGTGATGACCGGCGGCTACCGACCGCAGTCGTACTACGGGACCGGGATGTATTCACCGGGCTACTACGCGACGCCCCGCGGGTACAGTTCGTACTACCCCTCCTCGTACTACCCCACGGGCGTGTATCCGGCGGGCTATCCGGGCGGGTATTACGGTCCGGGGGTCGTGCCCGCCGGCGGCGCGCAGCTGATGCCGGGCGTGACGGTCAGCCCGGGCGGAATCACCATCGTGCCCGGCGCGATGCCCCCGCGGCGCTGACGACGCGCGAATCGCCACGTGCGCACGGACGTTCCCGTGCGCACGTTATTCGTGTGTCGTCACCCCGACCTGCTGGCACATGCTCAATAGCGGACAGGTCGAGCACTTCGGCCGGTCGCCGGTGCACACGTGCTTGCCGAACGGGACCAGCAGCGCGTTGATCTCTACGCGATAATGCTCCGGCAGCTTCGCGTGGAGCTGCTCCATCGTCTTCTCGGGCCGCTTCGCGTGTGCGTAGCCCCACCGGTTCGTGACCCGGTGGACGTGGATGTCCACGCCCGTCACCAGGGTTCCGCAGGTGATGCCCAGCGCCAGGTGCGCGCACTTCGGGCCGACCCCCTTGAACGCCATGAGGGCCCCCGCGTCGCACGGGAGCGTTCCGCCGTGCTTCTCGACCGTTCCGACGGCGATGTCGCGGATGGTCCTGGCCTTCACGTCGGAATAGGTGCACGGGTCAATCAGTCGCTCGATCTGCTTGACCGACAGCGCCGCGACCGCCGCCGGGGTGCGGGCGGCCTCGAACAGCCGCCGCGCGACCGGGAGCGTGACCTCGTCGCGGGTGCGGATCGAGATGACGCACGCGACGAGGATCTCGAACACCGTTGTGTGCCCGGCGCCGGCCAGTTCAAACAGCGCCGCCTTCGGGTACGGGGCAACCGCCTCTCGGAGAAGCGGAACCGCCGTCTCGATGTCGAACGGCTCTTTCTTGGCCTCCCGCGCCACGCGCCCTTTTCTGACGGTCATCGTCGTATTCCGAAGAACCGGAAACACTTCTGCGCGATGGTGATGCAACTCGCGGGCCGCCCGTTGCCGCTGGCGGCCGACCCGGTATGTTAGTTGTCGCCTGACGGGTTCTGTGGCGCTGTTCGGCGCCGCGGACGAAGAGGGAAGCCGGTGCGAATCCGGCGCAGGGCCGCTGCTGTGTTCGGCCAGACCTTCGGGTAACTGCCACTGCGACCGTCGCGGGAAGGCCATCCGAAGTTCGTTACGAGCCGTAAGCCAGAAGACCTGCCCATCGGGCGTTTCTGTCGTTCGTGGCCCCGGACCGGGCCGCCGACGGGCCGGTCTTTCCGTTCCGCCGCGCGTGCGGCAACCGTCCCGCTCTCTGCGCCACTGGTCCGCGGTCGCGACCACCCTCACCCGACCCGGTGAGAAGGAGCGAACCCGTGCGCCGTAGTTCCCCGATCCGGGGGCTTACGCCCCCTTCCTGCGCCCACGCCGCGCCCGGTGTGCATAGGCACGCCGGGCTGCGCGGGCGGAATCGCCCCGCGTTCACGCTGGTCGAATTGCTCGTCGTCATCGCGATCATCGCGATCCTGATCGGCCTGCTTTTGCCCGCGGTGCAAAAGGTCCGCGCCGCGGCAGCCCGGATCAAGTGTGCGAACTCGCTGAAGCAACTCGGCCTGGCGCTGCACAACCACGCCGACACCAACGGCGGCAAGTTCACCGTCTCGTCAATGCGGTCGCCCGGTGCGACGTTCACCGACCTGTACTGGTTCGGGCAAATCACCGACAACACCTCGACGCCGCGGAAGATGGACCCGAGCCGCGGGATGCTGGCCCCGTACCTGGAGGGCAACCGGGCGATCGTGCAGTGCCCGAACTTCACCCCGGAGCGGTTCACGCTGCGGTTCGATCTCCCGGTGGCGAGCTACGCCTACAACGATAATTTCAGCACCTGGGACGTCGCCGGCGAACCCATCGTTTCGGTGAGTAACCGGCGCGGTACGTCGGCAACGATCGCGTTCGCGGACTCGGCGAACGTGCCGTTCAGCGCCCCGTTCGACCGGCTGACGGAGAACTGGTACCTGTCGGCCCCGTCGCAGCGGTTCCCCAACACGCACTTCCGGCACGACGGGATCGCCAACGTGTGCTTCGCCGACGGTCACGTCGAGACCCGCACGCCGACGATCACCGGCGCCCCGTCGTGGGAGGCCGCGCTTGCCACGGAACTGCGGAAGAAGGAAGTGGTGTGGGACATCGGCACCGATGACACGCAGTTCGGACGGGATTAATGGCGATTCGCGAACCCTTCGGCGTCTGATAGCATCCCGAGGCTACCACGTCGCCCGGAGGGTTCGCTCATGAGTCACGTCGTTCTGCTCGGCGATTCGATTTTCGACAACGCGGCCTACGTGCCCGACCGGCCGCCGGTCATCGAACAGGTGCGCCGCGGGTTGCCGCCGGGCTGGAAAGGAACACTCGTCGCGGTGGACGGTCACACGGTCGAGGACATCGCGCTCCAACTGCCGCGCGTGCCGGCCGATGCAACGCACCTCGTCATCAGCATTGGCGGCAACGACGCACTCATGTCCAGCGGGCTGCTCCAGGATCGCGTCGGGACCGTCGGCGCGGCCCTGGCACTCCTGGCCGAATCGCTCGGCGCGTTCCGCACCAACTACGCCGCAATGCTCCGCAACATCCTCGCGCTCGGAAAGCCGACCGCGGTCTGCACGATCTACGACGCGATACCGACACTCGGCGACGCCGAACGGGCGGCGCTGGCGGGCTTCAACGATGTGATTTCGCGGGCCGCGGCCGTCGCCGGGATCCCGCTCATCGACCTGCGGGTGATTTGCAACCAACCCGACGACTACTCGCCACTGTCGCCCATCGAGCCATCGGTCGTGGGCGGGGCGAAGATCGCCGACGCAATCTGCCGGATGCTCGCCGGGCACGACTTCACCGCGGGCCGCACCGGCATTTGGGTGTGATCGGTGTCACGCCGGGTCCGGGGTCGCGGCGGCAAACGCCTTCGCGGTGTCGTACAGTTCGTAGTACTCAACCGCCAGCCCGTCGCGGAACCGCCAGCGGTTCGCCACGTCCGTCTCGGCGACCTTGCCGGTCTTCCGGTTGCGGAACGCGCACCGCCCGAACACCGCGACGCGGTCCCCGTCCACCAGGAACTCTTCGGGCGTGTAGTGGATCATCTCCCAGTCGGCGGCGAGGGTCGAGAAGTATCCGTGGGCGGTGTGCTTGCCCGTCCGCTTGGCAGAAAACTCCATTCCCGGCGCGCCGTCGGCGACGGACCGCATTTCGATGTCGTCGGCCATCAGTTCCATCCATTCAACGACACTCTTGCCGCGGGTGTCGTGCCACTGTTTGTAGGCGTGCTTCAGTTTCTCAAGGGTGTCGGGCTTCAGCACGTTCGGCCTCCGTGATTACGTTTCGTCCGCGTCGTCAGAGCGTATTCACCGCAGAGACCGCGGAGAAAACAAGGGAGAACTTGAAAGCGGTTCTTTGTTCTTGTTTTTTCCGCGGTCTCTGCGGTGTATGTCCGTCGGTGCTAGTGATCGTGGCCGGCGAAGAACCCGCTCTTGGGGTCGGCGCGGCCCCACACATACGCCAGCAGGTCGAGGATCTCGTCGCGGGTAAGCTTGTCCACAAGCCCCTTCGACATCATCGAGGTCGGGGCCTTCTTCTGCTCCGCGATGTCCGCCCGCTTCACCTCCAGCGGCTTGGCGCTCGCGAGCGGGTTCTCGATGATCTTCACCACCCCGTCCTTCTCCTCCACGATCATCCCCAACAGCACCTTCTCGTTCGTCAGCACGAACCGGTACGCGGCGAACTTGTCGTCGATCTTCTTCGCCGGGTCCAGGATGTGGTCCAGCACGTCCACGGCGCTCTTGAAGGTTTTTTGGTCCTTGTTGAGCGCCATCAGGTCCGGGCCGAACTCGTTGCCCTGTCCGCCGAACTTGTGGCACGCGACGCACGTCGCCACCGTGAACATTTGCTTGCCGTTGGCAAAGCTGCGCCCGCCCTTCATCTCCATTTCCTTCACCGCGTCGGTAAGCTCTTCGAGCTTCCATTCGGTGCGCGGGCGGTTGTACTTCAGGAGGTCGTCCTTCACCGGCAGCGGGTTCTTGGCGAGGTACGCCTCCGGGTTCTCCTGATAGGCTTCGAGGTCCGGCACGACGTAGAGCGCCCCGTGCATCCGCCGCCAGTGGCCCGGGTAGGTGCAGACGTAGGGGTAAATGCCCGGTTCCTTCGGCGCGGTGAACTTCAACTGCTCGCCCTGCCGCGACTGGAGCAACTTACTCTTCAGGAGCACGACCCCGGCGCCCATGTTCGGCACGTACTGCGCTGCGGCGGCCCCGGGCGCCTGGGCAAACGCCTCGGCCGCCGCGCCAACCTTCTCCAGGCTGCCCGGCGCGACGATCACGAAGTTGTGCGGCATGATGTCGGTGTTCTCGAACACGAACTCCACCGGCTTGCCGGCCTGGACCACGATCCGCTCCTTGTCGAAACTCATCTGGTCGAACAGCGTACCGACGCGGATCACGCGAACGCCGATGTCGGAGAGTTCCTTCCGCGCGGCCCGCGCTTCCGCCGGCGGGAGCAACCCCGCCAGCCCCTCGCCCAGTTGCATGAAGTCGAGTGCGACGGTTGATGTGCGCTCGGCGACCGGCAGCGCGCGGATGTACTTCAACACAACATCGAGCGTCGCCTTCGCGTCGTCCTTCGGCCAGTCGCGGGCCGGGATGCGCAACAAGGCCTGCACCGCGGTCCCGCGATCGCCCTCTTCGGTCAGGAACTTGGCGATCGCCTTGAAGGCGTCGGCTTCCTGCCCGCGGACCGCGGTCATCGCGAACATCGCGGACTTGCGGACCGTGCGCTCCGGCGACGCGGCGCCGACCTTGAACTCGGCCTTCTCCTTCGGCGCCGGGTTCTTCTCCGAGAGAAACACAGTGTCTTTCTTGGCGTTTTGCACGCGCACCGTGAAGTTCGCGAGCCGCGTGCCGAGGTTGCCGTCGGTGCGGTTCCACACGACGATCTTCTCGATGGGAACCTCGCGGCCCAGATCGACCTCCCACCACGGATTCTCGCTCCCATCGTTGGTGTGCGTCGAGGAGCCGTCGGCGTAAGTGCCGCTCGTGTTGCCGTCGATGGCGCGGCCCGCGGCGCCGCCGTGGGCGAGGCTGCTCTGGCTCGCCTTGCCCTTGGGTGCGACGTTCACATTATCGCTGAACACCTGTACTTCCGCGAGCGTGAGCGTCCGCTGCGGCCCGGTCAGCTCGATCCGCACGAACCGCCCGCTGACGGCCTTCCCGGTGTCGATCGTCTTCGCCAACTCCGGCGGCAACCCGGCCAGGAGTGCCTTCACTTTGGGGTACAGTGCCGCCCGCGCCGCCGGGTCGCGGACCATCGGCGCGGCCGTGATGAAGTCCTGCAACCGACCGACGGAAGAGGTCGCAAGCGCCCACGCCTTCTCGATTTCGCCGTCGGCCGCGATGAGAGCGACATAGCCCATCTGCCGGGTCGTCGCGGTGCGCCCGTTCGCGGCCATCCGCTCCAGGTCCGGGCGCGCCCCGGTCAGTTCCGGTTGCGGGCGCGACGTGAGCAACCGCGCCAGATCGAACGCGACGCTCTCCTCGGTCGCGGCCGACTCGTCGTGGGCCTGAATCACGCTCACCAGTACGCCGAGTTCCGACTTCTTGTCCTGCCTCGCCAGCGCGACCACCGCTTCGCGGCGGAACTCGTCGCGCACCCCGGGCCGGAACAAGAGTTCGAGGTACACCGCCGGCGTGCGGTCCATCTTCAGGAGGTCGTCGGTCGCGACCGACTTGAGGAAGTACCGTGCGCCGGCGGGCGTGGTGAACTTGATCGGCTTCTTCTCGGCGATCGCCTGCTTCACGAGTGGTCCGAGCGTCCGCATCGCCTCCTTGATGACGTGATCGACGTACTGATCCGCGGGCCTGTCCTGCGCGATGAAGACGACTTCCGCGGCCTCGGGCACCATGAAGTAGCTCGCGGCCCACACCGCCATGAGCCGGACCCGCGGGTGTTCGTCCGCGGCGGCGGTCTTCACCAGTTCCAGCGCGTCGGGCACGCGGTCGCGCCAGTAGGTCAGCACGCGCACCGCCGCGGCGCG
>CAZBXY010000197.1:8225-15344 GCA_964495365.1 uncultured Frigoriglobus sp. | reverse complement strand
GTAGAGCGCCGCGAGCGACGACCCGCACGCCGCGTCGATCGCCATGTTCGGGCCGCCGAGGTTGAACCGATTCGCGACGCGCCCCGCCGCGACGTTCAGCAGAATCCCGGGGAACGAGTCCTCGGTCCACTCCGGCAGAATGCCTTCGCCCAGTTTGATGACGTCGTCGGAGCGCGTTTGGACGCCGGGGATCGTGTCCATCAGCGGCATACACGCGCGGAACCCGTAGGCGACCGACAGCGGCATCCCGCCGCCGCCCACGCCCAAAATCGCGCACGTGCGCTCACGCTGGAAGGGCCGGTCGAGGTAACCCGCGTCGCCCAGCGCCTGGTTCACCGCTTCGAGCAACAGCAACTGAAGCGGTTCGATGTTCGGAATCGATTTGGGCGTGATCCCGTACTTCAACGGGTCGAACACCACATCCGACATGAACCCGCCCCACTTCGACACCATCTTGTCGCGGGCGCGCGGGTCCGGGTCGTAGTACAGCCGCCAGTCCCAGTGCGTCGCCGGGATCTCGATGACGGCGTTGGTCTTCGCGAGGATGTTCTCCCAGTACTGCCAGAGGCCGGTCGCGTTCGGGTAGAAGCACGACAGCCCGATGATCGCGACATCGCACGGCGGGGGCGCCGCCGGCAGACAGGAGTCAGGAGACAGGAGACAGGAGTCAGGAAGAACAAGGCCGCCGCACACGTCGGCGTGCAGTTCGGCGATCGTCGTCACCTTGTCACGCAGCGCGGCGACCTGACCGATCATGTACATCCCGCGCGCGAACTGCTCGTCGGCGCTCACATCGGCCAGCCCGCTGCCGTTTCCGTTGGCAGACGCCGCGCGATCGACGCCCTTGCTCGCCACGCGCAGGCGACCGAGGTTCATCCGTTCGAGCGCGATCCCGACCTCCAGCGGGGATTTGCCTTCGGCGCGGAGCTTGCGCTTCTCGGCCTCGAACACGTCGGCGTATGGCGTCGGAATGCACCGGATCGCGTGTCCGGGGCCGGTTTCAAGCAACACCGTGTCGCCGCACGCGAGCGCTTCGCGCTGGAACCGCTCGGTGATCGCCCCGCCGGCGACCGCTTCCTTCGTGAACAGGTACGCGGTACCGAGTAGTACCCCGACCTTCACACCCTTCTCAGCGAGTGATGCGCTGAGGGCCGCGACCATGTTCGCGGAGCGCGCGTCGTGAATCCCACCGGCAAAAACGACGTGCAGGTCGTCCGCGGGCTTGCCGCCGATGGACTCCAACAGCACTTCGACCATCGCCTCCCACAGCGCGAAGCTCGCCCGCGGGCCGATGTGACCGCCGCACTCCTGACCTTCAAAGATGAATCGCTTCGATCCATCCTTGAGGAACATCTTCAGGAGGCCCGGCGACGGCACGTGCAGATACGTCGGGATGCCCTGCCCTTCGAGTTCGCGCGCCTGATCCGGGCGCCCGCCGGCGATGATCGCGAACGGCGGCTTGTGCTGGCGGATCGCTTCGAGTTGCTCGCTGCGGATCTCGTTGGGCACGAAGCCGAGAATCCCCACGCCCCACGACTTATTGCCGAGTTTCGCCTTCGTTTCGGCGAGCAATTTCTCGGTTTCGGCCTTCCGCAATAGCGCCAGTGCGAGGAACGGAAGGGCGCCACCGCCCGCGACCGCATTCGCGAACTGCGCGGTGTCGCTCACGCGGGTCATCGGGCCTTGCAGAATCGGGTACTTGGTCCCGTGCGACTTCGCCAGCGGCGAATCCGGGGCGAGGTGCTTCAGCCGTTGCGCCGATTCGAGTTGCTTCGCGGTCCGTTCGCAGATGTGCTGAACGATCCCCGCGACGGTCAGCCCCTTCGCCGCGAGCGCCGCTGCGGTCGCGATGTCCTGCCCGATGAGCCACGCGCCCTCCGCCGGGTCGGCCGCGGTCGCAGTGCGAACGGCCGCGCGCCACGCGGCGCGCTTTACTTCTGGCGCAAGCGAGAGCGTCTGAAGACGCTCCTCTTCCTTCGCAAGTTCTTGCGCGGCAACACAATCCGGCCGGGCGTAGATGCGGTATCCTTCGCCCAGCCGCGAGCCGAGAACGCATGTTTCGCTGCCGTCCAACCCGCCGAGGCGCTTGCGGGTGCCAGCCGACAGCGGCGTTTCGCGTGCGAGCAGAACTTGCGAATCGAGTACGACGCCCCTGGCGCCGCCCGCGACGCACGCGGCAGCCGTGTTCGCCCCGATCCCGCCGCGAACCCAGAACGGTACGGCGATTTCGTGCTTTTCCACGAACTGTCGCCATTTTTGCAGAAGAACGAACGACGTATCGGCCCCGACACGCCCGCCGGACTCGTGGCCCTTCAGAATGACGCCACTCACACCGAGTTCGACCGACTTCGCGGCTTCCGCGACGCTCACCGCTTCGCGCAGAACATCGATGTTGGCGGCCTTCAGCGCGCGAATCCGTTCGGCGAGCTGCGGGCAATCGGCCCCGGCGAGAATCACGCGCGTCGGTTGGAATTGCCTTTCCGTAGCCGGGGTCGC
Organism: uncultured Frigoriglobus sp.; assembly: GCA_964495365.1. Taxonomy (GTDB): domain Bacteria; phylum Planctomycetota; class Planctomycetia; order Gemmatales; family Gemmataceae; genus Gemmata. Next base: position 12,848 of record CAZBXY010000197.1, on the reverse strand, counting down.
TGACCCCGGAGCGACAACGACCCCAGCAGTTCCGGCCTCAGTGAGACCGGCTACCGAAGAGAAAACATGAGAAAAATGCTCGAAATCCGCACGAATTTGAACGCCGAACTCAGGTGCGAATCGTGCGAGGCGCCCCAGGGCCGCTTGCGCCGTCGCGATCGGGGCGAACTCCAGGTCCAGCACGCCCCACGCGCCCGCCCGGATGGCGGCGATGGCGAGGGACGGATCGGTAGCGCCCGAAGGTGTTAATACGATGAGGTCGCGCGGTTCCATCACTCGCCTCGATGATACAGGACCTCCTGTCCGGGAATGTTTCACGGCCGGCTCACGCCCGGCCCCGCGGAGGAAAAGCCGCTAACTCGGCAACCGACCAGCAGTTAGTATCGGAAGTCGGTGGCAGTTCGGCAATTTGGGCAGTGTGGAGAGTTACGGCGCGGGCGCCGGCTTTCCACCCCGAAACGGCAACGACGCGGCGGACCCGCGCCCGGGCGGGCGGGTTGGGGCGAGTGCATGTGTTGTGCCGGAAAACGGGTGAACCGGCAAGGGTGGAGAAACCGATAGGAGCGGTAACTGAGGCATTCCACCGACCGGAACCGGAGCGGGCTATGCGCGGCGTTCTCGTGGCTTTCATTGCGTTCGCGGCGGTTCCGGCGGTCGGGTGCGACCGGTTCGTGATCAAATCCCGGATCGACGGTACGATGGAAACCCGGCTGGATTCGGCCCCGGTCAGCCCCAGCGCCGGGTACGTGCGCCCGGTCGTCGTGCAACCCGGGGCGCCCACGATCGCGATCATCGACGTGGACGGGCTGATCCTCAACACCCCCTTCGTCGGGCCCCTTTCGGTGGGCGAAAATCCCGTCGCTCTGTTCCGCGAGAAGCTCGAAGCGGCGGCGACCAATCCGTGCATCAAAGCCGTGGTTCTCCGAATCAACAGCCCCGGCGGCGGGGTGGCGGCGTGTATTTCGATGCGCCACGACCTCGAACGATTCAAACAGCGCACCAACCTGCCGGTCGTGGCGTGCCTGATGGATACCGCCGCCGGCGGGGCGTATTACGTGGCGTCGGCCGCCGATCAGGTGGTGGCCGGGCCGGCGACCGTAACCGGCGGGGTCGGGGTGATCCTGAACCTGTTCAACCTCCGCGACCTGATGGCCCAGTTCAACGTGATCCCGCAGCCGATCAAGGCCGGCGACTTCACCGACATCGGCACTTCCGCCCGGGCACTCACCGAGGACGAGCGGAACTTGCTCAAACTGATGGCCGAAGAATTTCACAAGCAACTGATTTCGGACGTGAGGCGGAGCCGGCCGATGGCCACGAGCAACGACGCCTACGACGGGCGCATCTTCACCGGGTCGCAGGCGAAGGCGATCGGGCTGGCCGATCACATCGGCGATCTCGACGAGGCGATCCAGCTCGCCGCCGGGCTGGGCTGCCCCGGGCTGACCGCGCGGCCGGGCGTGGTGATGTACCGCCGCACCAACGACCCGGCGCGCTCGGTGTACGCGGTCACCCCGAACGTGCCGCTGCAAGGCACCGGACTGTTGCCGAACCTCCCCGGCCTCGACCGCGCGAAGATGCCGACGTTCCTGAGCGTCTGGCAACCGGAACTGACGATGGAAAAGCTGGGCGGGAAGTAGTGGGCGGTGGGTAGTGGGCAGTGGGCAGTGGGCAGTGGGCAGAAAAGACAAAAGGCAGTATCAACCACAGTGTCGGGCAGATTCTGAGTGCGGAGCGGCTGTCTTTCTGGTCTTCTCTGCCCACTGCCCACTGCCTCATGCCTACTAATCCAGATGTTCACTAACCAGCACCACCTCAAGCACCTGTTGCGGCCGTATCACTACACGTCCGAGGAGCACTACCGGGCCGAACTGCGGCACCTGTTCCACCCCGCGTGGCATCCGCTGGCGGTGAAGTCCGATCTTGCCAAGCCCGGCGACTTCCTCACCTTCGACCTGCTCGAAACGCCCATTCTGATTCGCAACTTCGACGGCGAGTTGCGGGCGTTCCTGAACGTCTGCCCGCACCGGCACAGCCGCTTGAGCGACAAGCCGAAGGGCAACGCGGAGAAGTTGCGGTGCCAGTACCACGGGTGGGAGTTCAACAAGGACGGCGGCACCGGGAAGATTCCCGACGCGAAGGTGTTCCGCCCGTGGGACCGCGAGAACTCGTGCCTCAAGCGGTTTCGCGTCGATACGTGCGGCGAACTGGTGTTCGTGAACTTCCAGGAAACCGGACCTTCCTTGCGCGAGTGGCTGGCGCCGGTGTGGGAGGCGTGGCAGAGCTACGGCGGGGCGTACCGGTACGCAGCGACGTGGGAGAAAGACTTCCCGTGCAACTGGAAGGTGGTGCTGGAGAACTCGCTGGAGTCGTACCACATCCCGGAGGTTCACCCGTACACGTTTAAAGAGTTTCCGCCGGAAGAGAACGCGTGGCACGAGTTGACCGACCGGTTCACGTCGTTCAAGACGGTCCCGCCCGCGGAGTTCGCGACCCGCGCACAGGACTGGATGGTGCGCCGGATGGGCGAGACGGTAAGTAACGAGTACTGGCACCGCGTGTTGCACCCGCACGCGACCGGCAGCTCGCTGGACTCGTTCCGCATGATGCAGTGCGTGTTCCCGACCGGCCCGCGCTCGTGCCGCTACCGGTGCATCTTCTTCACGCTCCGCGGGTATCGCTGTAACCCGTTGGCGTGGTTGATGTACCGTTCGCTGCGCTCGATCGCGACGATCATCGGCAAGCGCGTGTTCGCCGAGGACGGCTCGATTTACGCCAGCGTGCAGCGCGGGATGGAGGCCAGCCCCCACGCCGGCGTGATCGGGACGCGTGAGGAGCGCGTGTACTACTTCCAGAAGTTCGTGCTGGACAACACGAGAGGGGCAAAGGAGCTGCCGCAAGTGGACGCGGACCCGTCGCCGGCGAAAGCCGCAACCCGCTGTTAGGGTTCCAGGTTGATTTGACGAGCCGCGACCGCAAGGGAGCGGGCTACAGAATGCAGAACCACATTGCGGGTCTCCCGCGCGTAGCCCGCTCCCTTGTGGTCGCGGCTCGTTCAGAGCTGCTACACCGTTACGTGAACCGCGCTAATATGCGTGCTTCTGCTTGGAAAAGAGCATCCGCCAGAGCGTGAGGAACATGATCCGCAGGTCGAACAGCGGGTTCCAGTGGCTGATGTAGTACAGGTCGAACTGGACCCGCTTGCGGAGCGACGAGTTGCCTCGCCAGCCGTTCACCTGCGCCCAGCCGGTGATCCCGGCCTTCACCGCGTGTCGGGCGTTGTAGTTCGGAATGGTCTTGGCAAACTTCGACACGAACACCGGACGCTCCGGTCGCGGGCCGACGATACTCATATCGCCCCACAGCACGTTGAAGAACTGCGGCAGCTCGTCCAGGTTGGTCGCGCGCAGGAACGCGCCGATACTCGTCCGGCGCGGGTCGTTGACCGCGGTCATCTGCGGGCCGTTCGCTTCGGCGTCCACACGTAGCGAGCGGAATTTGAGCATCATGAACGGGCGCCCGTTCAGCCCGCACCGCTCCTGCCGGTACAGGATCGGGCCGGGACTGGTCAGCTTCACCAGAACCGCGATCAGCGCCATGATTGGCGAAAGCAACACGATCGCAAGTGAGGCGAGGAAGATGTCCATCGCCCGCTTCACAACCACGTTCAGCCCGTGGTGCGGGTTCTCGCGCAGCCCGATCACGGTCATTCCGTGAATTTGCGTCGTCGTGAACGTCATCCCGGCCATCGCGGGCAGGTCGGCGATGAGTTGCACATCGACGACCGTCTGCGACAGCGCCGCAAACACCCTCCGGGCGTCGGCATAGCGGTTGAGCGGCAGCGCGACGAACACGTGCTCGATGTGGTGCTTTTCGACCAGCGCCGGGAGTTCCGCGATCGCCCCGAGAACGGGCAAATCGGCACCGGACCCGCGGTTCGCCTCGTCTTCCACGTACCCGACCGGCTGAATCCCGGACCAGTTCACGCTGCGGAGCGTGCGAACCGTGCGCCGGGCGAGGCGCCCCGTACCGACAACGAGCGCGTGACTCTGATTCACGCCCCGCGCGCGGAGCTTACGGACCCCTGTCCAGCTCGCCCGCCGCGCGACGACGATTCCTACCAGCGACACCGCCGCGAAGATCACCATCGCCCCGCGCGACTCGTGCTGCGCCTGCCGGGCGAAGCTGGTCGCCATCACCAGTAGCGCCATGAGCGCGACGCCCTTCCCGACCGCCGCCAGTTCCTCGCGGAACCGCCGCAACCGGTGGACCTCGTACATCCCGGCGAGCCGGAAGGCGATCATCCCCACCAACAGGACCAGCGGCAGCGCGCGCAAGTACAGAACGAACGGCGGGACGCCGCGGTGGACCGAAAACAGCCCGGAGTGCATCCGCAGGTAGTACGCGAGCAGCCACGCGCTTGCGGTGAGGGCCAGATCCCACAGCAGGAACCACGCGACCAGCGACTGACTGACTCGGCGCACCATGCCGCACAACTCCGGGCGCGCCCGCGCGTTCCCTCGCACGGGCGGCGGGACGGTAACACCCCGCGCCGGCCCGCGTCAAGATGGGTAGAATCGGAGAAAGTAGGTCACTCGCGGAGCGAGTGACGCGACCGGCCCG
>CAZBXY010000197.1:0-8125 GCA_964495365.1 uncultured Frigoriglobus sp. | reverse complement strand
CCGTTCGCCATAAAACACCACGGCGTCACTCGCTCCGCGAATAGACCATTTTCCTACCGAGGTAGCACCCCGTGCCAAACGCGGATCAAATGTTGGCGAAGCTGTACGCGCTGCGGAAGGACTACGCGGACGACCCGGAAGACGAGACGTATCAGGCTCTGCACCACGTGTTCCTGTTCGTCAGCTACAACATGGGCGCGTTCAAGGACTACGTGAAGAAAGAAGCCGAGAAGGTCAACAAGGAGTGAGCGATTATGGACGACCGCCGCGCCCTGATGGCCGCGATTCTGGCGAACCCGGATGAAGACACACCCCGACTGGCGCTCGCAGACTGGCTCGACGAACACGGCGACGCGCACGATCAGGCACGCGCGGCGTTCATCCGCCTCCAGATCGAGGCCGCGAAGCGCGGCGATTCCCAGCCCGAACCGGACCCGGCGCAGAAGGCCGAGTGGCTCAAGCCGCTCGCGCCGCTCGTGGGCAAGGTCATCACCTACCCGCCGGCGGAGATCGTCTGGAGCCGCGGGTTACTCAGTTACCTGTTGTTCCAAACGGGCGAGTTCCTTCAGAAGGCGCACCAGAAGGCCTCGCCGGACGCGCTCGCGGCAGTCGGGGTCGAGCACATCACCTTCTACAGCGAGACGAAGAAGTTCGCGGCGCTGGCGGCTTCGCCCGCGATCCGCTGGACGGCGGGCGTACAGTACCCCGGCGCCGACGACGCATCTCTGGCGGCGTTCGGCGCGTCGCCCGAATGGGCGCACCTGAGCGAACTGGGGTTCACTCAGGCGAAGGCCACCGACGCCGGGTTGAAGGCGTTCGCCAAAACCGCCGGACAGAAGAAGTTGCGGCGGTTCGGGTTCGCCGCTCGCGGCGGAATGAGTACCGCTCGCGGCAAGTACACCGCCGCCGGGTTGCTCGCGGTGCTCGAAAGCGACCGGTTCCCGCTTTTGGACGCGCTCGACCTCGAATCCGGGCAGCCGGCGAAGTTCGATTACGCCGCGGTCCTGGCCTCGCCGGCGATGAAACGCATCCGCGTATTGCGGATCGATTCCGGCGTGCCGATGGGCGCCCTCGCGGCGTGCCCGAACCTCACGAACCTGCGGGAACTGGCGATCAACAGCGCCACGTTCACCGACGCCGACGCAACCGCGCTGCTCGCGAACCCGGCGCTGGCGAACCTGACGAAACTCCAGATGTACGGCATCAACTGGGGCCGGCCGCGACTGTCGAAACCGGTGGAAGACCGGCTCCGCTCGCGGTTCGGCAAGGACGCACTGCGGTATTCCCCGGAACAGAGGTGAGGAGGGTCGCTCGTGGACGACCGCGCCGCACTCATGGCCGCGATCATGGCCAACCCGGACGAAGATACGCCGCGGCTCGCCCTGGCCGACTGGCTCCAGGAGTACGGCACCAAGCACGATCAGGCGCGGGCCGAGTTCATCCGGCTCCAGATTCGGATGGCGAACATCAAGTTGGGAAAAGCGTGGTCCAAGCTGTACAACGCGACCGAGAAACTGGAGAGCAAGCACCGCAAGGCGTGGGTGAAACCGCTCACCGCGATCGACCCGTCACTGGAACCCGACAGCTACATCGACTTCCGCCGGGGGCTACTCGTCCTGCTCTTTATCGACACCGGCCTGTTCCTGTTGAAGGCCCATCAATCGGCGCTGCCGGGCGCGCTCGCGGCGGTCGGGGTCGAGGAACTGTGCTTCCAGAGTGCGACGAAGCGGGTCGCGGAGCTGGCCAACTCGCCGGCGTTACGGTTCGCCGCCCGGATCGAATACCCCGGCGCCGACGACAAGGCACTGGCCGCGTTCGCCACCGCGCCCAACTGCGCGCACCTGAGCAAACTCGACTTCGGTCAGGTCACATTCACGGACCGCGGGTTGAAGGCGTTCGCGGACACCACAAACATGACCAACCTGCGCACGCTCACCATCTCGACCGAAGGCGGATTCACCAACAGGAAGCCGAAGTTCACCGCGGCCGGCGTACTCGCGCTGCTGAATAGCCCGCGGCTCCCGCAGCTCGAGTTCCTCGAACTCGATACCGGCACGGCCAAGTTCGACGCGAAACCGCTGTTCGCCGGCGCCGGAGTGCAGAAGCTCAAAACGCTCTGGCTGTCGATGCGCGTGCGCGTGGCCGACGTGGTCGCTTCCAAGCACCTCGCCAACCTGACGACGCTCATCCTGCACGACGCGGAGCTGACGGCCGCCGACGCGGACGCCCTTATCGCCGGCCCGACGTTCGCAAAGCTCAAAGAACTCACATTGAGCCTCCGCGAGCCGCCCCCGCCCGCGGCCGAGAAGGCACTCAAGAAGCGGTTCGGCAAGGGACTGGCGCTCGAATACTGAGGCGCAGCACCGCTACCGACATGCCACGGGCGGGCCGAGTACGTCGGCCTGCGGCGCTTTCGTAGGACAGGCCGGCCTGTCCGACAGGAAGTCCGTGTAAGACCTCTCTCGCGCACCGGTATGGCCTCAAAATCCGGCCGCTTGTCGGCGCGGGAGCCGGTCGTATACTGCCGTCCGCCCGCGCCCCACACCCGCCGAGGCCGCTCATGCCGCGATTGCTCACCGCGATCACACTTTTGCTCGCGGGTGCCGCACAGGGGGCTTACGCCCCTCGCTCCGCGAGCGCCGCCGACTGGCCCCAGTGGCGCGGGCCGAACCGCGACGGCGTGTCTACCGAGACCGGATTGCTCAAGCAGTGGCCCCAGGGCGGCCCGAAGCTCGCGTGGAAAGCCGATCTCAGCGGCGTCGGGTACGGCAGCCCGGCCGTTGTCGGCGACAAGCTGTTCATCCTCGCCGCGGAGGACGACGAGGACGGGCAAAAGGAATTCGCCCTCTGTCTGAACGCCAAAACCGGCGCGAAGGTGTGGAAAACGGAACTGCCGGCCGCCGAGGGCAGCTACGCACAGAACTGGGGCAGTGGCCCGCGGAGCAGCCCCACCGTGGACGGCGACGCGGTGTATGTACTCGGCGCGCGCGGCGATCTGCTCCGGTTGAAAGCGGCCGACGGGTCGAAAGTGTGGGGCGTCAACCTGAAGAAGGACTTCGGCGGCGGAATCCCCGGGTGGGGCTACAGCGAGTCGGTCCTCATCGACGGCAACAACCTGATCTGTAAGCCCGGCGGCGAGAACGGCGCGCTACTCGCACTCAACAAGGCGACCGGGGCGAAGGTGTGGCAGTCAAAAGAAGTAACCGACGGCGCCGGGTATGCGTCGGTGGTCGTCGCGGACATCGGCGGCGTGCGGCAGTACATCACGCAAACGCAAGCGTCGGCCGTCGGCGTGCGGGCCAAAGACGGCGCGGTGCTGTGGCGCGAGACGGCGCTGAAACGGGCGGTCGCGGTGGCCCCGACCCCGATCGTTCACGACGGAACCGTGTTCCTCTCCGCCGGCTACGGCGCGGGCAGCGAGTTGTACAAGCTCACCTCCCGGGGCGACCAAACGACCGCGGAGAAGGTGTACGCCGGCAACAAGGTACTGGTGAACCAGCACGGTGGCGCCGTTCGCATCGGCGACTACATCTACGGCTTCACCGACAACGGGAACAAGTGGGTGTGTATCGAGTACAAGACCGACGCGACCGATCCGGTTTGGGAGAACAAGTCGCTGGAGAAGGGGTCAATCACCGCGGCCGACGGCCACCTGTACCTTTACGGTCAGCGCAACGGCGTGTGCGTGCTGGTGGAGACGTCGCCGGCGGGCTGGAAGGAGCAGGGCCGGTTCGAGATCCCGGAGCAGAGCAGTCGCCCGCGCCGCGCCGGGGGCGTCTGGGCGCACCCGGTCGTTGCGAATGGCAAGCTGTACCTCCGCGACCACGAACTGCTGTTCTGTTACGAGATCGCGGCGAAGTAGTAGAGGACAGAGCCACAGAGAACAGAACAGAGAACGCGGTAAGTTTTCAGCCCCGGAGGGGCGGGAGATGTTAGCCCAGGGTGAAGCCGCGCAGCGGCGCAACCCTGGGTAGGCGACAGAAGGAATCCCAAGCCCCGGAGGGGCGACAGAACCAACCGCAAACGCTCCGTCGCCCCTCCGGGGCTTCTTGTTTCTTCGCCTATGTACCCAGGGTTGCGCTCGCCTTCGGCTCGCTCCACCCTGGGCTAACATCGGTCGCCCCTCCGGGGCTGAAGAACGTCTTCTGCCTTCTGTCCTCTGGGTTTGCGATGATCTCCCCCACGGCCGCACCCGACGACCTCCGCGCCGCGCAGCTCGCGCGCGTGCGGGCGCTCGTCGCGGCCGTGCTGCCGTCGAACCCGTTTTACGCCCAGAAGCTCGGCCACGTCCGCGCCAACGACATCCGCACGCTCGACGACTTCGCCCGGCTGCCGTTCACCACGAAGGCCGAACTCGCCGCCGACCAGGCCGCGCAACCGCCCTACGGGACCAACCTCACGTACCCCGTCGAGCGCTATTCGCGACTTCACCAGACCTCGGGGACAAGCACCGGGCAGCCGCTGCGGTGGCTCGACACACCGGAGTCGTGGGAGTGGGTGCAAGAGTGCTGGAAGGTCAGCTTCCCGTTCATGGGCTTGTCCCCGCGCGACCGCGTATTCTTCCCGTTCTCGTTCGGGCCGTTCATCGGGTTCTGGAGTTCGTTCGAGGCCGCCGCACGGTTCGGGGCGCTCGTCGTCGCCGGCGGCGGGATGACCAGCACCGCCCGACTCCATTACTTGATTGAACATGCGATCACTGTTGTCTTCGCGACACCCACTTATGCCCTGCACCTGTCAGAAATTGCCGCGAAAGCGGGAATCGACCTCGCGGGCAGCAGCGTGCGGGCGGTCGTCGTCGCGGGCGAACCCGGCGGCAACATCCCGGCCACGCGAGAGCGGATCGAATCGGCCTGGGGGGCCCGCGTCTACGACCACTACGGGATGACCGAAGTCGGCCCGGTCGCAGTGGAAGCAACCGAGTGCCCCGGCGCGATGTACCTCTTAGAATGCGAGTACCTGGCCGAGGTCGTGGACCACGACACCGGCCTTGCGGTTCCCGCCGGCACCGCCGGCGAGCTGGTGCTGACGAACCTGGGGCGCGTCGGCAGCCCGCTGATCCGCTACCGCACCGGCGACCTGGTGCGCGTCGCGACCGACCCCGACCCGAGCGGCAGAACCTGGCGAAGGCTCGCCGGTGGCGTCCTGGGGCGCGCGGATGATATGATCCACGTTCGCGGGAACAACCTGTACCCCGGCGCGATCGAGGCGATCGTCCGCCGATTCCCCGAAGTGGCCGAGTACCGGATTTGCGTGGACCACACGAAACCGCTGGCGGACCTGCGGTTAGAGGTCGAACCGGTCACCGGCGACGGACGGGCGCTCGCCGCGAGCGTGGGTCGGGCGATCCGCGACGAGTTGCTGTTTCGCGTGGACGTGAGCGCGGTCGCGCCGGGTTCACTCCCGCGGTTCGAGATGAAGGCCCGCCGCGTCGTACACCAGAGATAGGAACCGGCGCGGGCCGAACGTCGAGGGTTCCCGGGGTTCGACACCCCGGACTATTCCGTTCGGTCGCCCGCGCCGCGCCCGGTGGGCATCTGCTCGCCGGGCTGTGCGGGCGGATGACCCCGTTGGGGTCCAGAAGAGAAACCGATGTGACCCGGAAAGGGTCACCGTCTAATAGCCCGGGGTTTCTAACCCCGGGTCACCGAGTTCGGAGTCCCTCATGCTGCCGTCCTCTCTCCGACCGTTCCTCCTGGCCGTTCTCTCCGCCGTCTCTGCGGTCTCCGCGGTGAGCGCCGACGACTGGATCCACTGGCGCGGGCCGAACCAGAACGGGCACTCGCTCGAAACCGGCCTGCCCGACAGCTTCGACCCGGCGCAGAAGGAGAAGGGTAACGTGCTGTGGAGCGCGCCCTACGGCGGGCGCTCGTCGCCGCTGGTCATGGGCGGGCGCATCTACGTTCTGCAAGGGTTCGGCGAAGGATTCGGTGAAGCCGAGCGGGTCGTGTGCCTCGACGCGGGGAGCGGGAAGCGGATCTGGGAGTACGTCACGCCGATTTACCATTCGGACATCGTTTCCAGTCGCCTCGGTTGGACCCCGCTGACCGCCGACCCGGCCGCCGGGACCATCTACGTTCACACCACCGCGGGCGAACTGCTCTGTCTCGATCGGGACGGCAAGAAGGTGTGGGTGCGACAGCTCACCGAGGAGTTCGGCCGCGTCAGCGGCTACGGCGGGCGCATCTGTGCGCCCATCTTCGATAGCGGTCTTGTCATCGTCGGAATGCTGAACTCGAGTTGGGGCGACATGGGCCGCGGGGCCAACCGCTACTACGCCTTCGACGGCAAGACCGGCGCGGTCGTGTGGATCGCCGACACCGGCATCCCGCTGAAGTCCACCTACCAGTCGAACAGTGTCGTCGCGGTGATCGGCGGGCAGCGGTTGCTCATCACCGGCGGCGGCGACGGCGCGCTGCACGCCTTCAAGGTGCGCACCGGCGAGAAAGTGTGGACGTACCCGTTCAGCGCCGGGGCGGCGAATCCGTCGCCAGTGGTGGACGGGAACCTCGTGTACGCGGCGCACGGCGAGGAGAACCCCGACAGCCCGACCATCGGCCGCATCATTTGTGTAGACGCCAGTCAGATCGATCCGAAGACGAAGAAGCCCAAGCTCGTGTGGGAGTACCAGAGGAGTCAGCGGTTCGGTTTGTCTTCGCCAGCGATCGCCGACGGCGTGCTGTACATGCCCGAAGACAGCGGTGACCTGTACGCCTTCGACGCCAAAAACGGCAAGCTGCTCTGGAAGCACCGCTACGGCACGGAGGTTCGCGGCGCGCCGCTCGTCGCGGACAAGAAGATTTACATCTTCGATGTGAAGGGCAAACTGTCGATCATCCCGATCGACGGGAAGAACAAGCCCGACGACGTGTTCGAGTACCAGTTCCGCGAGGTCATCAACGGCCGCCCGGTCGTGTCGGAGACCAACGGGACGCCGATCGCGGTGAACGGGCGCGTGTATTTCAACACCCGCACCGACCTCCTGTGCCTGGGCGACCCGAAGATCAAGCGGGTGCCCGCCGAGTACAAGCCGATGCCGCCGGAGACTCCGTACAAGGAGAACGCGATCGCCGGCGCGCGGCTGTTCCCGGCCGAGATCACCGCCAAACCCGGCGCCACGGTGAAGTTCCAGGTCGTGCTCGTGGACGCCAACGGGCGCGAGGTGACGAGTAACCTGCCCGACCCGAAGGCGGAATGGACCATCGTGACGCCCGCGAAAACCCCGACCGGCGCCCAGCCCCCGCCGCTCGCCGCCAAACTCGACGGCACCACCGGCGAGGGCACGCTCGTACTGGAAAAGAACCCCAGCCAGCAGGGCTACGTCGAGTTCAAGATGGGCCCCCACACCGCCCGCGCCCGGGTGCGGGTCGCGCCGCAGATGCCGTTCCGCACGAACTTCGACATGGCCCCGGACGGCTCCTCGCCCGGCGGGTGGATCAACACCAACGGCAAGTTCTTCGTCAAGAAGCTGCCCGACGGGAGCGTCGTCCTCTCGAAGCTCAACACCGACGCTCGGCCGCCGTTGGCGAAGGCCATCGCCTACGTCACGGCCCCGGAGGCGAGCGAGTACACGGTGCAAGTGGACCTCATGGGCACGCAGGTCCGCGGGAAGCTGCCCGACGCCGGGCTGGTCAACAGCCGCTACACACTCGTGTTCGACGGCAAGCCGGACCCGGAGCGCGAGAACAAGCACACCGTGCGCATCGTGTCGTGGGAGGCCCGCCCGCGGGTGAACGTCGTGGCCGCCTACGACTGGCAGCCGGGCACGTGGTACACCGCGAAGTTTACCGTTGAGCAGAAGGAGAAGACGGCGCTGGTGCGCGGCAAGGTGTGGAAGAAGGGCGAGCAAGAACCGACCGACTGGACGGTATCGTTTGAAGACCCGCACCCGATCCGCAGCGGCGCCGGGGGGCTGTACGGCTACATTCCGAACGTGCAGGAGACCGACGGGAAGATCGACCCCGGCTCGGAGCTGTTCTTCGACAACCTGAGCATCACGCCCAACGGCAAGAAGTAGGTTTGTAGTGACCCGCTTCAGCGGGTCGGTCTTTTGTCTTGTGGCACAGGCTTTCCAGCCTGTGTGCCAGATAGCTACACGGGACACAGGCTGGAAAGCCTGTGCCACAAA
>CAZBXY010000196.1:0-15357 GCA_964495365.1 uncultured Frigoriglobus sp. | reverse complement strand
GGAACGTGACGCGGTCGAGCGTGAGCGAGCCGAAGAAAAGCCGTTCACCGGGGCGGTACGTGGCCTTGTCGGTGACGAGCAGCGTGGCGAACACCGGCCCGGCGAGCCGGACGCGGTCGAGCAGCTCGGTCCGCGTCTGGGTCTTCTCGTCCACCTGCGCGACGACGAGGAACAGCTCGGCGTCGGGCTTGATCTGGGTCCACACCCCCGCCGGGAGCCGCAGCGGGTGCTTGTTGTCGGCGACCCGTTCGCTGTCGATCGGCTGGGTGAAGATGACCGCGTCGGACGCATTCACCGCGTGGATCTCGGCGACCATCTTCTTGCCGCTGCGCTCCCACTGCGCGCGCTGGTCGTTGACGACGACGAGGAAATCGTTGGGCGCGCCGGGCTGCACGGTGGCGGGCTTGAGCACGTCCACGGTGAGCTTGCGGGCGGCGGCCGCCTGCACGGCGGCCCGCTCCGCCTCGACCCACTGGCTCAGCAACAGGGTCTGCGACTGCTCCGCGGCGGCAAGGTGGCGCTCGGCAGCGGTCTCACGGCCGTGGACCTCGGCCCGGGCCATATCGACCGCGGTCGCGGCCGTCGCCGCGTCGCGCCGGGCGATTTCGGCTTCGCGTTTTGTCGTTTCCGCGGCGCGGAAGATGCCGAGCACGGGGATGACGGTGCCGGGAATAGCAACCAGCACCGCGGCGGCGATGGCCCACGGCAGAACGGTGCCGACGCGGAACGAGCGCCCCGGTTTGGCGACCGGTTCGGTCCTCGGCTGAACAACAGGAAGCGTTGTGGTCGGGGCCGAAGCGGGTACGGGCGTGATCGCGCCGACCTTCGCGGGCGCGTCCGGGACGGGCGGCGGCTCGAACCGCGTGTTGGGGAACGCGGACTTCGCGGCGCTGGCGATCAGCCCTTGCACGTGCGCTGCCTCGGCGCGCGCGGCGGCGCACCCCGGGCACGATGCGAGGTGCGCATCGACCGCAGCGGCCTCCGGGCTGTCAAGGAGGCCGTAGAGGTGGTCGAGCAACAGGGGCTGGCAATGTTGGCAGTTCATCGTCTCGTCTCCTTCCGGCGGCCGGGCCAGCCGGGAAGGCTCGTTGGGAAATACGTTCGTGCGGCCGTCTCTGGCATCGCTTCCGGACCGCTTTCACTTCGGCTCGTCCTTCACGCGCCGGAATGTCTTCGGTCGTTCGGCCTCCGTTTCTTTCAACTCGAACTCGTCGTCACCGATGCGGGCGAACTTGGCTTCTACCGTCGTGCCCTCAAGGTCCGGGGCGTCCGCTTCCTTGCACGTCAGTGCCAGGGTCGGCGTTGCAGGGTCGCCGCGAAGGGACCACGTGCCCGCGTGCGCCTCGCCGCCCGGCCCGATGCCGGTCCAGGAGTAAGTGCGATCGGCCCGGAGGGCGATCGTTCCCTCACACGGCCCGCCACGCCATACCCCGGTCAATTTCGTCGCGGCCGCCGCCAGTTGCTTTTCAGCCTTCAGACGTTCGGCCGGTACCGGGGCGGACCTCCCGCCGGCGGTGAAGACGACGAGCAGCACCCCAGCGACGAGCGGACGGCGCATCACGCACACGACTCGTCCTCCACCGTTGGGTTGAGTACCTTGCGCAGTTTAATCAGCGCGGTGCGCATCTGGGTCTTCACGGTGCCGACCGGGGCGTTCCGAATCTCGGCGATCTGTTCGTAGGTCAGATCGCCGTTCTGGCGCAGCAGGAACACTTCCTTTTCGTCCTGCCGCAGCTGAGTGATGGCCTGGCGCAGCCGGTCGAGGGCTTCCTGGTCCTCGACCGCAGCGCCCGGCGCGTCGTCCCGCGTGGGGAGCATCACGTCGTCCTCCGGGAGCGGGCGGCTCTTGCGGTTCCACGCGGAGCGCTGGTAGTCCTTGGCGGCGTTGAGGCCGACGCGGAAGATCCACGCCCGCAGGTTCTGGACGTCCGGCACGGTCGCCCGCGCCCGCCAGCACTTGAGGAACGCCTCCTGCGCCGCGTCCTGGGCGTCGTCGGCGTTCCCCAGCAGGTACAGGAGGGTGCTGACCAGTTCGTCGCGCACCTGGTTGAACATGGCGACGAGCGCGTCGTCCCCGGGCCGGGCCGCGGGGGGTGGCGGGCCGGCGGGGGGCACCGGCGCCGCGGGGTCCGTGCCCGCGGGCGCCCGCGCGATCGATGGCGCGCCGGGTTTGGCCATAACCTCCTACCAATTACGACGACGCACGACCCGGGACCGATTGCCGAAATGCCGTTGAGAGGCGGTCAGAATCACGAACGAATTCTCCGAATGCCTACCGCGCCATGCTATCGCCCCGTGCGGCGGGGCGGCAAGTACAAACGGGAACCCGTAGTTCCAAGTTCCAGGTTTCAAGTCCCAGAGTCCAGGTTGAAGGCGAACTCGAATGCCCGCCTTTGTCTTCAACTCGGAACTTGGAACCTGGAACCTGAAACTACAATACCCGCATGGAACCCATCGCGCGGCTGCGCTGGCCGGTGGCGCTGTCGATCGCCGCGGCCCTCGTCACCATCGGCATGAAGGGCACCGCCTACGCGCTGACCGGGTCGGTCGGGCTGCTCACCGATGCCCTCGAATCGGTAGTGAACCTGCTCGCGGCCGTCACCGCGTACTTCGCGCTGTGGTACGCGGCCCGCCCGGCCGACCCGTCGCACGCCTACGGGCACGAGAAGATCGAGTTCTTCTCCAGCGGCCTCGAGGGCGTACTCATCGTCGTCGCGGGGTTGGGCGCCGCGGGCTACGGGGTGCGCCGGCTCGTCGTCCCGGAACCGCTCAGCGAACTGGAACTCGGCAGCGCGCTGGCGCTCGTGGCGTCGGTCGTGAACCTCGCGGTCGCCCGCGTGCTGCTCCACTACGGGCGCGCTCACAAGTCCATCGTGATGGAGGCCGACGGCCAGCACCTCATGGCCGACGTGTGGACCTCCGTCGGCGTACTCGCGGGGTTGGCGCTGGTGTACGCGACCGGGTTGACCTTCTTCGACTCGGTGCTGGCGATCGTGATGGGGCTGCACATCACCTGGATCGGGCTGGGGTTGATCCGCCGGTCGTTCGACGGGCTGATGGACCACGCGATCCCGCGCGAGGAACTGGACCGCATCCGCGCCGTGATCCGCGCGAACCTGCCCGAAGGGGCGACGTTTCACCTGCTCCGGTCGCGGCTCGCCGGCGCGCGCCGGTTCATCGAGTTTCATTTACTCGTGGACGGTGACATTTCGGTTCGCGCGGGGCACCACCACGCCGAGCGGCTGACCGGAGCGCTGGTCGCAGCACTACCAGAGGTAGCGGTGACGATCCACGTCGAGCCGGTCGATGAGCAGGAGTCGTGGGAACCGGAGTATTTGCGGCGCCTGGGCGAGGAACCGGCCCCGCCGGAGCCCGGGAGCGAGGCGCGGTGAGCGAGTTACTTCTTCAGGTGTTTGTCGAAGAACGCCGTAATCTTCTCCTGGTTGTCTTTCGTGCCGAACTGCGCGCCGCCGTGTCCGGCGCCCTTCAACACCACCAACTCGCACGGCACGCCGGCCTTCTGGAGCGCGTCGCGGAAGATTTCGCTCTGGCCCAGCGGTACGAGCGGGTCGGCGTCGCCGTGGAAGATCAACACCGGCGGGTCGGCCGTGTCGATGTACGTCAGCGGGTTCGCCTTCGCGGCCTTCTCCTTGTTCTCCTGAATCGGCCCGCCGATGAGCTTCGACTCCGGCGACTTGGCGTCGTTGTGATCGATCTTGCTGTTCGCGCCGGACTGCGCGGCCATCTTCGTGAGGTCGGTGGGGCCGTAGAAGTCCACCACGCACTGCACCGCGTCCGAAATGCCCTTGTGCGGGCTGTCGGGCAACGCGAGTTCCTGCACCCCGCCGCTGGTGCCCAGGAGCGCGACGAGGTGCCCGCCGGCCGACGAGCCGAACGCCCCAAACGCGTCCGGGTTCAGGTTGTACTTCTTGGCGTTCGCGCGCAAGAACCGCACCGCTTCCTTGCAGTCCTGAATCTGGGCCGGGAATACCGCGTGTTGGCTCAGCCGGTAGTTGATCGCGGCGACCGCGTAGCCCTGATCGAGCAACCGCATCGCCGGGTTGCCGCCGGCCTTGCTCCCGGCGCTCCAGGCGCCGCCGTGAATCCAGACGACCAGCGGCAGCGGCTTTTCGGCTTTGGGAACGAACAAATCGAGCGTGTTCCGTTCCTTGTGTTCGCCGTACCGCAGGTCGCGGTGCTCCGCGGTGCCGGCGGGGAGTTTCGGCCCTTTGGGTTGGGCCTTTTCCTGTGCGCCGCCGGCGGGAAGCCCGACCGCGAGCGCCACAACGAGCGAGAAGAGGGTAGCACGCATGGTGGAACCTCGGCGGGCGATACGGGAACGAACCCCGCGGGCCGGTCCGGGTGTCGTTCCCGTAGAAGGAAATGAAAAGTCGTCTTGCCGCGGACGCGAACCGGGTTACAATTCGGATCGTTGCGGGATTGGTATATCGGCTGTGCCCAGCCTTCCCAAGGCTGTGAGACGGGTTCGACTCCCGTATCCCGCTCTGAATCTCCGTGTATTCGGCACCGGCGGCACGAAGTAAACACCACGAAAACGCGAACGGGCCGGGGGGTTATCCCGGCCCGTTCGCGTTTGGTGCGAACTCATTACGGCCGTGAACGTGTCACTCTGACACGGCCGGGGCCGGCGTTTCGGGGGCCACGGCCTTCTTGGAGCCGCGCGGTGGGGTCTCGCCGGCCGTGCCGCGGGCCAGTTTCTCGGCTTCCTGCTCGGTCTTCAACCCGGAGTACAGGAGGGTGTGGTAACCGGGGCGGGTCGCCTCGATCACGTCCCACTCGCGCTGCTCGCACACCACGTTCCCGCCGATCACGTTCTTCGGCATAGTCATGCGGTACACGACCCACGCGCGGCAAACCTCGTTGATCCGCATCTGATCTCCGGTGAAAGGGCATAAAGTGCATTCTACCCGCACCACCGCCCAAACACCCCATGCAATCCCGACAAGAGACGAATCGGGGCGCGGGGGCGCCGTCACCACCATTACACGCGCGGGGCGCCGTGGGAACTCATTGGGAATGGATCGGTGGTGCGGACGGTCTCCGCCGCGTCGGTGCAGAACGCGCGGCCGGGACATTTTGAGACGCAGGAGCGGCTACTCCTGTGGCTTCAGCCGCCACTTCAAGAGCGAGTACCGCTTCTTCGTGTCGGCGGTCTTGGCGGCGATCCACAGCGCCTTGCGGCTGCCCACCAGCGCCACCAGCTTCCGCCCGCGGGTGATGCCGGTGTAGAGCAAGTTGCGCTGTAACATGACGAAGTGCTGCGTGTGAACGGGGATCACCACCGCCGGGTACTCACTGCCCTGGCTCTTGTGGATCGAGCAGCAGTAGGAAAGCTGGAGTTCGTCTAGGTCCGGGAACTCGTACTCCACCGCGCGACCGTCGTAATCGACCACCAGCATTTGCTCGTCGAGGTCGATTTCGCTGATGCGGCCGATGTCGCCGTTGAACACCCCGCGGTCGTAGTTGTTCTGTATCTGCATCACCTTGTCGCCGACGCGGAACGCGGTGTCGTACCGCTTCACCTCCGGTGCGCCCGGTCGCGATGGGTTCAGCACCGCCTGCAACTGTTGGTTGAGCGCCGCGACTCCCAGGCCCGTCTTCACCTGCGGCGAAAGAACCTGGATATCGCGGAACGGGTCGAGTTTGAACTTCGCCGGGATGCGGTCGCGCACCATCTGCACGATCCGCTCGATGATCGCCTCCGGTTCGTTGGCCTCGATGAAGTAGAAGTCGCCGTCGCCGCCGGCGGGGGCCGAGAGCGGTTCCTCGCCGTGGTTGATCGCGTGCGCGGCCCGCACGATCCAGCTACTTTCCGCCTGCCGGTGAACCTCGGTCAGCCGCGCCACCGGGATCGCCTTCGACTCGATGAGGTCGGAAAGCACCGCGCCGGCGCCCACGGAGGGGAGCTGATCGACATCGCCCACGAGTACGACGCACGCCCACGGCGGCATCGCCTGGAGCAACTTGTTCATCAGGATCACATCGACCATCGACGTTTCGTCCACGACGAGCAGATCGAGGTCGAGCGGGTCTTCGGCGTTGCGGACGAACTGGCGCTGCCGCGGGTCGAACTCCAGCAGGCGGTGAATCGTCTTGGCCTCGCGCCCGGTGGACTCTTCGAGGCGCTTCGCGGCGCGCCCGGTGGGCGCGGTGAGCATCACCCGCAGCCCCTTCGCCTCGAACATCTCGATAATGGCGCGAACGATCGTCGTTTTCCCGGTGCCGGGGCCGCCGGTGACCACCATCACCTTGTTCGTGACCGCCGCGCGGATCGCCTTCCGCTGGCTGTCGGCGAACCCGATCTTCATTTTCGCTTCGGCCCACGCGATCGCGGCATCGACGTTGACGTTCGGCAGCGGGTGTGGCCCGCCGGCGAGCGCCTTCACCGACCGCGCGACGCCGAGTTCCGCGAGGAAGAACGGGCGGAGGAAGATCAGAGAATCCGTGGGCAGTGGGCAGTGGGCAGTGGGCAGTGAAGAGTCAGAATTCACTTCTTTTGTTTGACTGTCTTCTGCTCTCTGCTCTTTGCTCTCGTCTTTCTGCCCACGGCCCACTGCCCACTGCCCACTCTTCTGCCCCCCGCTCGCCGCCGCGGCGCTGTCCCGCACGACCTCGTCGGTGATCCGCAGTTGCTCGATCGCGTCGGCGATGCCGGTGGTGTCGATGCCGGTGAGTTCGCCGGCGCGTTCGCGGAGCAGTTCCTCGGGATAGCCGACGTGCCCGTTACCGGTTTCTTCCTGGAGGATGTGCCGGACGGCCGCTTGAGCACGAAACGGCGAGTTCCGCGGGATGCCCAGACTCAGCGCCACATCGTCGGACTTC
The DNA here is from genome assembly GCA_964495365.1 of uncultured Frigoriglobus sp. Lineage (GTDB taxonomy): Bacteria > Planctomycetota > Planctomycetia > Gemmatales > Gemmataceae > Gemmata. The sequence goes on along the minus strand of CAZBXY010000196.1, from coordinate 8,514 downwards.
TTGAACCCGATGCCCCAGATTTCGTTGCCGAGTCGGTACGGGTTGGCCTTGATCGCCGCGATCGGGTCTTCGTCGTTCTCGTTGAAGTGTCGGTAAATCTTGGTCGCGAGCGCGGTGCCGATTTGCAGCGAGTGCAAAAACACCATGATCTTGCGGGCGCCCTGGTTCTCCTGCCAGCTCTTGCGGATCTTCTCGATCGACTTCGGGCCGACGCCCTTCACCTCCGCCAGCGACGCGGGCGATTTGTCGATCACGTCCAGGGTGCGGTCGCCGAACAGATCGACGATCCGCTGCGCCGTCTTGGGCCCGATTCCCTTCACCAGCCCGGAGCCGAGGTAGCGCGCGATGCCCTCCGCGGTGTGCGGCGGGTGCGTTTTGATCTCCGTCGCCTTGAACTGAAGCCCGTAGGTGCGGTCGGTCACCCAGTCGCCGGTCGCGGTGACGGACTCGCCCACGACGATCTGCTGGCACGACCCGACGACGGTGACGATGTCGCGGTGCCCGCGCGCGGCGACCCGCAGCACACAGTACCCCGTCTCGGGGCTGTGGTGCGTGATCCGCTCGACGACACCCGTTACTTGCTCTGACATAGTGACCAAAAGGCAGAAGACCGAATGGCCACAAAAAGGCACAAAAACCACAAAAAGAAGACAAAAGAATTTAGGGTTGTGAACTCACTCTGTTGTCTTCGTCTCCGGTTTCTTTTTGTGGCTTTTTGTGCCTTTTTGTGGCCATCCTCTGTATTTCATCACCCCCTGACGATACCCGCTCCGGGCGGAATGTCCAACTCCGTGGCCGCGCCGTAGTCCTTCACCTATGCGCACCGCTGCTCTGGCCCTGTTCTACGTCGCCCCGGCGCTGCTCGGCACCTATCTGACGTTCCGGCCGACGTTCGACTCCGGCTTCGCGTCCATTCAGACGGAACGCGGCGACGGGATGCTCAACCACTACATCCTCGAAAACTCGTGGCTCGCGCTCTCCGACCCGAACTACCGCGGCTCGCTGCTAACGGCCCCGTTCTACTTTCCGGCGAAGTGGAACATCTACTACTCGGAAAATCTGTTCGGTGTCGCCCCGCTGTACTGGGTACTGCGGCTCGGTCTGCCCTACGACCTCGCGTACATCTGGTGGCAGATCCTCCTGAACCTGCTGAATTTCGTGGCGTTTGCGGTGGTGGCGCGGTGGATGCGGTGGCCGCACCTCGTCGCGATCGGCGGGGCGTTCCTGTGGGCCTTCGCGATGGTCCACGCCGACCAGATCAAGCACCAGCAGATGATCGGCCGGTTCTGGATGCCGGTGGCGCTCTACTACGCCATCGCCCTCGTGACCGAACCATCGGCGAAGGCGCTCAACCGGCTGCTCGGGAGCGTGTTCTTGCAGAGCCTCGCGTGCATTTACACGGGTTGGTTCCTGGTGATGGGGCTGCTGGTGTTCCTCCCGCTGATGACCGCGCTGCGGCCCGGGGCGTTCCCCGCGCTGAAACAGTACGCGCGGGAGCATCGCGGGAAGGTGTTTCGCGTCGTCGCGCTGTGGACGGTGGCGATGGCGGCGCTGTTCATACCGTACCTCGTCGTCAACTGGGGCATCGGAAGGTCTTACGAGGAATCGCACAGCCTGATGCCGACGCCGTCGGCGTGGATTACCGGGCCGCCGGACTCGAAATGGATCATCACCACCGCGCCCTATCGCGTTCCGGTGTATCTGGAGTGCTGGCTGTTCTCCGGGTTCACCATTTACCTGCTGATGCTCGCCGCTGGCGTGAGCCTCTTTTTTCACAAGCGCGACGCGCGCCCCGCGGGGTGGGCGATCATCGCCGCGGGGCTGTTCACCGCGCTGTTGTGGGTGGTGTTGACGCTCACCCCGCACGAGAAGGGCGATTCGCTGTGGCGGATCGTGCGCCTCGTCCCCGGCGGGATGGCGATTCGGTGCGTGTCGCGGGTGTATCTGGTCGTGTACCTGTTCGGCTCGTTCGCGGCGCTCACGTGGTTGACGCAAGTCACGGAACGCATCCGCCACGAGCAACTGCGGTACGCGATCCAGGCCGTCGTTGTCGGTTTGATGATGTTCGAGCAGACAGAGTACCAACAACCGAGTTTCGAGCGCCGGTGCTTCTACCCGCTCGTGGACGACGCGGCGCAGCACCTGAAGGGGGCGGAGGCCGGGTGGGTCGTACCGCGGTACGTGGACCCGACGGGCGACGTGGGCGTGGGGCCGTACGGCGAGGTGTTCGGGATGTGGGTGGGGATGCGGGCCAACGTCCCGGTGCTCAACGGCTACAGCGGGCGCCCGCCGAACGGCTTCCCGCCGATGGGCGGGTTGAGCGACGACCAGATTCGTGATTGGCTGAGGGGGAAGTTTCGCGGCACGGTCCGCGTCATCGACACCGAAGCGCCGAAGAAGACCCGCGACGTGGTGGTGGAGTAGGTCGCGCGGAGTGGTTAGACCAACTGGAGCTTCGGGAAGCGGTACCGCGCGTCTGCGACGATCTTCCCAACGCCCGAACTGAAACCCGACCCACGGCCCTGCCGCCGGAGCGTCGTCAGCCGGCTGGCGTAGCCCGAGCCGAAGAGCGCTTCCAGACCACGCAAGCCGAAATCGATGGCCGTCAGGTGCTGCACCGGGGTGGCTGCGAACACCGCATCGAGCTGCGCCCGCACGTCGCGCTTGGCCTCGATCCAAGCCGTGTCTGTGAATCCGCGGATGAACAGGTCGCTCCAGGTCACTCCGGCGACGACCGGCAACACGGCGTGCCAGTGGTCCCCGTGCTCCTTGAGTAGACGGGACGCCGCCGTTCGCGCCTCGGTGACCGTCGGATACGCCGGGCAGAGGTGCCACGCCTCGCACTGGAGCCGGATGAACTCCGCGCGTTCCGGTTGACCGTTTTCCTGGAGCCAGTCGGCGTACACCAGCCGCGCCGTGTCCTCGTCCGGGTGCTCGCAGATCGCGAGGAATAGCGCGTCACCGTCACTGGTCATGGGGCGCACTCCGAAGAAGAGTACGGACAGCCTTACCAGAATTTCCACCAGGGGCGCCGCGGTGGTTCGGGGTGTGCGGCCATCCACGCGAGCACCTCATCCGTAGTCGGCTCGAACATCCCCATCAACATTTCGTGGGCCGCGTTCGCGGTTGTATCGAGGTCGCCGGGATACCGCAGCACGCCCAGTTGCACCGCGACGCAGTGCCCCTGTCGGGCGTGCGACTGGGCGTCTTCGAGCATATGGCAATAATGCACATTCTCACGACACGCTGCGCAGTGCCGCACCGCGGGGTCTCCTGTAACCATCAGGTTCTCCCACTGCTTGGGGCACCGGAACTTGAACGCGACCGGAACCTGACAGTTCTCGATCTTCGGCCGGTCGAACACCTCGACCCAGACCGGTTCGAGTACGGCGCGGAGTTCTTGCAGCCGCTCCTCGACGGGGTACCACTCCGGTTCCGTGTTGCGGAGTTGCCCGCGACGGGCCATCAGCCGGAGGAACTCCGCTTGGAGCGCGTTTTCGTGCTCGTCGAGCCAGTCGGCGTAGACGAGCCACGCGGTCAACTCGCCCGGGTTCGACAGGATCGCGCGAATAAATGCCCTGTCCTCGACGGTGAACATGGGCCGAACTCCGGGTACACTTGTGCCTGCTTCCAGCATACCAGAGGTGCGCCATGAACCCCACCCGTCGCGAAGTTGTTGCCTCGTCGGTCGCGCTCGTCGCATCAGTTGGCTCACGCCCCCCGCTCGCCAAAGGCGAAGAAGGCAAACTCACGCTCGCGACGTTCGATACCGAAGTGACGATTCCGATCGGGCACCCGTGCATGGGCGGCGGGATCACGCCGGCGAAGGAGGTGATCGATCCATTACTCGCGCACGGGTTCGTTCTGCAAGGTGCGGGTAAGCCCGTCTGCTTCCTCGGGCTCGACTGGTGCGAGATCCGTAACGGCGCGTACGACCACTTCCGCGCTGCGGTGGCGAAGGCGATCGACACCGACCCTTCGCGCGTGATGCTGTGCGCGCTCCACCAGCATGACGCGCCGATCTTCGACCGGGAAGGTCAGCAGTTGCTCGAAGCGCACAAGGCGAAAGGGGCGATCTGCGACCTCGCGTTTTTCGAGAAAGCCGTTTCGCGTGTGGCCGATGCCGCAAAGGCTGGTTTGAAGCACGCGAAACCGGTCACGCACATCGGCACGGCAGAGGCGAAGGTGGAGAAGGTGGCGTCGAACCGGCGCTACACCGACGAGAACGGGAAGGTGCAGTACAACCGCATGTCGGCCACGCGGGACGCCAAGGTTCGCGCCGCGGAGGACGGCACCATCGACCCTTTGCTGAAAACACTCAGCTTCTGGAACGGTGACACGCCGCTCTGCGGCCTTTCGGCCTACGCGACGCACCCGATGAGCTTCTACGGGCGCGGCGGGGTGAGTGCGGACTTCGTCGGGATGGCCCGCAAGCGGTTCCAGGCCGACACGCCCGGTGCGACGCAAATCTACGCCAGCGGCTGTAGCGGGAACGTGACCGCGGGCAAGTACAACGACGGTGACCCGGCCAACCGACCCGTTCTCGCCGATCGCATTTACACCGCGATGAAGGGGGCGTGGAAGGGCACCAAGAAGACCGCGGTGAAGGACGTGAGCTTCCGCTCGGTGCCGCTAGTGCTCGAAGCGCGTTCGTCCGAAGGCTTTTCGGAAGAAGCCCTCACGAAGCGACTGAAGGAGGACGCGCGGCCGTTCGGGCAGTGTCTCGCGGCGCTGGGATTGAGCTGGAAGAAGCGGTGCGACGCCGGAAAGCCCATCGATGTTCCCGTTCTCGACTTCGGCGGATCGTGCGTGATGCTCTTGCCCGCGGAGAGCTACGTCGAGTTCCAGCTCGCGGCCCAAAAGACGCGGCCCAACGACTTCGTGCTGGTCGCCGGTTACGGCGAGTGTGGCCCGGGATACATCCCGATCGAGCGGGCGTGGAAGGAGAACGACGGCAACCTGAGCGACTGGTGCTGGGTGAACCCCGGCAGCGAGAAGCGCATGGTCGAGGCGATCGCGAAGGCGCTGAAGGGGTGAGGGCGGCGTCAAGTGCCCTCACGCGTCCTCGGCGCCGATGCCGAGCCGTTGGGCCGCCTTCGGGTCGATCGCCTTGATCGCCCGGCCGATATCGACCTTCGGCCCGTCGGTCGTCTCGGCCGCCCAAACCTTCTCCAACTTCGGCAGCGCAGCCTTCGCCGGCGGCCCGATCTGCTCCAGCACCTTCGCCGCCGCGAACACGTTGATCGGGTGTTCGTCGTCGAGCGACTTGATGAGGTCCGGCAGCGCGACCTTCGCGTCTTCGCCGAACCCGCGAAGGATGAATAGCGGCCGGTACACTTCGATCCAACCTTGCTTGCGGTTCTTGAGGCCATCGGCGAGCATTTCCGTGACCGCCGGAACCGCGTCGGCCCCGAGCTTGTGGAGCCTGGCGATGGCCTCCTTTTCCTTCGGGTCGCGCAGCCCGTAGAAGCCGGCGTCCTTCACAACCGCGAGCAACTCTTTGGCCTCGCGCTGCTTCGCTTCGCTCTTCTCGTCGGCCCGCGCCGAACCCGCGACGAGGCCCAGCGCGATCCCGAATCCCCAGCACCATCGCGACGCGCACATGACGGGTACTCCCACACAAGAAAGTAGCGGTTCTCCCTTCCGAGCGAGAGCCGCGGCCCACACCCGCCATGATTCCTGCGATTCGCGTGCCGCGGTCACCGCAGCCGGCTCGCAGTTGCTCGTTGTTGAACGACCGAGAGAGTTCCGCTACGCTCGGTGGGCCTTCGCCCGGCGCTGTCACTCACAGATATTCTCATACTGTTCTCAAAAATTACTAATGATATTGCGTATATTATTCACAAACAGGAGGCGCAATTGAACCGAACGCTCGCGGCCCTCGCGCTGATCTCGCTCGCCCTCGTCGGGGCGCTGCCCGGGCGCGCCGACGACAAGAAACTGCTGGAGCGCCGCGGGTGGGGCAAGGCGATCGATCCCGACGCGGACTGCACGATGACCGAGGAGCAGGGGAAGCTCACCATCAAGGTGCCGGGAAGCCTGCACGACCTCTTCCCGGGGCAAAAAGACCCGAAGAAGCGGAACAACGCGCCGCGGGTGCTCCAGGGGGTTCGCGGGAACTTCACCGCGCTGGTGAAGGTGACCGCCGACTGGCGCCCGGGCGCCGGGCTGCGGGGCGCGAACACCTTCCCGTACAACGGCGCGGGGCTGTTGGTCTGGGAGTCCGATACGCAGTTCGTGCGGTTCGAGCGGAACCTCTGGGTGTCGCCCGACGGCGCGACCAGTTACACGACCCCGCTCCAGTACGCCAACGGCCGGCAGGTCAACGCGACCCAGACGACGCGCAACGAGTTCTTCAAGGGCCGTTCGACGTGGCTCAAGGTGCAGCGGACCGCCGACACCCTCACGACGCACATCAGTCACGACGGCAAGGACTGGCTGGAAACGGCGACGCTGACGGCGCGGCTCACGGAAGTGGTTCAGGTCGGCGTCACGGCGATCAACTCGTCCGACGCGGAGTTCGTGGTCGCGTTCGAGGGATTCGGCATCATCGGCCAGCCGCCGTGAACGCTTGCAACAGCCGCAATGTTTGAGATGATCGGTCAAGTGAAGCACCAGTTCGGCGGAGGCACGACAGATGGGGAATCGCCGGGCGCGAGAGCTGATGCTGCGTCAGGCCGATGAGGCTGACTGGGAGCGGGTCCGCACCCAGCCGCGTTCGGCGCGCGGCGACCCCCACGCGCGGGGTATCGGTGTGCGGCGACTGCAACTCATCGTCGCCCCGTCGTTCGAGCAGACTTCGGTGTGGGACGTGCGGCAGGGCCGGGAGTGGCAACTGATCCGCCCGCGGGTCGTCGGGACGGACCCGGCGTTGCTGGTGGTCGGGCACGAGGTGGTGCCGTTCGCCCCGGCCGCACTGGCAGCGTACTTCGCGCGGGTGACCTCGCTCACGCTTCCCCTCAGGCCGGACCTGAGTGGGTGCGGTGGCGCCGACGGCACCGTGTATGAGCTGGCTGTGTTCGGCGACCTGTACTCGGAGTGGCGGTTCCAGTGGTGGTCCGACTGGCCCGCCCCGTGGCGACCGTTGGTCGAGCTGACCGAGGAGATGCGCGCGGCGTTCGTGGCCGCGTGTGGCCCAGACACCGAACCCGGCGCTGCACCTGAGCACAGCGTTAGCTGATTCCGGGTCTCAAACTCCTCGCACAGCCGCGGTAAGCGAGCTTCGTCGCCCAACCGAAAACGCGAGCGCCCGCGATCAGCCGTGGCGGTCGAGTTCGGCGAAGAGGTCGACGAGCGGGAGCGTGAAGCCGGGCAGCACCGCGCCGCCGTCGAGCGTGTCGGCGGCGGTCAGGTCAGTGAAGGCCGTTTCGGACGTGTAGACGCGCACCGTTCGCGCCCGCGGGTCGATCTCCCACACGAGCCGCACACCGGCCTTGAAGTATTCGCTCCGCTTGCGGGTCATCTCACCGAGCGTGTTGCTCGCGCTCAGTACCTCAACAGCCAGGTCCGGCACCACGTTCGGCACCGGCTCATCAGGAAGCCGGCGGCCCGGCAGGCGGTCCCACGAAACGAACGCGAGGTCCGGCAGTCGCACCAAACCGGAAACGAGTTCGTAAGTGCCGTCGGGACCGCTGAGGATACCGAGGTTCCCCCCGCGAACGGTCGGACCGAGCAGGGCGCTCAGATAGGCCGCCAACAGCGATTCTCGAAGGCCCATCGATTTCTCCACGAGGGTTCCTTCAACCAGTTCGCACCCGTTGTTTTCCTCACGTGCGAGGTCATCGACCGTCGCCGTTCCCGGGACGGGGCTGAACCGGACCCGGTCGGCCGGGATGTCGCCGAGCCGGCGGAGCAAATCGCCCATGGTCCGCACCGGTGGCTTGAAAGGGATGTTCATGCTTCCACTCTAACGGCGGTCCGAACCGAAAACAAGAACGCCCGCGGAACCATCTCCGCGGGCGCTCGTGTTGGTGTGGTGGTTACGCGCTCTTCTTGCCGGGCTTCTTCTCGCCGAGCTTCCGCTCGCCGCGGACGACCTCCGCCGTGATCACGTGCTTGCCCTTGTGCTCCATCTCGGGCAACTCGTACATCACGTCGAGCATCACGTCCTCGACGATCGCCCGCAGACCGCGGGCACCCGTGTCGCGGGCCTTTGCCAGCCGCGCGATCTCCTTCAGCGCGTTGATCTCGAATTCGACCTCGGCGCCCTCCATCTCGAACAGTTTCTGGTACTGGCGCACCAGTGCGTTCTTGGGTTCGGTGAGGATGCGGAGCATCGCCTCCTCGTCGAGCGGGTCCAGCGGGGCCAGCACCGGCAAGCGGCCCACGAACTCCGGGATCATCCCGAACTCGATCAGGTCGTCGGCGGTCACCTGGCTCAGCAGTTCGCCCAGCGACTTCTCCTTCTGTTCCTTCTCCACCGCGCCGAAGCCGATCGACTTGCGGCCCAGTCGGCGCGAGATGATGTCTTCGAGACCCACGAACGTCCCGCCGCAGATGAACAGGATGTTCGAC
>CAZBXY010000195.1:0-15360 GCA_964495365.1 uncultured Frigoriglobus sp. | reverse complement strand
AAGAAGGGCAAGCTGGTCGTACTCGCCGGCGCGCAGGCCGGCCCCGACGGCAAGGCCCTCAAGACCGGGCTGGAGCCGATCCTGGGCACCTTCGGCGTCCGCCTCGGCGAGGGGTTCATGTACGGCAAGCCGCTGCCCCAACTGGGCGACTGGGACGGGGCCGAGGGCACGCGGGTCCACCTGGCGCTCATCACCCAGGACGCGGTCGATGCCAAGAACCCGGTGGCGCTCAACTTCAACAAGGTCGACCGGCTCCCGCTGGTGGACTGCCGCGAGGTGGTGTCCGGTCAGGCCGGGGCCGCGCAGGCGGTGACCGTGCTGGCGAGCCAGCCGGGGCGGCTGACGTGGGTGGAGCAGACGCGCCCGAACAGCCCGTCCCGCGCGTGGGCCGCTCTGGGCGAGCGGGTCCAGCAGATCGAGGACGGCCCGGGCAGCCGCGCGGAGAAGAACAAGCTGCTGGAAGAGTTCCAGGTCCAGATGCAACTGTCCACCTCGCCGCGGGAACTGGCCGTGTTCGTCTCCGAATCGGGGATGCCCGGGTCGGGCCAACTGCCGACGGCGCGGGTGGCCGTGTTCGGGTGCGGGTGGTTCGTCAGCGACGACGCCGGAACCCGCGCCGCGGGCATCAGCCGCGGGACGGCCCCGACCCTGTGGCTCGACATGATGGGTTCGACCCTCGACTGGGTGCGCGACCGCCCGACGGCCAGTTTGCCGAACGAGAAGCCGTACACCGCCTACACGCTCAAGCCGGGCTACGACCAGAACCGGCTGCTCTACGTGCCGCTGGGCGTCGGGTTCCTCATCGTGATCGGGCTGGGCGCGGGGATGTGGGTGATCCGCCGCAAGTGAGCCAGGAGACAGAGGGCAGGGATCAGGGAACAGAGGACAGAGCCACAGAAGACAGAGAACAGAGGGTAGACTGGCAATGAGCCGAGATGGTGACCGAAGTGGAAAGCGTCCGTGGTTTTCGCCCCAACGGGGCGTCGGACAATAGCCCAGGGCGAAAGCCCTGGGTACGCGACGGCAATGATTTCAGCCCCGAAGGGGCGACACAGGCGCCGCGTTGTGCCGCCCTTCGGGGCTTGGTGTTTTGGGCCTTGTTTCCCAGGGCTTTCGCCCTGGGCTATTGTCCGACGCCCCGTTGGGGCGAAAACAAAACCTCTGCCTTCTGTGGCTCTGTCTCCTGTCCTCTGTGGCTCTGATCGCTGTGGTTCTGCTTTGGGCAGAAGGGGCAACCGCCGATGAACTTCCGACTTACCGCCGCGCTGTTCGGGGCCGTCTTCGTTGTCGGCGTCGTTCTCCTCGTCCTGTCGTTCAGCGGCAGCGACACGAAGGCCGAGGGCGGGTCGCTCCTGGCCGAGCTGGCGATGGCCGGGATCGCGCCCGACAAGCCCGAGAAGATGGCCCTGGTCGATTCCGTCGAGTTCGAGCGGGCCGACGGGTCCGCCCTGGTCGTCGTCCGCACCGACAAGGACCGCAACACCTGGCAGATCCAGAAGCCGTTCGCCGCGAAGGCCGACGCCTCGAAGGTGATGCCGGTCGTCACCGCGCTCCTGCGCACCAAGCCGATCACGTACAACGAGATCACCACCAACCTCGCCAACCACGGCCTCGAACCGCCGGGGCTGAAGGTGACGGTGCGTGCGGGGGATCGGGCCTCGACCGTCAACCTCGGCGACGTGACGCTGGGCGACAAGGGCGTGGTGTTCGTCACCACCTCCTCGCAGTCGAAGCGGCCGATGGCCGTGCGCCGCAGCGACATCGACGCCCTGTTCCGCGACGACGCCCCGAAGGACGGCGGCCGGGCCGCCGATTTCGCCAGGTGGACCTCGGACTTCCGCTCACAGGCGGTGTTCCCGGCCGACAGCCGGGCGATGGGCGAGGACGTCGCGTCGATCAAACTGGAACTGCCCAACAAGAAGCAAACCCTGGCGCTGTCGCGGAACCCGAGCGGCGGGTGGAAGTTCGACAGCCCGGCCGGGTGGGGCGACGCCGACGCGGAGGGCGACACGGCCGGTTCGCCGGACAAGATCACGGGCGTCGGGCCGATGCTCCGGGCGCTGGCGAACGTCGCGGCGCTCGTGCCGGCCGACTTCATCGACCAGCCGAAAGACCTGAAGGAGTACGGCCTGAACCCGGACAACCCGGACCGCATCCGCATCGAGATGAAGACGAAGGACGGGCAGTCGGCGGTGGTATATCTGGGCAAGATCGAGGCCGGCGCCGCGCCCCCGCCGCCGATGTTCCCCGGGATGCCGCCGCAACCGCCCTCCCCGGGCAAGGTGTACGTGCAGGTCGAGGGCTTACCGGGCGTGATCCGCGCCTCCGCGACCAACCTCGGCGGCCTCGGGGCGGTGATCGCCGACCCGAACCCGCTCCGCGACCGCGACCTGATCCGCGTGGGCACCCGACAGGTGGACGGGGTGGACATCGTCCGCGCCGGGCAGCCGCCGGACCGGCCGACGAAGGTCCGCCGGGTCGGCGTCGAGTGGAAGCTGTTCGGCGGGCCGGGCGACCCGCAGAAGGCCGACGACACCGAGGTGATGCGGGTCATCGACGTACTCACGGCCCGGCGCACGATCAAGGACTTCCCCGCGCCCAACCCGGCGAACTTCGCCACGATCGCCGCGACCGTGTACGTGTGGGTGGACGGGTTCAACCCGCCGATCGCCGACAAGGCCGAGCCGGCCAAGAAGGGCGAGCCGGTGAAGCTGGAGTTCGGCCGCACCGAGGGCGAGACGGTGTACGTCCGCCGCACGCTGACCACCGGGCCAGAAGCCGAGCGGGTGAAAGAGTTCGCGCTGCCCACGACGATCAAGGCCGGGCGGGTGGGCGAGTCGCTGGAGGTGGTGAAGTCCGCGGCCCCGACGCGGCTGGACCTGCTCGACCGGTCGCTCCCGTCGTTCTCCGACGCGGGGGCCGTGAAGGTGACCGTGAGCGGGGCGAACAACTACGTGCTGGCGAAGGACGAGAAGCCCGATCCGGCGACGAAGGAAACGCTCTGGCGGTTCGTCGAGCCGGCCGACAAGAAGGGCCAGGTGGCCGACGCGCGGGCCGTTCAGGAGATGCTCACCCTCCTGGCGACCTCGCAGGGGTCGTTCGGGAAGTTCGTGGACGACGGCACGGGCAACCCCGCCGACTTCATGCTCGCGCCGCCGCGGCTGAAGGTGGTGGTAGGGCTGGGCGGCAAGGGCGAGACCGACCGCACCTACGAGTTCGGACGCGACTTCGCCGACCCGGACAAGGTGTACGCGCGGGTGGGGGGCCGGGCCGCGGTGTTCACGATCCAGCGCCGGGCGATGGACCGGTTCCGCGAACCGGACCTGCGCGACCGGGTGCTGTTCCGCGCGATGCCCGCGGCGCAGGTGAACGCGATCGAAATGACCGGGTGGGGCGGGATCGTGCTGAAGTTCGAGAAGAACAAGGACGGGGTGTGGATCGCGCAGGCCCCGACGCCGCCGGCGTTCGTGGTCGATCAGGCCAAGCTGAATGCGTTTGTGGAACTGATCGGCCGCGCATCGGCGAAGTCGTTCGAGAAGGGCCCGCCGGACCCGAAGCACGGGTTGGACGACCCGAAGCAGTCGCTGCGGTTGCACCTCAGTTGGCCCGGCGGGGCGACGGCGCTGACGCTGGGCGCGTCGCCGGACGGGGGCGCGACGTACTACGGCCGGTCCGCGTGGCTGCCGGCCTCGGACCCGGTGTTCACGATCGACGGCGGGCTGCTCAAGCCGTACAAGGAGAGCACCGGCGGATTCGCGAAGTGACCGGGCGAACGGGGCGTAAGCGCTGTTCTGTTCCGCGCTGGAAGAACATCCGGCGCTCACGGTTCCTCGCTCCACTCGGGCGGGTCCGGGATCGGGTCGCCCGGCTTCCAGTCGGGCGGCGCTTCGCGCCCGGTTTTGCGGAAGTAGCGACCGTAAGCGGCGGCTTCCTCGTGTGCTTGGCGTTGTTCCGGTGTCAGTGGTGGAAATCGCTCCCACAATTCCCAGCGGGCTTCTCGCCGGCGAGTTTTCGTTGAAGTTCCGCGAACGCCTGCTCCAGCGCCGCGACGCGCTGCTCCAGCGTCAGTTCGGCCATGTGAAATCCTCCCGGCGCCATTATACCTTCGCCAACTCCTCGTCCACGAGGCCGCGAACCACGTCGTTGGGGGCGCCCCGGTTCGCCTTCATCACCGCGCCGACGAGCGCCATCTTCGCCGCGTCCTTGCCCTTCTTGAAGTCCGCCACGGCTTTGGGATTGGCCGCGATCGCCGCCACCACCGCGGCCCGCAGCGCGTCGGCGTCCACGTCCTTGATGCCGGCTTCCGTTTTCGCGTCTTCGAGACTCAAACTCTTGTCCAGCATGAGTTTAAACACGTCGCGCCGGTCCTGCGAGTTCGCCGGCCCGCGCGTCACGAGGTTCGCGAACGTCGCCGCGGCGAGCGGGAACGCGGTGATCTCTTCCTTCCGCTCGGCGAGCGCAGGGTAAATGAGGTCGCTCATGCGGTTCGCGGCGGTTTTGCCGTCGCCGAGCGCCTTCGCCACCGCCTCGAAGTACGCGACGGTCGGGCGGCCCTTCGCGGTGAGCACCTGCGCGTCGTAAGCGGAGAGGCCGTATTCGCCGGCGAGCCGCTTCCGCTGGGCCTGCGGCAGCTCGCCCATCGCGGCGCGGGCCGCGGCGATGTCCTGTTCGCTCACGACCACCGGCACGAGGTCCGGTTCGGGAAAGTACCGGTAGTCGGCGGCCTCCTCCTTGTGGCGCTGAACCACCGTCACGCCCTTCGCGTCGTCCCAGCCCGCGGTGGTTTTCAGCATCTTCCCGAAGCGGAATTCGCCCTTCGTGTCCTTCTGGTACTCCTCGTAGTGGCGCCGCGCCTCGTACTCGATGGCCTTGCCCACCGCGCGGAAGCTGTTGAGGTTCTTGATCTCGACCAGCGGGGTCGCGTCGAACTCGCGGTGCCCCTCGGCGTGTGCCCGGCCGATCACCGGGACGTGGATGTTCACGTTCGCGTCGCACCGGAGCGACCCTTCTTGCATTTCGCAATCGGAAACGCCGATCTCGCGGAGCATGAGGCGAATTTCTTCGAGGTACGCCACGGCTTCGGCCGGCGAGTTGATGTCGGGGTGCGAGACGATCTCGAGTAGCGGCGTGCCGGTGCGGTTGAGGTCCACGCGCGTGTCGCCGCCCCGGCCGCTCTCGTCGTGGAGGTTCTTGCCCGCATCCTCTTCGAGGTGCGCGCGGATGATCCCGACGCGCTTCGTTTCGCCACCGGTGTCGTTACCCCCGGACCTGCGTCCAGGGTTCGCCGAACCGGGGTTCGCCGAGCCGGTGCTGATTTCGAGCCACCCGTCGTGGCTGAACGGGAGGTCGTACTGCGAGATCTGGTAGTTCTTGGGCAGGTCCGGGTAGTAGTAGTTCTTGCGGTCCCACTTGGTGAAGCCGGCGATCTGGCAATTCAGCGCCAGCGCCGCCCGCAGCGCGAGGTCGAACGCCTTGCGGTTCATGACCGGGAGCGAGCCGGGCAGCCCGAGGCACACGGGGCAGGTCGCGGTGTTGGGAGGCAGCCCGAACCGGTTCTTGCACCCGCAGAACAGCTTGGTCTTGGTGAGGAGCTGGACGTGAACCTCCAGCCCGACGACGATCGTGTACGGCTCGGCCATGAACGGCTCCAACCAGCGCGGAGTGCGGAACGTGGAATGCGGCACGAGAACCGCACGAACCAGAATTGTAGCGTTCCCGGCAGAAGGGAGAACGAAGGGAGGAGCCGGGTTCACGGGCTTTGGAGCCTCGTGAACGGCGCCTCCTGCCGGGCGGTATCGAACTGGCTCGCGAGGTCGTCCGCCTCACTCCACGTACAGGAACTCGTTGAGGCAGAACAGCACCTGGCACAGGTCGGCCAGCGCGGCTTCGCGGGCCGCGGCGGGGTGCGGCTTCAGGAACGCCAGCGCGTCGGCCAGCTCCTCCTTCGTCGGATTGCGGCACAGCGCGATTTGGTACGCCCGCGTGACGGTGTCGGTGTCGCTCGCCTTGCCGTCGTTACTCGCGCGCTTGGCGAGGCCGTAGGCCGCGGCGCGGACGTGCGGGTTGTTCATCAGGTGAAGCGCCTGCGGGGCGACCGTCGTACTCGGCCGGTCGCCGACCCCCACCGTGCCGTCCGGGGCGTCGAACACGACCAGCGACGGAATGAGCTTGCTCCGCTTCATCGTGAAATAGATGCTGCGCCGCGGGCTTTCCTCGGAGAGCGTGCCGGGACCGTACATCGTCGTGTTCAGGCGCCCGCCGACGGCCAGAATCGAATCGCGAATCACTTCGGCCTGAAGCCGGCGCACCGGTTGGCGCCAGACGAGTTTGTTGTCGGGGTCGAGTTTCGCTTTCGCCTCGTCGCGGGTGGAACTCTGCTTGTAAGCAGCGCTTGTAACGATCAGCTTGTGAATCGGCTTCAGCTTCCAGCCGTTGCGGATCAGTTCGGTCGCGAGGTAATCGAGCAGTTCCGGGTGGCTCGGCGCCTCGCCGCGAACGCCGAAGTCGCTCACCGTTGCGACCAGCCCGCGGCCGAAGTGTGCGGCCCACAGGCGGTTCACGATGACGCGCGCGACGAGGTGCCCGGCCCCGCCGTCAGTATCGGTCAGCCAGTTGGCGAACGCACTCCGCTGATAGCTGAGGCGCGAACCGGCGGGCGCGGGCCGCACCCACTTCGTGTGCGCCTCCGCGTCGGGCATCAGCGTTTGCAGGAACGCGACCTGGGCAACGCCGTTTTTCTGCGCCGGGTCGCCGCGGCGCAGGAAGTGCGTTTCCTTCAGGAAGTCTTCGCCCTGCGAGTGCAGCCGAATGGGCGGCAGCCCCTCGCTCGACACGAGCGCCTTCACGATGTTCGGTTTCGGCGCCTTCGCCGCGTGGTCACTCTCGGCCTTCTTGAGTTTGGCGAACTCCGCGTCTTGCGGGGCGTACCACTTCAGCACCGCGGCGGCTTGCTCGGGCGTCCGCTTGTCGGCCGGAATCACGAGTGCGGCGCGAACGGCTTCGCTCGTCGCGTTTCCGACAAGCTCCGGCTTCTCCGCCGCGCTCACCGCGAATCGCGGGCGGCCGATCCCGTGCCCGGTGTTGTTGTTGAACGCCAGTGTGACGGTGAGCTTCGTGCCGCCCTCGAAGCCCACCGGCTTCTCGAAGCCGAAGCAGGCGGCGTGGTCCTTGCCGAACTGCGGATCGATCGCCCACGCGCTCGTGACCGTATCGACATCGATCGCCCCCGCGACGCCCAGCCCCTTCTGCTCGAACGTCGCCCGCGGGTTGACGAGCTTCACGCGCGCCGCGGGCTGCTTCTCGTCCATCACGAGCGGTTCGGCGAACACGCGAACATCGGAGAGGGCGAAGTTGCCGTTGGTCGCGCGCCCCGGCCCGCCCTTCACGAACGACGGGTGCGCCAGAGCCTCCAGCCGCAGCGATTGGATCTTCGCGAGGTCCGTCACCAGCTCGAAGGTGAGCGTTTCGGTGGTCGGGTTCTTGCCCGAAAGCAATACGCTGCCGTCGGGCTGAGCCGTGAGCGTCGCCCCGCCGGCGGACTTGCTCGACTTCACCCGCGGCAGCACCCACGCATCCGCGGGAAGCGGCTTGCCCGCTCGCTCCTTCTCCCACGCGGCGAACCGCGCCGGCAGTTGCTCCTTCTCGAATTTCGCAACGGCGGCGACGAACGGCGCGTGGTCCGCGTCGAACGCGGCTTTCGCCTTCGCATAGCCCTGCGGGTCAAGATCGAGATCGACTTCCGTGCGGACGACGGTGGTGAACGCCGACAGCATCCGGTAGTAGTCACGAGCGGGAATCGCATCAAACTTGTGATCGTGACAGCGGGCGCAGCCGACCGTCAGACCCAAAAACGTGGTCCCGATGTTGCCCAGAATGTCGTCGAGTTCGTCGTAGCGGTGCTTCTCGACCTCGTTTTTGGTGATCTGCGTGCTGTGGACCCCGGCCGCGAGGTAGCCCGTGGCCATCATCGCCAGGTAGTCGTTCGGGGCCAGTTCGTCGCCGGCGAGCTGCCACTTGGCGAACGTGTCGAACGGCAAATCCTGGTTGAGCGCTTTAATCACGAAGTCGCGGTAGTGGTACGCGGTGGGGCGGTCGTAGTCGTGCTCGAACCCGTGGCTCTCGGCGAACCGCACCAGATCGAGCCAGTGGCGTGCTTGTTTCTCGCCGAAGTGCGGCGACGCGAGCAGCGAATCCACCACCTTGTCGAACGCCTCCGGCGATTCGTCCTTCAGGAAGGCGTCAACCTGTTCCGGCGTCGGCGGCAGGCCGATCAGCCCCAGGTACGCGCGCCGAATGAGTGTGCGCTTGTCGGTGGGCGGGTTGGGTTTGATCCCTGCGGCTTCGAGCTTCGCGAGCAAGAACCCATCAATCGGGTTTCGGATTTCGGGTTTGGGATTTCGGATTTCTCGCGCGAGCGGTTGATAGGCCCAGTGTTTCTTCGCGTCCGCCGGCGTGACCTTCTTGGTCCACGCCGAATCGTCTTTATCGATGAAGGGCTTGTCGTAAGGAGCGCCGAGGTCGATCCATTCGGCGATCTTGGCGAGGTCCGCGTCGGGCAGTTTGGCCCGCTCGTGGGGCATGTGCGGTTCTTTTTGGTGCGCCGACAGTTGGTACAGCAGGCTCTTCTTGCTGTTGCCGGGCACGACCGCCGGCCCGCGCCCGCCGCCCTTGACGAGCGACTCGCGCGTACCCATGTCGAACTCGCCCTCGATCCGCTCGCCGCTGTGGCACTTCACGCACTTCGCTTGCAGAATGCCGCGCACGCTCGCCTTGAACAGCTCGGTGCCCCTGGCCATCTTCGCGACGTGGTCGGGATCGACCTTGTCTTTGGGTTGGCTGTTCGGCGAGCCGTTCGGCGAACCGTTTGGCGAACCGGGAGCGTAAGCGACCGGAGTAACGGTCGCGATCGCGGCGGCGAGGAACGCGACCAGTGCCAGGCAGCGGGAAGCGGAAAGGTGCATCAGCGGGAACCTCGGCAGGCGGGATACTACCGAGGTTATCAGCGGGGCGGTGTGAAGGGAAGTGACCGCCGCGGTAACGACCGGAACCGCGGTCTCCGACAGTCGTTCAGCCGCACCATCGAGTCTCGTTTTCAGCCCGAAGGGCTGAAAACCGCTTCAGCACTACAACACCCCGCTCGCCAGTCCCAGCGCCACAACCAACAGCATCACCGCGACGACGAGCTGCACGCTGCGAGCGGTCACCTTCTTCAGGTAGTGGTTGCCGAGGAGCGCCCCGGCGAACGCCGACAGCACCGCGGCCACCAGCAGCGCGTAATCGAGGTCAGCCCCCGTCGCGACGAGCGCCGGGACGTACACGCCCAGGCGCGTCACATCGATCAGGCACGCGACCACCACACCCGTTGCGACGAATGCTTCCTTCGACAGCCCGGCGCGCAGCAGGAACGCCGATCGCAGCGCGCCCTGCATTCCCGATAGCCCGCCGAAGAACCCGCTCAGCGCCCCGCCGAGCGGGAGGTATCGCGGCGGGAAGGTCAGGTCGCGCGTGGTCGGCACCAGTTCCGCCAGCGCGAAGCAGACGAGCAACAGCCCGACCGCGAGCTTCACCGGGGCGACGCGGAATTCCTTGCCGAACAGTGGGTAGGTCGCAAGTGGTTGCAGGTCCGCAAGTTGCAGCAACACCCACGCTCCGACGAGCGCTGAGACGATCGCGGGCACGCCGAAGCGGATCACCACGCCGCGGTCGGCGTGGCGCCCCACAAGCGCGAGTTTGAACAGCCCGTTGAGGAAGTGAACGACCGCGGTGAGCGCGACGGCCCGTTCGACCGGGAAGAACAGCGCGAACGCGGGCAACAGCAGCGTGCCCAGCCCGAACCCGGAGAAGAACGTCAGCCCGGACGCGACGAACGCCACCGAACAGACGACGAGGTAGATCATCGGTCACCATTGATGCTGCAACGTCACCGCGCTAATGTATTCCGTCGTGTTTGTGTCTCCCGTCGAGAGGTTCATGGAGTTGGCGTTCTTCGGCGCTCTTCGCACGAAACGCTGGGATTTCTAGGGTTTGGTCAAAGGACGCCAGTTGGCGTTCTTTGGCGCCCTTTGGCGCCCTTTGAAGAAACACTTGTTTTCTGGTGCTCTTGGCACGCGCCGCGTTTGCCCCGCGCTCGCGGCTCGTGTATCGTGACTGCACCCTCCCCGCCACCAATACGAGCCGACCATGCGCCTCGCTGTCTTCGCTTCGCTCGTCCTGTTTGCCGCAACGGTCGCCGCGCAGCCGGAGCCGAAGCCGCAACCCAAACCCGTGGGCAAGGAGATCGTCGTTTCGGAGAAGGCGCTCGCGATCCACAAGGAGGCGCTGCTCATCGACGGGCACAACGACCTGCCGTGGGAACTCCGCGAGAACGACGGCCCCGGGTTCAAGAGCATCGACCTCACCAGGCCGCAGAAGAAGTTCCACACCGACATCGACCGGCTGAAGAAGGGCAACGTCGGGGCGCAGTTCTGGAGCGCGTGGGTGCCGACCTCGTTCGGGGCGAAGGGCAGCGCGGTCAAAACGACGCTCGAACAGATCGACATCATTCACGAACTGACCCGGCGCTACCCGGACACGTTCGAGATGGCCTACGGCACCGAGGACATTCTGCGTGTGCGCAAAAGCGGCAAAATCGCGAGCCTCATCGGCGTCGAGGGCGGGCACTCCATCGACAACTCGCTCTCGGTGCTCCGCACCTACTACAAGCTCGGCGTGCGGTACATGACCCTCACGCACTCCGAATCGCTCGACTGGGCCGACTCGTGTTCCGACACCCCGAAGGCCAACGGCCTCACGCCCTTTGGAGTGAGCGTCGTTCACGAGATGAACCGGCTCGGGATGCTGGTCGATCTGTCACACGTTTCGCCCGACACGATGAAGGCCGCGATCAAGGCGACGAAGGCGCCGGTCATCTTCTCGCACTCGTCGGCCCGCGCGGTCGCGGACCACCCGCGGAACGTCCCGGACGACGTGCTGAAACTCGTCAAGGAGAACCGCGGGGTGGTGATGGTGAACTTCTACAGCGGGTTCCTGACGCCCGAGGGGGCGCGGGCGATGGGGCTGATGTTCGAGAAGATGCGCGAGCTGCAAAAGCAGTTCCCCAACGAGCCGATGAAGTACCGCGAGGCGCTCCGCGCGTGGGCGAAGCAGAACGACTACCCCGCCGGCGATGTCACGAATATCGTCGATCACATCGACCACATCGTGAAGGTGACCGGGATCGACCACGTGGGCATCGGCTCAGACTTCGACGGCGTCTCGAAGCTCCCCGCGCAGATGAACGACGTGTCGTGTTATCCGCTCATCACGCAAATCATGCTGGACCGCGGGTACACGAAGGAGCAGATCCACAAGGTACTCGGCGGGAACCTGATGCGCGTGTTCGCGGAGGCCGAAAAGGTGAGTCGGGATTGGGGGAAGTGAGGCCGTGACGCGGCGCTACACGCTGGAAATCGCGGTCTCGACGCCCGAAGAGGCCGTGCGCGCGGTCGCGTGCGGGGCCGACCGGCTCGAACTGTCGAGCGGGCTGGAACTCGGCGGGCTGACGCCCTCTATCGGGTTGTTCCGCGAGGTGCGGGAACTCGTGTCGGTCCCGATATGGGTACTGCTCCGCCCGCGAGCCGGCGGGTTCGCGTATTCGATCCGCGAGTTCGCGTCGATGGCAGGCGACGCGGTGCAATTCCTTGCGGAAGGAGCGGACGGGATCGTCTTCGGTGTGCTGAATGACGCCGGCGAGATTCGCGCCGACCGGTGCCGCGAACTGGTCGAACTCGCGAAGAGCCGGGCGGTCTTCCACCGCGCGTTCGACTTCCTCCCCGACCCGCTCGACGCACTGGACGAACTCATTGACCTCGGCTTCCAGCGCGTGCTCACGAGCGGCGGCGCGCCGACGGCCGAAGCCGGGGCCGACACCCTCGCGCGGCTCATTCAGCGGGCTGGGAAGCGGATCGAGGTTCTTCCCGCGGGGAGCATTCGCCCGGCGAACGTCGCAACCCTTGTCCGCACAACGGGATGCAACCAGGTTCACGCCGCGGCGCGCGTTCCCGCGAGTGATCCGCACCTCGCACGCAATCCGCTCGTTGCGGCCGGGATGGGGCCGCCCACCGAACTGAGCGCCGACCTCGTTCGCGGGCTGCGGGAGCAACTGGACCGGCTCGCCGACCCGCTATCATAAACGGCATGGCCGATCCGCCGTTGGAACCGTTCCTCGCCGCGCTCCGCCGCAGCCGGCTGATCGACCCGACCGACCTCGACCGCTTCATCGGGCGGCTCCCGGCCGAAACCGCGCGGGAATTCGCCGACGCCCTCATCCGCACCAACGAACTCACCCGCTATCAGGCCGACAAGCTGCTCCTCGGGCGGTGGCAGGGGCTGGTGCTCGGCCCGTACCACATCCTCGTTCCGCTCGGGCGCGGCGGGATGGGCACCGTCGTGTACCTCGCCCGCGACCGGCGGATGACCGAGGCGCTGGGCGATTCGGTGCTGCTGGCGCTGAAGATTCTCCCCGCGCGCCGGGCCAAGGCCGACCCGCGGATCCTCGCCCGGTTCCGCCGCGAAATGGACCTGGGCAAGCGGCTGAACCACCCGAACGTGGTCCGGTCGTTCGCCAACGGCGACCTCGACAACGTGCATTTCCTCGCGCTGGAGTACGTGCCGGGAAAGACGGTCCGGCAGCTCGTCGTGGAGAAAGGGCCGCTGCCGGTGGGCGAAGCGGCCAGGGTCTTCGCGGACCTGGCCGACGGGCTGGCCCACGTCCACGAGCGCGGCCTCATTCACCGCGACATCAAGCCGGCCAACATGATGGTGCGCCCGGATGGGCGCGCGGTGCTGCTCGACCTCGGGCTGGCGTTCGAGCCGGGCGAGCTGTTGCCCCGCGACCCGGCCGTCGCCGGCGGCCGGGGGTACGTCGTCGGCACGCTCGATTACCTCGCCCCGGAGCAGGCGAAGAACGCCGTCGATATCGGCCCGCCCGCCGACCTGTACGGGCTGGGGTGCTCGCTCTACTTCGCGCTCACCGGTCGGATCCCGTTTCCCGCCGAGGGCACGAAGCCGAAGATCCGGCGCCACCGCACCGACCCCCCGCCCCCGGTGACCGGGGTGCCGCCGGGGCTGGCGCACCTGGTGAAGTGGCTCATGGCGAAGAGGCCCGAGGAGCGGCCGAGTTCGGCCGTGCGGGTGCGCGAACTGCTGCGCGAGTGGGCGACCCCGCCAGCGGCCCCTGCGCCGGTGAACGTGGTCGCTGCGGCCGACGCCGCGGTGCTCGACCCCGGACTGTGGGACACGTCGCCCGGCGACGAGTTGCCGATCGCCGATCCGATCTCGGAGGCCAACCCGTTCGCGCTGCCGGATGACCCCGGCGGCGCGCGGCGGGCGCCCGCGGGGCTGATCCCCACGTGGATGCTCGTCGCGGTGTTCGTGGTCGCATTGGGCGCGCTGGTCTTCCTCGGTATCGTCTTGCGCCGGTTGTGACCTCCTCAAAGTAGTAGGCACACTCCGTGTGCCGTCGCTTTACAGCGCAGACCGCCTACCGAGTCTGATCCGATCGCACGGCACACGGAGTGTGCCTACTACTTTCACACCGGTTGTGACCCGCTCGCCCCGCTGGTAGGATGCTCCTGAGTCAGGAGCGCGTTCATGCAAACGGTCAAATACTTCAAGCGCCACCGCATGGAACTGCCGCTGCGCGCGCCACTGGCACCGGCGGCGCTCCCGGTCGGCTATCGGTGGCTCGCGTGGGACGACCGGCTCATCGCCCTGCACGCGGAGGTGAAGTTCCTCAGCTTCCACCAGCACGGCGACGCGCTCGTCTTCCCCAGTCTGGGTACGCGCACCGGGTGCCACGACCTCATGGCCGCGATCCGCTACCGCCCGAACTTCTGCCCGCAGGCGACGTGGCTCATCGAGGGGCCAGAAGGTTGTGTCGGAACGATCCAGGGGCTGCTCGACGACAACGGCTACGGCGGGATCCAGAACCTCGGCGTGGTGCCGGAGTGCCGCGGACTGGGGCTGGGGCGAGCGCTCCTGATGCAAGCGCTGGCCGGGTTCGCGTCGGTCGGGGTGCCGCGGGCGTTCCTGGAAGTGACTGCGACGAACGACCCGGCGGTGCGGCTGTACCGCGCCGCCGGGTTCCGGGCGTACAAGACGCTCTACCGCGCGGTGCAGGTGCCGCAGGCGGATACAGTGGGGGTTGGGTTGTGAACACCGGTGTGTGAGTTGGCCGCCTTGGCCGCCTTGCTCAAAAACGCCTAGGAAAACGCACTTTTCCAAGGCGGCCAAGTGGCCGCCTTGGAGGCAAGATGGCCAACTTGCGGAGGAACGCGTCGCTCAAACGCCGTTGTGCCCGCGGGCCGTGGCGTTCCACGTGGAACGGCCCGCTCCGGCGGTTGGGTTGTGGTCCGCTCGTCCGTAGAATGCACCCGAAACCCCATTCCCGCACAGGATGAATCGCGTGGGACAGCAGGTCTATCAGCACACTCTCCCGAACGGCTTGGTTCTGTTGGCCGAACGGATGGACCACGTGCGCTCGGCGGCGATCAATTTCCTGGTGCCGGCCGGGTCCGCGTTCGACCCGCCGGGCCGCCTCGGCGTCGCGAGCGTGCTGGCGGAGTTGATTACCCGCGGGGCCGGCGACCGCGACAGCCGCGAACTCGCGCTGGCCCTCGACAACCTCGGCGTGGACCGCGACGAGAGCGTCGGCGCGGTGAACATGCGGTTCTGGGGTTCGACGCTGGCCCGCAACGTCCCCGCGGCGCTCGATATTTATGCTGACATTGTGCTCCGGCCTCATCTGCCCGAAGATGAACTGGAACCAGTACAGGCGCTGGCGCTACAAGACATCCAGGCGCTCGAAGACGCGCCGCAATCGAAGGTGATGGTCGAACTCCGCCGGCGGTACTACCCACCACCCCTGAACAAGGACCGGCGCGGCACCGCGGAGGACATCGAGAGCCTGACGATCGACGCGGTGAAGGCGCAGTACCGGTCGTTCGTGCGCCCGAACGGGGCGATCCTGTCGGTCGCGGGGAACATCGAGTGGGAGCCGCTGAAGGCCCAGGTCGAGCGGCTCTTTAGCCGCTGGGAGCCGGGCGCGGGCGCGGAGGCGGTCCCGCAACCGCACACACCAAGTTCGGCGCACATCGAGAAGGACACGCAGCAGACGCAGATCGCGCTGGCGTTCCCGAGCGTGCCGGTGACCGACCCGGACTACTACAACGCCCGCGCCGCGGCGGCGGTTCTGTCCGGCGGGATGAGTTCGCGCCTCTTCACGGAGGTCCGCGAGAAGCGCGGGCTGTGTTACTCCGTGTACGCCTTTCACGAGACGTTCAAGACGCAGGGCACGATGCTCGCCTACGCCGGCACGCGGGC
>CAZBXY010000194.1:0-15368 GCA_964495365.1 uncultured Frigoriglobus sp. | reverse complement strand
GGGTTTCCACTTCCAGGACGCTCTCGCTGGCCCCGAGGGTCACGTTGTACCAGTCGTCGTTGGCGACCCCCGTCCCCGCGCTGTTGGCCGTGTAGACCGCCTCGGCCGCGGCCGCGGTCGTCCCGAAGGCCATGATGGTGGTGGTGATTGTCGAAGCGGAGGCCGTCATCGGGCCGACGTTGAACGCCAGGGCGATGGCGATGTCGCCCGCGGCGCCGTTCGGATCGACGGGCGAGTTGATGATGGCGAACGGGTCGGTGTTGGCGAACCCTTCGGCGGAGACGACCCGCCGCGAGTCCGCCGAGCCGAACCCGACGGTCAGCCCGCTCGTCGGCCCGGAGCCCCGGACGAACTGGTTGCCCAGGACGACGTCGTTGAGTGTGGCGAAGTTGCCGAACGTGTTGAAGTCCTGGTCCGGGTCGATATTCTCCAGGGTCGCCACGTTCGCCACCGTCGTCGCGCCGATGTTGGTGAGCCGGGTCTGGATGGTGACGAAGTCGTCGGCGGCGTTGAAGGCGACGACGCGCTCCACCCGGATGTTCCCGCCCGCGAGGCCGGTGATCTTCACCCCGATGAACGAGCCGGAACTGATGTCCTTCCGCTCGGTGATGGCGATCTGGCTGATGCCCAGGGCGGCGTTGTTGGTGAAGTTGACGCCGTCCCGACCAACGGTGAACGAGGCCACCGGGGAGCCGGGGACGACGAACTCGATGCCGTTGTAGCGGATACCGGTTCCGCCCGCGCCAGTGATGAAACTGCCGTCGTTGTTGATGCCGAGGGTGATCTTGGTGCCGGTGAGGATCCGGGACCCGGTGTACACGACACCCGGCAGGTCGAGGAGAGCGGCCCCCGACCCCCCGCCCTGGACTTGCCCCAGCGCCCCCTGCGAGCCGCCCAGGTTCTGGGCCGTGGCCTGCGTGGTATTGGGCTCGAGGTCGAACACCGCGTCTTTCGTCACGACCAGGCTGAACGGGACGGTGCTGTCGCCGGTCACCCGGAGGAAGTACGTGCCGGTCGTGCCGATCAGGAAGTTCGAGATCGCCTCGTTCACATTCGACGCACCGCCGACGCCGCCAGCGAGGACGGTCGTCCCGTTCGGCGCGATCAGTTGCACGTCCACGTTGCCGCCCGCCAGGTTGGTCAGCGCCACACTCACCCGCTGCCCGGCGGTGGCCGAGAAGCTGTAGAAGTCAGCGGTCGGCAGCGCCGGTGAGAACACCGTACTCTTGCCCGTGCCGATGAGCGCGTTGGGCGGGGCATAGTCAACGATCTCGAGGAACTGTGGAGCCGGGCTGCCGGCGGCCTTGATCCCAGCGTTGGCGAACTCGGTGCTGAACCCCTCGCTGTCCAGGTCGAGGTAGTTGAACCGGATCGTGTTGGTCCCCTCGCTCAGGATCGCCTGGTACGTCAGCGTGTCGGGATCGGTGCTGGGGAAGAAGTTGACCTGGTCCCACTGGATGATCAGTTGCCGGCTCCCGACCGGACCGATCACCTGAGACAGCACCCGCGAGTTGGCCCCGAACACGTACTGGTCGGTCCAGAACGGGGCGATCGCCGCCTCGAACGGGTCGAACTGCAGGGTGGAGTTGCTGAAACTGGAGTTCGGGGTGCCGAAGGTGATCAGCCCGTTCGAGCTGGGGAACAGCGTCGTGTAGCTGGTCCCGTAGAAGTTGAACGCGAACGGGATACTCACCGTGGCACTGCTGTCATCGACCCCGATGAGGATCGTCGTCCCGGTCCCGCTGATGTCGGTGAATCCGAACGGCACCGCCGCGACCGAGTACCCGGCGGCCAGGTCCGACGTCCCCGACACCGCCCCACGGGTCGCGTGGGCAACGGTGGTGTCGAGGTTCACGAACGACCCGTCGATGTTCTGGGCCGTTGCCGCGGTGTTGTTCGTGGCCCCGACGACCTTACCTTCCAGTTCAAAGGCGGAGTTGAGCATCACCTGAACGGTGTAGCCACCCGTCGAGCTGCCCGCGCCGGTGATGGCGAGCGTGTAGGTGCCCCCGGTCGTCGTCGCTCGCGTCTGGATGCCGGCGACCTGCCCGGCGGCCGGGGCTTGCGCGAACCCGAGCGAGGCGTTCGCCGGGTCGAACAACTCGACCCGCGGCTGGACGGCGTCGCGCAGGAAATCCATGTCGCTGATGGACGCCGCGCCGGTGCCCCCGACGATGGTGCTGACCCCGGTCGTCGGGTCGATGGTGAACAGCGCGTCGCCGCCCCCGCCCTCGGTGGCGAAGAACGTCCCGTCGGGCCGGATCGACAGCCCGTCGAAGTAGGTCGATAGTGGGACGGTCGAGATCCGGGCCGCGTTGGCCGGGTTCAGCTGGTTGAGCGAGGTGAAGTCGAAGAAGTTGTTGAAGGAGGACTGGTAGAGGCTGCCGTCCGGCGCGAACGCGATGCCCCCGCCGGCCCCCGCCCCCGTGTCGCCGACGAGTGTGGCCACGCCGGTGGTCTTGTTGATCGTGTAGAGCTTACCGCCGTTGCCCGAGGTGCCGTCCGCGTTGGACCGGATGCCGAACAGCACGCCGGTACCCGGCTGCATCGCCAGGTCGCCGATGCTCATGCCCGGCCCGCCCGGCCCGTCGGTGATGAAGCCGACGGTGGACAAGAGCGCGCCGGTGGTCGGGTTAATGCGCACCAGCCGGCTGGTGCTTCCGAACCCCTGAATGGTCGAGCCGAACATGACGCCGGTCGCGGGGTCGTAGGCCAAGCCGGTCAGGCCGCCCGGGGTGACCGGATCGCCAATGAGCGTGCCGGCGCCGTTCGTCTGGTTGAGCCGGAGCAGCGCGCCCGCATTCGCCCCGCCGCCGTTGCCCACGCCCGCGATCAGGCTCCCGAACGGCGAGGTCGGTGTCACGATCACGCTGATCGTCTGGCCGGGGTCGATGTTGAGCGTGAAGTTGTCCTGGTCGCCGGCGAAGTTAATGAGACCAGAGGGGATCGTACTCGGCCCGTAAATGAGCGACCCGGCGGGCGCGTTGGAGGACAGCGGGGTCGGGTACGCCCGGGTCACGTAGTCGAGGACGTAGTTGGCGGTGAACCCCGCGGGGTTCGGCCCACCGTTGGCGTCGGTGAACGCGCCGGGGTCGATGGTCAGGGTGAGCGTCCCCTCGACCGTCAGCCCGCTGATGACCACGTCCACCGCCGTGTTGCCCAGTACCGGGGTCGCCGAGACGACGGTTCCGGCGCTGACGGTGAAGTCGGCCAGCTGCACGCTGCCCGGAGCGACCGGCTCGTTGAAGAACACGCGGATCGTCGAGGGCGCCACGCCGAGGGTAACGACACCACCGGGAGCCGGGCTGGTCGTCGTGATCGCCAGCGGCACCGAGTCCAACCGGAAACTGCCGCTGAACGGGAGGATCGGCAGTGCGCCGTTACCGGTGATGGCTCCGGCGGCGATCGTCATCGCGTTCAGGCCCTCGACCGCCGGCGTGATCGAGTACGTGAACTGGAGCGTGTCGGCATCGACGAAGATGACGTTGGTGGCCGGCGTCCCGTTGACCTGGAAGTCGGCCGCCTGCACCGTACCCAGGTCGTAGGGGGCGTTGAAGTTGACCGTGTACGTCGTCGGGCCGACGCTCAGGGTCGCCCCGTTGGCCGGGACGGTCGTGGTGACGCCGAACGTCGGGGCCGTGGTCACCTTCATGTAGTAGACGTTCGGGTCCAGGCGGGAACCGCCGCCGGGCAGCGGGTCGCGGTTGTCCGACCAGACGATGTGGAACGCGCCGGGGGTGGCGGCCGTCTGGTTGTAGTCCCCCATGTACACGCCGTTGACGAGGCTGTCGCGGCCGAACTCCGGTTTCGAGTTGACCGAGGATACGGCGAACGAGGGTGTGCTGAACGAGACCGTGGCCCCGGCGATGTCGGCGATCCGGGCGAAGTAGCGGAACTGGTTGTTCACCGGGTCGCCGTCGGCGGTGGTGGTGTCCACCTCGCGGCTGTAGTAGTTGATCATCAGCTTGGTGCCGTCGGGCGACACCGCGAGGGTCGGCATCCACTGGTCGGTCGTCGTCACGTCGTCGTTCACCTTCAAAGGGGCGCTCCAGGTAGCCCCGTTGTTGGTGGACATCGAGAAGAAGATGTCGGCCCGGTCGGCTCCGGGGCCGTCGTTGGCGAAGGTCACGTACTGGTGCCCGCTGACCGGGTTCACGTAGGCGTGCGGGAACTCGCTGCTGCGGAACCCGGCGGCGGTGGTCAGGCCGTTGCGGACCCCCGTCAGTCCGAGGTCGCCGTTGACCCCACCGATCAGCCCGCTGGCGATGATGACCGGGGCGCCGAACGTCAGGCCCTGGTTGGTGGACCGACGCATCATAATGCGATTGTTGACGTCGTCGAACCAGTAGGCGTTGACGGAGTGATCGGGGCTGACGGTGACGAACGCGCCCTGCTGGTTGCCGGCGGCGCCCGAGGCGATCAGCACCCCGCCGGTCGGGCCGAACGTGTTGCCGTTGTCGGTCGAGCGGTACATGTAGATCCCGTTGCCGCCCCCGAAGTTGCGGCTGATCAGGTACACGTTCCCGTTGCCCACACCGGCGAAGTTATCGACCGCGTGCCACTGCTTGTCCTCGCCGCTGCCGCCCGGGGTCGCGTTGACCGGGGCCATCCAGGTCAACCCGTTGTCGTCGGAGCGGAACATCTGAATCGTGCCGACGTTGAACCCGAGCGTGGAGTAGTAGATCCGGCCGGTCGTGTCGTTGCGGGCCAGCACCGGGTCACCCGCGTCGCCGCCCGGATTGGTGGGCAGGGTGCCGCCGTCGGTGAAGGTGAGGCCGCCGTCGGTGGACCGGGAGAAGCCGGTGAATTTGTTCGACCCGCCGGAGTTGGACCCGGAGTCGTTGAACCCGAGGATCACGGTGCTGCCGAACGCCAGGATCGAGGTCTCGCTCTGGGTGAACGCGTTGGTGCCGGTCGCGCCGCCGTTGTTGTTGCCCAGCACGTCGGCGGTCGCGGGGTCGTCCGGGGCCGCGCCGGCCTGGCTGGGCACCTTACCGTTGGCCTCCCGATCCAGGAACCCGGCGTAGTCGAACGGACCGTAGACCGCCTCGGAGAGGCCCACCTTCGGCGCGCGGGTGCGCCCGTTGTTGACCTCGTTCGAGGTGGTGAAGTCTTGCAGGAAGACGAACCCCGCGACGCTCTGGAGGTGAGCGGCGACCTCGGCCTCGGTGGCCGTCGGGGACGACTGAACCAGGAACGTCCCGGCCCGGTCGAAGGCGCTGACGACGCTCACCTCGTCAGCGGTCACGCCGGCGCTGAGGAACAGGGTGCGCGCGGCGTCGACTTGATCGGCCAGCGCGGAGTACGAGGGCATCCCATCGAACACCGCCATCCACTGCCCGTTGGAGGGCAGGGTGCGGCATTCCAGTAACTCGACATTGAGGCGGGGATGAGACTTCGGAGAACTGGCCCGAACCGACCGGAGGTCTTGGGGGCGAGCGGTGTGGGAACGGGGGCTAACCGACTGGGACGGGCGAGGGCGCTTCATGGGTGTACCTTGAGGTGGGGGACGAACTCCTCGAAACCGCGATCCGAGATCGCGCAAAGCACCAACAATCTTTCGCTCGAAAGATCACACCGTAGTAGTGTGCAGGGTTGGTGCAGAGGGGATTACGGTAACTGTCAACTTTTCAGTTGTCAAAAAAAAACGTATCATCTCACTTTTCCCTCACAGATAAAATTTTCGGTATAACCTGAATCTTGAGCCAGTTCATTCGACAATTCATGTCTCACGAGAAATGCCTCCTGTTCAATCACTGCTGTGGCTCGTCGCTCGACCGGACGTTCACCGCCGAAATCCACTGACCGCGACAACCGACGGCCGCGGTACGCGCCCACGGCCATCGGGCCAGTGGCTGGTCGGCTCCGTGAGGCTCGTGCTCTCTTCGCCGGGGTGCTGCACCGCCAGGAACAGCGTGGACTCGTCTGGCGTGAAGCACGGCCCGGTCAACTCGCACTCGACCGGGCCGGAGGCGAACTGAAACGCGTCCCCGGCGCTCGCGCCCGAAGTCGGGACGACGAACAGCCCGTTGTTCGCGAACGGCTTGTACGCGCCCTTGCCGAGTTTGGCGCTGGAGATGTCGCACACCACCCACAAGTTGCCCGACTTGTCGAACGCGAGGTTGTCCGGGCACGACAGTCCAGATTGCGGGCCGCCGGCCAGGAACACCTCGTACCGGAACGACGTACCCTCCGGGTCGTCCCCGTCTTCCACCAACCGCAAGATGTGACCGTGAAAGTTCCCGTGCCCGGCGCTGTTGGTCAGCGCCACGTACAGCGACCCGTCGAGCGGATGAATCTCGCAGTCCTCGCACCGGTCCAGCGGGGTCGCGCCCAGTGCCCGGGCCGCGACCCGCGCGTGCATCAACAGGTCCGCTTGCGACGCGATCGCGACGTCCGGGTCTTTCTTCTTCGCCGCCACGAACGCCTCCGATTTCTCGATCTTCGCCACCGTCTCCGCGTCGAACACCAGCGGCACCCACTTCCCGTTCGCGAGGTCCGCCGCGTAGAGTGTACCGGCCTCCAGTACCTTCCGCCGATCGGCCCGCGACGCTGTCGGCTTATCCGGTTCGGCCGAGACGAACTTGTAGAGGTGCTGGTCGGCCTCGTCGTCGCCCATGTACACCACCACGCGCCCGGTCGGGCCGACGCGGACCGCCGCGTTCTCGTGCTTGAACCGCCCCAGCGCGGTGTGCTTGACCGGGGGCAGCGCGCCGAACGGATCGACCTCCACGATCCACCCGTACTTCCGCTCGTCGATGGCCAGTTCGGGCACGTCACTCCAGCGGTAGCCCTCCTTTTCGGTGGTGTTGTAGTCGGGGTAGTTTTCTTCGCACGACAGCGCGGTGTGCCAGGGTGTGACCCCGCCGGAACAGTTGGCGAGCGTCCCAACGGCCGGGCCGATCTTCGCGGCCGGGCCGATGAGGGCCATCTCCGGGTACGCGGCCGTCAGACGCCGGGCGAACTTCGAGCCGGCCACCGGCTTCCAGATACCGTTCTCCCGCCGAACGTGCAGCACACTGCCGCCGACCGACAACTTCTCCTTACCGATCTGCGCCGCGCTCTTCTTGCGCTTCGCCTTACCGTCGGCCGCGGTGTACCCGCTGACGAACAGCGGGTTGGGGTACTCGTGGTTCACCCACAGCAGCCCCTCGGCCGAGTTCGACCCGCCGGTCAGTACATCGATCGGGAAGTAGGCGATGAAGTCGTTGTTGAACCCGAACCGCTCGTCCGATCCGTCCGGGGCCTTCGAGCCGAGTGGGTCGTCCCACCGCACGACCACGGAGGCACCGAATCCTTCCGGCAGGACGAGTTCGTCCGCGGCGCTGGGGCCGATCGGCTTGAAAAACGCCGGGGCCGGGCCGCGCCGCCGGGGCGCGGGGAACACCGGTTGCGCGCCCGCGGTCCCGCTGGCGATTAGCGCGGCGTAGTTGCCGACGCCCAGGTAGGTGAGGAACTGGCGGCGCGAGACGGGCATAATAACCTCCGATGGAATTACGTTTACGGCGCTCGCCACGGGGCGCAGGCCGGCGTGTGCGTGCGGATCTGCCGGAGGATCTTGTCGGCCGGTTCGCGGTATTTGGCCGGGTCGAGCCGGGCCGCTTCCTCCAGGTGCTCGATTGCCAGTGCGGGCCGCCCGCCGTCGTAGTAATGCCGTCCGAGCAAGAACCAGAAGTGCGCTGCGTCGGCCGAAAGCGCCTCACGCCCGCGGCGCAGTGCGGCCTCCGCGTCAGCCGGGCGCCGGTCCATTCGCGCGTTGTGCGCCAGGCCTTCAAACGCCAGCCGGCAGTTCGCGCGGGCGCCCGCGTTGGTTTCGGCGCCCGGGAGCAGCCGGGTGAGTGCGGTTTCGTAGCCCGCGTCGCTCTCGGCCCACCGCTCGCGGTCGCGATCCACCGCGGCGAGGAGCAACGTAGCGGTCGTACTTCGCTCGGTGAGCGGGCGGAGCAACTCCGCGGCCTCGTCCAGTCGGTCCAGTTGGATCACCACCTCGACCCGCCCGAACCGCGCGGCCGGGGGCGCGGACGGGGAAAGCGGGTGGCCCGCGGTTCGCTCCAGGCGGGTGATCTCGGCGCGCAGTCGGCGGCGGACCTCGGCCGGCGGCTTCCCGGCAACCGGGCGATCGCTGCCCAGTTCGCACAAGCCCGCCAGAACCCGTTCGCCGCGCACCGTCCGACCGGTCGCGATGAGTTCCTCGGCGTTTGCGGTTCGCGCTTCGACGACGGCCTCCGCGTACAGCCCGCACGGGATGACCGCGAGCGCTAACCCCAGAGCGACTGCCTCGCCGGGGCGGACGAGGGGCGGTTCGGTCGGCGGTTCGGTGGCCCCAACACACCACGGCACGACGAGCGCCAGTGCCCGCAGCGTGCGCAACACGAGCAGCGGCGCGGCCCCGAATCCGCCGCCAGCGAGCGCGTCGCCGATCACCGGGCCGACGACC
This sequence comes from uncultured Frigoriglobus sp., assembly GCA_964495365.1. Classification (GTDB taxonomy): domain Bacteria; phylum Planctomycetota; class Planctomycetia; order Gemmatales; family Gemmataceae; genus Gemmata. Next base: position 6,931 of record CAZBXY010000194.1, on the reverse strand, counting down.
ACGGCCAGCCCGATCAGCCCGATCCCGACGAGCGGCCACAGGGCGGGCGCGGCCTCGTTGACCACTGAAGCGACCCGTAGCCGTGCCGCGACGATCAGCCCCAGCGGTATCGTGAGGGCGAGGTGTGCCACGAGCACCCGCGGCCACGCGAACGGGGCGGCGGTCAGTCCGTCGGCGTGCCGCTCGGCGCCGGCGGCGAAGTGCAGCACCGCGGCCGGCGCCACGACCGCCAGCACGCACCCGACGATCAGTCGCGACTCGGATCGGGTCACGCGCCGTTCACCCCCAGAGCGGCTGCCGTTTCCGGGCGCCGCAGCTTCCAGATCATCCCGTCGTAGGCGTAGTGGACGAACGCGGCCCACAGGTTCAGCCCCTGCCACAGTACGACAAGGCCACTGTCCGGCCGGGACATCCACACCCCGACCGCGCCGAGGACCAGAACGTACACGCCGAGAAACACGAGCCAGTACCGGGCGAGCGCGCGGAACGCACCGGGGCTGCCCACCGCCTCGCGGCGGCGGGCGTAGTACGTCACGATCGCGAGGTACTCGACCGCGTGGAACATCGACCCGGCCGCGGCGAACGCGATCACCGGCCCGGTCCGGCCGAACTGCAGGGCGAGGACGAACCCGGTGTAGAGCGCGCAGACGCTGGCGAGATAGGCGAGTTTCCCGACCCGCGAGCGTGAAGCTCCGATGAGGTTCGTGAGGAGGAGCGCGGCCGGGACGACCAGCACCGCGAGGTCCAGCACGCGGAGCCACGGGAGGTACGCGGGATCCGCTTCGGTCCAGCCGGTGGCCCACCCGGCGGCGCGGAGCGCGCCGTAGGTGACGAACCCGCGCAAGCCCCACCGCTCCAGCCACTCGACCCCGCCGCCCACCTTGCGCGTGTACATCCGCAGAACGCCGGCGTGCTGACTGGCGAAGTGCCACGCGTTCCAGACGTAATCGACCAGCGCCAGACACAGGAACGCGCCGGTGCCGACGAATGCCCCGACGACCACGACCGCGGCCAGCGCCGCGACGGCGACGAGGCGGCCGGTCCGCGCGCCGCGCCGGTCCGGGTCGGCGACTACCAGGATGAGCGTGATCCATCGGTGCGGGAGCGTGAGGAAGTAGATCTGCCAGAAGTCGACGGCGGTGTCGGAGCGGGTCGCGAACCCCGGCACGAGCAACAGGAGCCAGCCGAGGTTCGCGAGGAACAAGAGGTCGAACGCGGGGCTAACGATCCACCCGCGGCCGTGCGCTACGGCAGCGGTGCGGACTTGATCTTCCACTTGTCGCCTTCCTTTACGAACGCCCACTCCACCTCGCCGGCCTTTTCGCCGGCCGACTTGTCCGCCCGGACCTTACACGTCGCGTCGGCCCCGCTTACCGCCGGCTTGCCGACGATCGAGTAATCGAACTGGGCGAATCTCTTGGTCTCCGGTCGGGCACCGGCGGCGAACAGGACAGCGGTCTTCTTGGCGTCGCCCTTGGCCTCGTTCATGCCCTCGACGAGGGCCGCGACCTGGTTAGCGTCGGGACTGCCCATGTCGAGGCCGCCGGTGGGCGCGGTGGACGACCCGCACCCGGACGCGAAGAGTGCGGTGAGGCCGAACGCGAACAGCGCACACGCGCGCATGGCGGCTCCGGTGAGCGGAGAAGGCGCGACCGGCACCCGTGCCGGTCGCGCGAAGGCGGCGTCAGTCGGTGTTGACCACCTCGCCGCCGCGGGCCGTACACAGCGCCGACCATTGGGCCTGCGAGATACTGTCGCGGAAGAACCGGACGCTGCCGTCGGCCATGCACGCGTTCACCCCGCCGGTGTGCCGGCTGCGGGCCGCGACCTGCCACTGACCCCCGGTACTCGGGTTGGCGTCAGTGTTCTGCGTACAGAACCGCGGGTCGGTCGCGGGGGGAGCGGCCGGGTCGCCGGCCGGCGGGCACCCCATCATCACATCGGTGCCGCGCGAGTTCGGCGGGAACGCACCGGTGAACGAGTTGCCGCCCACCATCGGGCAGAGCATCGCCCCGCGGATGTCGCGGTTCATCCCCGACGGGTGACTCGACGAGGTGCGCCCGTCGGGGGTATGGTTGGCCAACACCTCGCTCAACATGACCGTGTTCGAGGTGCCGTCCATGACGGCCACGATCTTGGTCCCCTTGCCGGTGCCGAACCGCTCGCCGTAGGGGTACTTCACCACACCGGTGACCGCGCCGAACACGCCGCCGAACGGCGACCCGGGCGCGAAGTCGCGCTGGAACCGGCCGCCGAAGCAGCCCACGTAGTTCCCCTTGCGCAGGTTCTCGAGGCTAAAGGCACCGAACAGTACCTCGGTCTGCTCGGCGCTGGGGCACTGCATGAACTTGATCGCGAACGTCTGGGTGTCGATGTCCGGGCGCCGCCACGGCAGCCCGTCCAGGTTGTCCCACGGGCACGCCTCGTTGATGTCGTCGGCGGCGACCCCCTGCTGGATCCGCTGGTCGAGAGTGTTCTGCTCCATGTACGCGTTGACGTGCATCACCCACGACGGGCTGTACACCCGGGCCTGCGGGTTCAGCCCGCCGCCCTGCGAGCCGGTGATGATCCACGAGGGGAAGTTCGGCGTCCCGTTGGCGTTGATGTTGTTCGGCGGAGTCGTGGCCGATTCCGAGAACGAGGTGTAGCCCGGCGGGAAGCTGCCTGTCGTACTCTCGAGGTTGTGGCACGCCAGACCCAGTTGCTTGAGGTTATTGGTACACTTCATGCGCGCGGCGGCCTCGCGCACCTTCTGCACCGCCGGGAGGAGCAGCCCGATCAGGATCGCGATGATCGCGATCACCACGAGCAACTCGATCAGCGTGAACGCACGAGGAACAATCGGGCGTTTCATGACGAGGCTCCGAAAAGGAATGAAAATCCGAAACGACGCGAGCAAGTATCGGCGGTAAGCTACGAACAGCCCGTGAAGGGCTGATGTCGGGGGCGCGAAATTCCCCTTCGGTCACAAAAACTTCACGATCCCACTCACGGCCCGGCCTTCGTGGCCCCAGGCTTTGCGATACACCACAGGCTCGTCGCGGAGCGGACGAACAGTTGCCCGTTCGATACCGCCGGGGTCGCACAGCAGCCATCGCTCAGTGCGTTTTTTGCCACCACCTCGAACTCGTCGCCGGCCTTCAGAACGTAGGTCGTGCCGTCGTCCGCGAGGCAGTAGATCAGGTCGTTGACCAACAGCGGCGACGCGTGGTGCAGCCGCGAGCCGAGCCGCTCGGACCAGAGCTTCTTGCCGGTTTTGGCTTCAAGCAGCGTCGCGATGCCCGCGTCCGAGAGCACGAACAGCCGGTCGCCGAACGCCAGCGGCGACGGAACGTAGGCGGCGGTTTTGGTGTCGGACCATTTCGTGTGCGTCCCGGTCACGTTCCCGGTGCCGGTCGGGTCGAGCGCGACGAGCGTGTTGTTGGGGCTGGTGCCGGTGGCGAAGACCAACCCTTCGGTGAAGGCGACCGTCGCGACGAACTTGTCGGTGGCGCTGTCCGCGACCCACAGTTGCTTACCGGTCGTCGGGTCGAAGCCCGCGACCGACTTGCTGCCGGCCAGAACCATCTGCGGTTTGCCCTTCACGGTCACGAACAGCGGCACGCTGAACGACCGCACGCGGTTGGGCCGATTGACCTTCCACTTGGTCTCGCCGGTCTTCTTGTCGAGCGCGGCGAGGAACGCGGCGCCGTCGGAGTCGCCGTTAACGATGACGAGGTTCTCGAACAGCACCGGGGTGCCGCAGAACCCGTGTTGCGAGGTGAACCCGTCGAACGTTCTGAGCCACACGCGCTTGCCGGTAAAGTCGTAGCACGCGACCGCGACCCTTTCGCCGTCGAGGAACGTGACCCACACGTGTCCGCCGTCGCTCGCGGGCGTCGAACTCGCCGGCGTGTTATTCTTGTGCATCTTCTCTGGCGCCGCGGTCAGCACCGACCGGCGCCAGAGCAGTTTGCCGTCCTTGCGATCGAAGCCGAGCAGGAGTCGCTCATTCGTTTCGGGGTCGAACGAGGTGAGGAACACGCGGCCGTTCGAGACGATCGGCGACGAGTGTCCGACCCCGGGCACGGCGACCTTCCACGCCACGTTCTCGGTCGCGCTCCACTTCGTCGGTACGGCCGGATCGGTGACGATCCCGTCGCCCTTCAGCCCGCGCCACACCGGCCAGTCACCGCCTTCGACGGAGAGTGTGAGTGCGGGTGCGAGTGCGAGGAAAGCCGAGAGCAGGAGGCGCATCATTTCTTCTCCCCGGCGTTTGCGGCAGCTTCGGCTTCGATCACTTCGGCCTTCATTGCCAGTGCGGCCTCGCAGAGTTGCAGGTAGGCTTTGGCGAGCGCAGCGTTCTTCGGGTTGCGAGCCGCTTCCTCCTTCAGCTTCTCCGCAGCGTCCTCGACCGCCTTGAGCGCGGCTCGTTTGCGGTCGAGTTCGGCCCGAAGTGCCGTGGACGTGGTCGGACCGGTCGGAGGGGTGACGGGGCGGGCCGCCGCGACCGGAAGATTCGGCGTCGGCACCGGGATCGCCCCGCCGGCGACCGGTTTTGCGTCGATCGGCAGCGCCAGCTTCGTGCCCGGGCCGCCGGCGACCGGCCACGCCCGCACCGCGCCGGCCCAGTTGCCGGAAACGACGGCTTTCGCGTCCGCGGGGAACGCAACCTTCAGCACCGCGTCGCTGGCCGGGCCGAGGTCGATGGTGAGCTTGCCCTTTTGATCCCAAACCCTCACGCGCCCGTCGCAGCCCCCGGTCGCGAGCGCCCCGGACGGGTGATACGCGATGTCGGTCGCGCCGTCCGCGTGCGCGGTCCGCACCGCCAGTTCGGTACCGGTGTGCATGTCCCACACGCGAACGGTGCCGTCCTCACCGCACGAGGCCAGCGCGTCCGAATCGGCCTGCCACGCGAGGCCGGTGACGGCCTTGGTGTGCCCGCGAAGCGTGTGAAATTCCTTGCCGGATTTCGTTTCCCACACGAACAGGCCGCCGAACCGGTCACCCGCGGCGACGAGCAGCCCCTCCGGGCTGAACCCGACCGACAGCACCCAGTCGGTCGGCTTGCGGAATGTGTGGATCACCTTCCCATCCGGGATGGACGCGACCTTCACGAGCCGGGCCGGCCCGCCGAAGACGACGCGCGTTTTGTCGGCGGAAATGTCGGTCGCAAGAACCGCGTCGGTCTCGTCGGTGAGCGCGAACTGCCGCTTCCAGGTGCCGACCTCGTACCCGACGACCGCCCCGGCCTGCCCGCCCACACCGCCGGCCACGAGGAGCGTCTTCCCGTCGCCCGAGAACCGCAGGGCGTGAACTTCGCCTTCGGGAAAGGCGAGCGCGCCGAGCAGCTTCCCCGAAGGCAGTTCGTACACGAGTACCTGTTTCTTGCCCGGTACCGCGACGAGCGGCGCGACGGGACTGACGCCCAGCGCCGTGACCGGTGTGGGCCGCGCCAGCGCCGCCGCGGCGCCCAACCCGTCGAGGTTCTTCGCCGCGGGCGCAACGGTCGGTGCCGCCGGAACGGCGGCCTTCTCGGTCAGCCCGCCGTCGATCCATTTGCGGATCGTGTCGAGTTCGGTCTGCGGGATCTTCGGGCTGTTCGGCGGCATCTTCGGGTCTTCGAGGTGAGCCGCCATCGTGTAGAGCGGGCTGGCGTCGGACTTGCCCGCGACGACCGCCTTGCCGGACACGCCGCCCGCCGCGAGACCCGGATAGCTCGACAGGTCGAGTTCGCCCCGTGGGCGCTCGGCGCTGTGGCACTTGGCGCACCGCTTCGCGAGGATCGGCTTCACATGACCGTCGAACGTGATTTTCGGTTCTTCCTTCTCATCCGCGGCGCGCGGGCGAAACGTGCGGGGCGCACAACACAATCAGAACGATGAGGGCCGATCGCGCGAACATGAAGTTCCTCGTGGTGCCTGTTGTGGTCCGGTCACGGAGCGACCGGGCCACACGATCTGCCGACTCACCGGTTGAAGATAAACTCGTTCGTGTTCAAGAGCGCCCAGAACAGGTCTTCGAGCGCCTCCTGCTTGTCGGTCGCTTCGCCGAGCCTCTTGGCGATCCGGGCGGTCTCGGCTGCGGTCGGCTTGCGGCCCAAACAGCGCAGGTACAGTTCCTCGACCACCGCGCCCGGATCCTTGCCCGCGAGCAGTTTCTCGACCATCTTGCCCTCGGCGATCTTGCCCGTCGTCGTTTCGCCGTTGAGCAGGTGCAGCGCCTGCGAAAGCGTGGGCGTCACCTTCACCTCGCAGGTGCAAGCGGTGGCGCGGGCGGCGCGACCGAAGGTGGTGAGGAAGTAGTTCGGGGTGCGCCCGTCCGGGAGTTGCACCGCCCGCCCGCCCGGCGGCAGCCCGGGGAACCGGTTGGTCGTCCCGGTGACCTGCGTGATGCAGTCGAGCAGCACCTCGGGGCGCATTCGCCGCACGGTCTGCCGGGAGAAATTCCGTTCGTCCCACTCGTTGGTCGGGTTGCGGGCCGTCGAAAGCTGGTAGGTGCGGCTCAGGCAGATGTCGCGGGCGAGTTTCTTCACGTCGAACTTGTACTCCGCGGCCCGCTGGCCGAGCGCGGCAAGCAACTCCGGGTTCGACGCGGGGTTACTCACGCGCACATCGTCCACGGAGTCCACGATGCCCTTGCCGAAGAAGTGTGCCCAGACAATGTTGCTGATGTTTCGTGCGAACGCGGCGTTCTCGGTACTCGTGAGCCACTCCGCGAGCGCCGCGCGGTAGTCGGTGCCCGGTTTGAGGTTCGCGGCTGCGCTGCCGAGGAACTTCGGCTTCACCGGTCGGTCGCCGAGCGGGTGCCGCATCTCGCCGGTGCCCGCGTTGAACACGGTCAACTCGCGCGGATCCTGGGCGTTCTTGTAACCGATTTGGCTAAAGAAGCTGGCGAACCCGTAGTAGTCGTCCATCGTCCAGCGGTCGAACGGGTGGTTGTGGCACTGCGC
>CAZBXY010000193.1:4162-15505 GCA_964495365.1 uncultured Frigoriglobus sp. | reverse complement strand
GTACCAGCGCGCCTACCTGGCGGCATGCGGGGTTGACTGCTCCGACGCTGACACCGCCAACTGGGCGGCAGTCAATAACGGCAGGAGGAGTGACCCCAAGAATGACTCGCAGGAGTGGCAGACCTGTTCGCGGGCGCTGAACATGATCACCGGCAAGCAGACAGAAGTGTGGACGCTGGACCAGAAAGACCCCGCCGCGACGGTCCGTAAGATCCGTAAGGTTCTCGATCAGAACCACTGTGTCGTGGTGTGGTCAGATGACGGCTGCGTCAAGAAGGTGGTGGACCCCAAGTCCTGCCTGGTCACGAACCACGCCTACACCGTCATCGCAGCGGGACCGGACTGGATCGAGGTCCGCAACCCCTGGGGTTGGGATCTCAAACATGCGCAGCTTGACCTCGTGAAATGGAGCAACGGCAAGCCGGTGTACAAGTTCAAAGACGGTTTCGGCGACGGGAAAGACGACGACCCCAACGACGGCATCCTGCGCCTGGGGCACGACCGGATCAAGTACTTCACTTACACCACGGTAACGAAGTAGCCGCTGTGGAGGAGCGACCGGCAGACCGTTGGCAGAGTCTCAGCGACAGGTGAGTTCGGGCGCGGGAGAATCGCTCTCAGAAAAACCGGGCGACTGGCTCTTCCCTCCAGGCGCCCCGCGTTCTCCGTGTTGAACTAGGCCTCATTCGGCAGAGTGGGCAATACAGGACTCGAACCTGTGACCTCGCGGGTGTGATCCGCGCGCTCTAACCAACTGAGCTAATTGCCCGAGTTCCTTGCCACTGATCGGCGTAACGGCTGCGAGCGCAATCGCGGGCCGAACGCACTCACCGCTACAGGCATCCGCACCGGAGCCGCAATCAACGTGGGCGCCCGACCCATCAGCCGTTTCTGCAAACTCGCTCTTCGCTGGGCTTTTCAACTCAGAAGTGACGATCGTGTGAAGAACGCACTCTAGCCACTGAGTTAATCGCCCATTTGTGCCCACCGGTTGCCGCTGGCGGGCCGTTGTTGTGATAAGGGACGGGCGCAGGGTCGTCAAGGTTCGCGCCCGCCGGCGAAAGGCTCACACCTTCGGTGGGGCGCTCGACGGGGCCGGGGCGTCGTCGAACTTCGGCGCGGCGCTCGGCGTCACCCGCTGGGGCGCCTTCACCGGTTCCGGCTCGATCGCCGCACGCGGGGCGCTCGGCTCGCTCACCTCGTCCTCGATCCCCTTCATCCCCTTCTTGAACTCCACCATCGTCTTGCCCAGCGAGCGACCGATGTCGGGCAACTTCCGCCCGAACAGCAGGACGCCGAGCACCAGAAGCAACAGGATTTCCTGGCCGCCGAGACCGAACATGGCTAACAGGGGCATGGTCATAGCCCCCCTCCTCAGGAATAGGTGGTAACGCGAACTGCGCTGTGGAGGAGGTTGAAGGTAACCCCACCGGTGTGCGGCCTGCAGGCCATTAGCAACTATACCTCTTGCACCCCACCAGGGGCAAGCCGCACTGGGGATTTTTCTTTTGTCGCGCCCCCGCCGGCCCGCAAAAGAAAACTGCACTCGACACCGCCGGCGGCCGTGCTATGGGTGCGGCCGAATTCGCGACCCGGTGGAGAAGTGACATGCGCGCGACCGGTTCATTCGGCCTTCTCGCCCTCGGTCTGGCCGTCGGCATGGGCGCGACGATGATCTACCTCGGGCATTCGCGCCCCGTCGCGGCGGCGTCCAACGACCGCTACCAGGATTACATCATGGCCACCGGGGCCGTGTCGGTGAACCCGAAGGTCCAGACCGATGGCGTGTGGTTGCTCGACTACAAGGCCGGCAAGTTGCTCGGCACCGTCATCGACCGCACGCAGGGCAAGATCGTCGGCTGGGCCGAGGTCGATCTCACGACCGAGTTCGGCCTGCAAGCCAAACAAGACGTCCACTTCATGATGACCACCGGGTACATCACGCAGGGGCAGTCGGCGCTGTACCTCGCGGAGACCGCGACCGGGCAGTTCGGGGTGTACACGATGGGCCCGGGGCAGAACGGCAGCGGCATCGTCATCCGCCGGCACGACATTACCAAGTTCCGGCAACAGTCCGGCACGGCCCCGGCCGCGGGCGCCACACCCACTCCGGCCCCGACGGTGCCGATCAACCCGTGATGCGAAGAACCTAACCCCCCGGCCCCCTTCCCTAGAAAGGAAGGGGGAGTAAGAGGGCCGTCTTCTGTCTTCCGCCCCTTCCTTTTCCCCGCGTGCAACCGAGATTGCGAATGCAAGTGAGGCGCGGCACGCGGGACCGACCGCGAAGGGGCAGCGAGCGAAGCGAGCGGGGTTAGGTTCCGATGATCGACGTCCACATCCACGCGGTGCCGCCGAACCTCCCCGGGGTCGGGGCGCTGCACCCGCTCCTGCGTGAGCCGCCGGAAGTCGTCGCGGCCGAGTTGCGGCGCGAGATGCAGACCGCCGGCGTCACCCACGCGTTCGCGATGGGAGCCTGGAACACCGGCCCCGATGATCCGCTCGGCATCAATCAGACGCTCGACATCGCCCCGCTCGTGCCCGGGCTGCGCCCGATCGGCGTCATGGACCCGCACCGGACCGACGACGAACACTTCCGCCGCGTCGAACTCATCCTCGCGAGCGGAGTTGTGGTCGCGCTGAAGGGCTATCTGGGCTACCTGCACTTCGAACCGGCCCACGCGAACTATCGGCGCTACTACGAACTCGCCACCAAGTACCGCGTGCCGGTCATGTTCCACACCGGCGACACGTACTCGCCGCAGGCGAAGCTGAAGTTCGCCCACCCGCTCGGCGTCGATGAGGTCGCGGTCGATTTCCCCGATTGCAAGTTCCTGATGTGCCACATCGGCAACCCGTGGACGACCGACGCGGCGGAAGTCATTTACAAGAACGTCAATGTCTGGGCCGACCTTTCGGGGCTGATGGTCGGCGACGACGGCGCGTTTGCCTCCGAAGAGGGGCGCGAGGCGATGTCCGAACTGGCCCACGCGATCCAGCGGGCGATCAAGTATTCCGAGCGCCCGAACCGGTTCGTCTACGGCACCGACTGGCCGCTCGCCCCGATGACCGCCTACCGCGAGTTCATTAAGGAAGCAGTGCCCGCGGAGCTGCACGAACCGGTGTTCGAGGAGAACGCCCGTCGGCTATTCCGGTTGGGATAGCCGCAAGCGGCTTTGCGGGGTGACGGCTCGCCCTCCCTTTCCCGTCGGACACAACCGCATTCGTCCGTCGATCGCGTATAACTTTGTCAAATCGAAGGTTGCCAAGATTGCCAACGGGCATCCTTCAGGAATCTGCGTTTTCCCAGGCGATTTTGAGTAAGGTTGCCAAGGTTGCCAAGATTGCCAACTCTTTGCGGGCTTCTCTAACTACCTTGAGATTATTTGTGCTTCGCACACAAAAACGGGCGCGCAGACTCCTCGTGAAACCGCAAGCGGCTTCTTCTAACAACTCCATTAAACTGTACGCAATATCACAACTGAAATCAAGATCAGTTTTGGATACGGATGCGGATTTTGGCGCGGGGTGCTTGTCCCTCTCGCGTGCTTCGGTTACGCTGCCCTCGTTCGTCGGTCGCGCTCGTCCCTGCGCAGCGAAGCGAGCGAAAGCTCACTTCGCGCGGCGCGGGGACCAGAAGGGGTTTAGCTCGTCGCTCTGCGACAGGACGATGATGCGTCAGCCGAGCTTCTGCCTTGCCACCCCACGCGGGGAAGGCTGTTCCAGCACCGCTTTCGGCCGGAACAGGCCGACCGGTCGCCCGGTCTGGAACAACCTCGCAGACCGCGGTTCCGGGCGACCGGTCGGCCTGTTCCGGCCGGCGGTGCCGTGAGCCTTCCGCGATCCAGGTCGAGTAGTAAACGCCGGCGCGGCCGACGAACACCACACCCGCCTTCGCTCCCTTCCTTCCCGGAGCCTCTCATGTCGAAAATCACCCGCCGGGTCGCGCTGAAAACCGCCGCGACCGCGTTCGCGGCGCCGTTCGTCTGGCGGTTGCACGCGCACGCGGCGCCGAGCGAGACCGTTCTGCACGCCAGCTTCGGCGCCGACGGCATGGCCGGGGCCGATATCGGCTCGCTCTCCGGCAGCAAGCACCTGAAACTCGTCGCGGTCGCGGAGGTCGATTCCAACCAGAAGAACCTCGCGGCGCTCAAAAAGAAGTGGCCCGAACTGCGCGTGTACGCCGACTACCGCGAGCTGCTCGACAAGGAAAAAGACCTGAACTCGGTGAACGTCTCGACGCCCGACCACATGCACGCCCCGATCGCGATGCGGGCGCTCAATCGCAACCTGCACGTGTACGGCCAGAAGCCGCTCACGCAAACGATTCACGAGGCCCGACGGCTGACGGAGGTCGCGACGGAAAAGAAGCTCGTCACGCAGATGGGCATTCAGGTCCACTCGGCGCGCAAGCACAAGCTCATCGTGAAGATGATCCAGGACGGCGTCATCGGGAAGGTGAAGGAAGTTCACTCGTGGAGCGGGAAGAGTTGGGGCGACACCGCACCGAAACCGAACCGGACCGACGACGTGCCCGCGGGGTTCGACTGGAACCTGTGGCTCGGCGTCGCGCGCGAGCGGCCCTTCATCGGCGGCGGGCACTACCACCCCGGCAACTGGCGCAAGCGGCTCGACTTCGGCACCGGCACGTTCGGCGACATGGCGTGCCACATCCTCGACCCGGTGTTCGGCGCGATCGGCGTCGGCAACCCCAGCTCGATCCGCTCGGAGCTGCCGGGGCCGAACGACTACAACTGGTCGCTCGACGTGCAGGTGAAGTACGTGTTCCCCGGCTCGAAGTTCACCACCGATCCCGTTTCGCTGACGTGGTACAACGGCAGCGCGCGCCCGCCGAAGGAGGTCATCGACCAAGTGTCGCGGCGGCTCCCGGAACCGAAGGAGAAGTTCAACCCCGCGATCCACCTCGACGGGCAGGGGTCGATCCTGATCGGCACCGAGGGCGTGATGTACGCGCCGTACGACACCGGCGGCGAACCGCTCCTCATGGGCGAGAAGTTCAAGGGCTTCAAGCTACCCGAACTGAAGTCCGACGACCACTACGTGCAGTTCGTCGAGGCGGTTCGCGGCAACGGGCACACGTCCGCGCCGTTCAGTTACTCCGGCCCGCTCACCGAGATGGTGCTGCTCGGCTGCCTGGCGACGCGGTTCCCGAAGACGGATTTGAAGTGGGACACCAAAGCCCTGAAGGTCACGAACCACGACGCCGCGAACGCCTTCGTGAAGAAGACGTACCGCAAGGGATTCGAGACCGAGGGGCTGTGATCCGGCTCCGGTTGAAAATTGCCGGTCGAACCGCCGGCGTGAGCCGGCCGGGTTTTCTGTGGTAGCCTGACTCTCCGAGTCGGGTCTGGACTCGATCAGAAGAGAAGAACCCGACTCGGAGAGTCAGGCTACGGGTCCAGCCCCAACTGGCTCACGCCGGCGGTTCGACATTACGGCGGTTCTTCCTGAGACCCGCACAAACCGGCGCCTACATCCCGGCGAAGTTCTTGAGCATTTGCAGCCCGACGCGCTGGCTCTTTTCCGGGTGGAACTGCGTCGCGAACACGTTGTCCTTCCACACCACAGCGCAGAACGGGGTGGGGTAGTCGGCCTCGGCCGCGATCACCTCGCGCGCGGTCGGTTGCGGGAAGTACGAGTGGACGAAGTACACCGCCGGGTCGGCCGGCAACCCGGCGAACAGTGGGCAACCCGGTCGCGCGAGCCGGAGCGTGTTCCAGCCCATGTGTGGAACCTTCAGCCCGCGCACCTCCGGGAACCGGATCACGTCGCCGGCGAAGACACCCAACCCGGTGTGTAAGCCGTCCTCGTGGTCGCGGGCGAACAGCATTTGCATCCCGAGGCAGATGCCCAAAAACGGGCGGCCCGCGCTGATGTGCCGGCGGACAACATCATCGAGTCCGGTGTCGCGCATCCGCACGATCGCATCACGAAACGCCCCGACGCCCGGGAGTACGATCTTCCCGGCCGCGGCGACGCGCTTCGGGTCGCCGGTGATCGTCGCGGAATGCCCGACCTGCTCGAACGCCTTTTGCACGCTCCGCAGGTTCGCCATCCCGTAATCCACGATCACCGTTTCGGACACGATTCGGTCTCCAAAGACAAGAAGAAGCCGCACGATAAACGCAGAGAAAGACACGATTGAAGGCAAAACGCAAAGCAGGATTAACCACAAAGGCACAAAGGACACGAAGAAAGCCAAGAGAATCCAGGGGTTGAAACCAAGAATCTGTCTGCTTGCTTTTCTCTTCTTTGTGTTCTTTGTGCCTTTGTGGTTAATCCCTCTTCGGTTTTATCGTGTCTTTATCTGCGTTCATCGTGCGGCGATTTTATTTCGTCGCTGCGACCGGAGCTTCGGCCGGGCGACGCAGGAACAGCGCCGAGGCGAGCAGCCCGACCGCCATCACGCCGCACAGAATGCCCATCATCGTGCCGTCGAAGAACGGGAACACCAGGCGCGGGCCGAACCACGGCCACGCGAACCACGTCACCACGACGCCGATCGCCAGCCCGGGGCCGAACGGCAGCTCGCGCGGCGCCGGCGGTCCGCTCACAGGGGTTCCCGCCGGCGCGGGCGCGGCGCCCTCCGGCGGGGCGAACGCGACCTCGACGAGCTTCAAAATGAGCGCCGCGAACGCCCCGACGAACAACGCCATCACCGCGATCTGCCAGCCCAGGAACGCCCCGGCCATCATCAACAGGTCCGCGTCGCCCAGCCCGAGCGCCTCGCGCCCGAAGCCCGTTTCAAACAGCCACTTGATCGCCCGCACGACCAGCGAACCGACCAGCGCGCCGAGGACGCTGTTCAGCAGACCGAGCTTCCAACTCGCGGCCGGGGCGAAGTTGAACAGCGGTCCCCAGAACGGCCACGGCTGCACCCCGCCGACGATCGACACGGGAACGTCCGGGTTCACCCAGACGACGACGTGGACCGGCAGCGCCGGGGCGGCACCCGCGGGGTGCGGCCACGGCCACGGCATCAGCGCGCCGCCCAGAATCCCGACCGCCATCACGGTGTAAGTGATCTCCGTCGGGATGATGCGGTGTTCGGCGTCGATCGCGGCGGCGGCGATCAGCCCGCTCACCAGGAACGCGTGGTACGCGAACAGCGCCAGCGCCCGCGGCGCCGGCAACCCGTTCTCCGGCCCCACCGGGTTGAACTTCACCCCGGGCAACCCGAACCAGTTGAACACGACCTCGGCCAAAAACAGTGCGAGGAACGCCAGCCCCGTACCAACCTCGATCCACAGGTAGCGCGCGGAGAACGCGGCGCCGCAGTGCCGGCACTTGCCGCCCAGGAGGAGGTAACCGAGGACCGGGACGTTGTCGCGCAGCCGGATCTTCCGGTAGCACGAAAAACAGCGCGACGACGGCCACACGATACTCTTCTCGTAGGGCAGTCGCGCGATGAGGACATTGATAAATGATCCGACCATCAGCCCGGTGACGAGGGCGAAGAGGGACCAGACGACGGTCGGGAGGTAGAACCACCATTCCATGCCGCCAGAATAGCGTCCGCGACCTCTTCCGGCGACAGGGCGTCGGTCGCGACGGTAAAATCGGCCGTTTCGCGGTAGATCGGCTCCCGCGCCGCGATCAGCGCGCGTACCTCCTCGACACCGCCGGTCGCGGTCAGGTTCGGGCGCCGGGTTGCGGTGGTCGGGTCGGCGAGCAGCCGCGCCCAGGCGGCTTCGGGCGAAGCGACGAGCCACACGACGAAGCCGGTTTCGCGGAGGATCTGCCGGTTGGCCGCGCGAACGACCGCGCCGCCCCCGGTGGCGATCACGTGCGCCGGGCGGGTGCACAGCTCCGCGAGCGCGGCCGACTCGCGGTCGCGGAAGCTCGGTTCGCCCTCTGTCGTGAAGATTTCGGCGATGGATTTGCTCGCGGTGGCTTCGACGAGGTCGTCCGCATCGGCGAAGACCCAGCCGAGGTGGCTCGCGAGGGCGCGGCCGACGGTGGTTTTGCCCGTGCCCCGCGCGCCGATGAGAACGATGTTCGCGCGCCCGGTCACGCCCGCTCCCCCGCCGGCGGCTTCTGGTACACCCCGACGACCTCCGCGACGAACAGTTCCCGCACGAGCGGCACGAACCGCAACGGGGCCACGAGCCGGTTCACTAGGAGTCGGTGAACCTTCCGCTCGAACCCGCTGTGCCGCATGACACGCTCGAACGCCCTGACGGTGAGCCGGTGGATGCCGAGGCCCTCCCAGGTGGTGTCGGGCGGGAACCCGGCGGCTCGCATCACCGCGGCACGCGGGAACAGGAGGTGCGTCCACCAGCCGGGGAGCTTGGTCCACATGTGCTTGCCGTGCGCGTGCCCCCACGGCGGGCCGAAGCTGACGAGCAACATCCCGCCCGGGCGCAGCACGCGCAGGAACTCGGCGACGAACCGCCCCGGCGCGGGCAGGTGTTCGATCACATCGACGCAAAAAATGGAATCGAAGGAGCCGTCTTCAAACGGCAGGTCGCCGCCGGCGTAGCACGTGAACCGGACGTTCGGCGCCCCCAACTGCCCGGCTCGGGCGGCGGCGAAGTCGAGCTTGTATTGCTCGATGTCGATCCCGACGGCCTCGCGACAGCGCTCGGCGATGCGGTATGTCAGCCCGCCGGCCCCGCACCCGAAGTCGAGGGCGCGTCCGCCCTGCCACCCGTCGGCCAGCGCCGCGAACCGCTCGACCGCGGCCGCCCCCTTGCGGTACTCGTGGGCGAAGTACGCGTCGAGGAACCGGTCGGTTTGCCCGGAGGTGTTCAATTCGACCAGTTCGGCCTCTTCGGGGTAGGCGCGCGCGAACAGCGACTGGTAGCGGCGGCAGAGCGCGTCGAACAA
This sequence comes from uncultured Frigoriglobus sp., assembly GCA_964495365.1. Lineage (GTDB taxonomy): Bacteria > Planctomycetota > Planctomycetia > Gemmatales > Gemmataceae > Gemmata. The sequence continues at coordinate 6,658 of CAZBXY010000193.1, read as the reverse complement.
GCCCATGACCCCTGTTCTCGTTCGGTTTTTACCCCGAAGGGGTTGCATAACAAAGCCCAGGGTCGATCGCGAAGCGGGCGCACCCTGGGTAACCAACAACGCACACGACGCGCGTATGTTCCCCGGGGTGTCGCACGCAGAGCCGTGCTGACCCCGGGCTTTGATATGCAACCCCTTCGGGGTAAAAACTGGTTCCCGCCCTCAGCCGGCCTTCTCTTCCACCGCGTCCGGCTTCTTTTCCCCGGCGCCGTCCTCCTCGAACGCCCGCGTCAGCGGGGAGAGGGCCTTTCGCATGACGACCCGCATGACCTCGGGGTCGGGGGTCTGCCCGGTGAACAGTTCGATCTGCCGGGCGGCCTGGCGCACGAACATATCGACCCCGGTGATCGTGTCGCACCCGCGGGAGCGGGCCTCGCGGATCAGGAGCGTCGTTTCGGGGGTGTAGATCGTGTCGAACACCGTGGTGCCCGGTTTCAGGATGCTGAAGTGACACGGCGCCTCGTCCACGTTCGGGTGCATCCCGACGGGGGTGCAGTTCACCAGGACGTCGAACGAGATGCTGTGTCGGGCGTGCCAGTCCACCGCCTTGCACTTCACGTCCTCGGCGAGCCGCTGGGCCCGCTCGTAGGTGCGGCTGGTGATGGTGATCTGCGAACCCTCGCGGTGCAGCGCGTAGGCGATCGACCGGGCCACCCCGCCGGCGCCGAGGATGAGCACCGAGAGCTGGCTGAGCTGCGCGACCGGGCCGTCTTTGGCCCGCTCGGCGAGGTGCGCCTTCAGCGAGTCGGTGGCCGCGGCGAAGTCGGTGTTCGCGCCGACGAACTTGCCGTCGTCGCGCCGCACCAACGTGTTCGCCGATCCGGTCACCTGCACGTTCGGCTCGCTCTCGCGGGCGAGGTTCGCGGCGGCCTCCTTGTGCGGGATGGTGACGCTGTACCCGTAAACGGGGATCGGCTCGTACGCCTCCAGCGCGTTGGTCAACTGCCCGCGCGGAACCCGGAACGGCAGGTACAGGGCATTCACCCCCAGTTTCTTGTACATGTGGTTGTGCAGCAGCGGGCTGAGGCTGTGCCCGACCGGGTCGCCCAGCACGCCGAAGATTTTCGTGTCGGCGGTGATCGCGTGCACCGGGTAGGTGGTGCGGAACTCGTCGTAGCTGGGCAGCCCCGGGGCGATCCCTCGCTCCTTGTTGAACGCCGCGTAGATCCACGGGGCGCCGAACTTCAGGGCCAGGAACCGCGTCGGCTGGCCGATGTCGCCCATGCAGAACGCGATCGTCGGCTTCGGGGCACCGCGCTGGATGGCGAGAACGCGGGCCACGTCTTCGGTCGAATGCGCCGTCACCGCGAGTTTGTAGACGTCGCCGTCCTGTTTGAGCATGTTCGCGTAGATGTCTTCCAGGTCCGCCGGCGTGTCCGCGGTGTTGTGGTAGCTGATGATGCGCTTGACCTTGCCGAACCGCGGGATCGCGCCGGCGATGTCGGTTTCCAGATCGACCCACTCGAATGCGTCGGAGGTGATCGCCTGGCGGAGGATCATCCGCCGCTCGTCCTCGGTGCCGTTGTACCGGCCCCCGTCGGCCGGGCGCCGCAGGGTGGCGACCCACGGGCACTGCTTGAGCGGGGCGAGGCGCTTGAAGTCCACGGCCCGCGACAGGAAGTCGAGCCGCAGCTCGATGAACTTGGCCCCGCGCTTTACCGCCTCCTGGAGCTCGGCCACCACCATCTTGTGGCGCGTGCGGCCGATCACCACCAGCACCCGGTCCGACATGGGAACCCCCTTCGGGGGAAAGTTCAAATCTCAACAACCAAATCCCAAACAACAAAATACAAGCAACTTCGGTTGCGCGGCAGGGCGAACGGGCCGAAAAAAGGCGAAACCCAGGCCGGGAGCCTGGGTTCTTCGGCTTCTGTCTTGTTTGAGACCTGGTGCTGGGAATTTGGAATTCCCGCGCAGCGGCTACACTTTGCTCGCTTCCTTGTACATGACGTGCTGGCGGACGATCGGGTCGTACTTGCGGAGCGAGATCCGCTCTTTTGTGTTGTTGCGGTTCTTCTGGGTGAAGTAGCAGTGGTCGCTGGCCTCGCTCTTCAGCTTGATGACACTGCGGGCTTCCTTCGACTTCGCCATGATCGCACTCGTGTGTTTGGTGACAACTCGGACCGGTATGATAGCAACCCGCGGGCCGAACGGGGAGGGCTTTCGCGAACCCGAACGGCCCGTTCGGGTTCCGAGTATCGCCGCGGCGCGGCGGGCGGATATTCTGGGCTGTGGCCCGGCGCGACCGGGCCGCGGACCCCAGGACACCGCCTCCCCATGCGATACCTCACCCTGCTCGCGCTGTTCGCTCTCTCGCCGTCCTCTGCCTTCGCGCAGAAGGACGCCAAGACCCCCGACCCGGACCCCGAACTGGAGCGCAAGACGTTCATCGTTGCGCCGGGGTTCGAGGTCACGCTCTGGGCCGCCGACCCGCTGTTAGCGAAGCCCATTCAGATG
>CAZBXY010000193.1:0-4152 GCA_964495365.1 uncultured Frigoriglobus sp. | reverse complement strand
GGTTGTGGGTCGCGTCGAGCGAGATTTATCCGCAGATCAAGCCGGGCGAGAAGGCCAACGACAAGATCCTCATCCTCGAAGACACCACCGGCGAAGGCAAAGCCAACAAGACGACCGTATTCGCCGACGGCCTCTTGATCCCGACCGGTCTCGAACCCGGCGACGGCGGGGTGTACGTAGCCAACAGCACCGAACTCGTTCACCTGAGCGCTAGCAAGCCCGGCGGCAAAGCGGACAAGCGCCGCGTGCTACTGAGCGGCTTCGGCACCGAGGACACGCACCACATCATTCACACGTTCCGCTGGGGACCGGATTGTAGGCTGTACTTCAACCAGTCGATCTACATTCACTCGCACATCGAAACCCCGCACGGGGTGAAGCGCCTGAACGCCGGCGGCATCTGGCGGTTCAACCCGGGCACTACCGAGCTTGACATCTTTTGCCGCGGGTGGGTGAATAGCTGGGGGCACGCCTTCGACCGGTACGGGCAATCGCTCGTCACCGACGGCGCGGGCGGGGAGGGCATCAACCACGCAATTCCCGGTGGCTACTACCTCACAAGTGTGGGACCGCACGCCCAGCGCATCCTGCACGGCGTCAATCCGGGCAGCCCGAAGTATTGCGGGCTGGAAGTGGTGAGCGGACGGCACTTCCCGGACGACTGGCAGGGTGACCTCGTCACCAACGACTTTCGCGGTCACCGCGTCTGCCGCTTCAAGCTGCAAGACGACGGCAGCACCTTCGCCGCGCGCGAGATGACGGAGGTCATCAAGAGCAATCACCCCGCATTCCGCCCGATCGACGTGAAGATGGGACCGGACGGCGCGCTGTACATCGCCGACTGGTACAACCCGATCATCCAGCACGGCGAGGTCGATTTCCGCGACCCGCGGCGCGACAAGACGCACGGCCGCATCTGGCGCGTGACCGCGAAGGGCCGCCCGCTCGTCAAGCCGCCGAAGCTCGTAGACGCGACCGTGCCGGAGTTGCTGGAGCAACTGAAGGCACCCGAACAATGGACCCGCCAGCAGGCCAAGCGTGTGCTGAAGGAACGCGGCAAGGAGAAGGTGGCGGCGGAATTGGAGAAGTGGCTGAAGGCAATCGACATCGATAAGCACGATGGAAATCACCTTCTCGAAATCCTCTGGGTTTGGGTCGCTGCACTCGATCAGCCCGGAGAACTCAAAGTGAAGGAGGTTGCATTCACGAAGGTGTTGGTCGGATGCCTCATCGAGAAAAAGCCTGAGATCCGAGCAATTGCGGTTCGAATCCTCGGGCGCTTTTCCGACAAGATCCCCTCGAATCGCATAACGGGATTCGAAAGTTGGTGCAGTGACGAATCCCCGCGGGTGCGCCTCGAAGTGATTCGCGCACTTGGCGATTTTCGGACTGCCCTCGCCGCTGACAGAGCGCTCACCGCGCTCAACAAGCCAATGGACCGCGTGCTCGACTACGCCCTCTGGCTCACGATCCGCGAACTCGAACCGTACTGGCTGCCGGAGTTCCAGGCGGGCAAGCTCGACTTCGGGGGCGATGCGAAGAAGATCGCGTTCGCGCTCAACGCGATCGGCAACAAGGACACCGTCAAGCCGGTCCTCGCGCTCATCGACGGCGGCAAGGTGCCGAAGGAGAACCTGCACGGGCTGTACCTCTTGCTCGCGCAGATCGGCGGCCCCGCGGAACTCGGCCGGGTGGCGGAACGCGCCGCGGCCGAACAGGATCTTCTCAAGGGGCAGCGGGCCGAACTCGCGCGGGCCGTCGAAGACGCGGTCCGGCTCCGCCGGGTCGGGCGCCCGCCCGAACTGGGCAAGTTCCGGCTGCTCCTCATCTCACCGGAGAAAGACGCCCGCCTTCACGGCGCGCGACTGATCGGCCTGTGGAAGATCGAGGAGTTGCGGAAGAACCTGGAGGCGATCGGTCAGTTCCCGGACACCGCGACCGCGGCCGAAGCCGCCGCCGCGCTCGAAGGGATCGCGCTGTTCGGCGACGAGAAGGCGAAGGCGTTTCTCACGGAACTGTGCGCCCCGGAGCAGAAGTTTGAAGTGCGCCGGCTCGCGATCGCGGCGCTCGCCGGGTTGGACACGCCGCTGGCCGCGGCCGAAGCCGCGAAGTTCCTCCCCGACGCGAAACCCGAAGAGGAACTCGCGGGGCTATTCGCGGCGTTCACCAGCCGTAAGGGCGGCGCGAGTGTGCTCGCAAAGGCGCTCGCCGACAAGAAGTTGCCGGCGGATGTCGCCAAGATCGGCCTCAAAGCGGTTCGCGCCTCGGGTCAGCCCGCGGACGACCTCGTTGCGGCGCTCACGAAGGCCGGCGACCTCGGCGCGGCCAAAAAGCCGCCCACCGAAGCGGAGGTGAAGGAACTCGCGGCCTTCGCGCTCAAGGACGGGGATGCCGTTCGCGGGGAGGCGATCTACCGGCGCAAGGAGTTGCAGTGCCTCGCGTGCCACGCCTACGCGGGTGCCGGCGGGCTAGTTGGGCCGGACATGACGAGCATCGGGGCCAGCGCCCAACCGGATTACCTCGTCGATTCGCTGCTGTTGCCGAGCAAGGCCATCAAAGAGAACTTCGACGTGACCCGCGTCGTGACGGTCAACGATCAGGTGATTTCGGGCATCAAGGTGCGCGAGGCCGACGGCAAGCTCGTGCTGCGGAACGAGAAGGACGAGGAGGTCACGATCCCGCTGAAGGACATCGCGGAGCGCACGAAGTCCACGAAGTCGCTCATGCCCGAAGGGCTGGTGGACTCACTCACGAAGCAGGAGTTCGCGGACCTGGTGAAGTACCTGTCGGAACTGGGCAAGGTCGGCGGGCCGTTCGCCCCGAACAAGGCGCGGCTCGTGCGCCGGTGGCAGGTGATCGACCCGACCAACGCGAACCTCAACGCCTTCCGCCGGGGACGGGTGAGCGCCGCGGCGGAACCGGACAACCCGTTCACGTGGTCGCCGGCGTACTCGAAGGTGTCCGGCGATTTGCCGCTGGGTGAACTGCCGAAGTTCACGGTTTGGAACGACACCGCGGCGCAAAGTGTCGTTCGCTTCCAACTGGACGTCACCACCGCCGGATTCGCGAAGCTGAAGTTCAACTCGACCGCGGGGCTGGTGGTGTACGTCGGCAACTTGCCGATCGATCCGAAACCGGAAACGGTCCTCGACCTGAAGGCCGGGGTGCAAACGGTGACGATCCTGATTGACCGCTCGAAGCGCACCGAGGACGTGCGCATCGAGTTGGACGACGTGGAGAAGTCGCCGGCGCGGGTGAGTGTGGTGGGCGGGAAGTGATTCATACCCTCGCCCCGGCTCTGCGGGGAGAGGGTGGCGAGGCTTTGCGAGCCGGGTGAGGGGTCTGTGAGGTAGAACCCCCCCTCACCCGGCTGGTCCGCTGCGCCTGCTGCGCAGTCTGGCTTGGCGCCGCCACCCTCTCCCCGTAAAACGGGGCGAGGGCAAGAATGGGATCGTCGCTGCTGGCCGTTCACCTGTCCGACGGGGCGCTCGCCACCGAGTGGTGGGCGTCCGGCTTCATCGGCATGGCGGCGCTGCTCGCCTTCGCCACGTTCCATCTGCCGTCTCGCCCGAAATCGGGGAGCTGGTGGTCGTGGCGGACCGTTCTCGTTCCTTTCACCACGTTCCGGATCCGCGAGGACGAGATCCCACGGATCGGCGTGCTGACCGCGGCGTTCTTCGTCGCGTCCAGCATCCACCTGCCGCTCGCCGTCACGAGCGTTCACCTCGTCCTCAACGGCCTGGTCGGGGTCGTACTCGGCCGGCGCGCGCCGCTCGCGGTCGCGATCGGCCTGGCGCTCCAGTGTCTCCTGTTGCAACACGGGGGCCTGACCACGCTCGGGGTCAACGCCTGTACGGTGGGCCTCCCGGCACTGGCCGCGGGCGCGCTGTACCCGGTGTTACGGCGCCTGGGCGTGGGGCCGTTCGTCCGCGGCGCGCTTCTCGGCGGCGGGGCCGTCGCCGCGACGGCGATACTCGACTTCTTCGTCCTGCTCTGGGGGGGGAAGGAGAACTGGGAGCGGCTCGCGCAGTTACTGTTGCTCGCGCACGTCCCGGTCGTGATCGTCGAGGGGCTGATGCTCGGTGTCTTGGTGCGATATTTGGAGAAGGTGAAGCCGGATATGTTGGGTAGTGAGCCGCGACCGGCAGGGAG
>CAZBXY010000192.1:0-15539 GCA_964495365.1 uncultured Frigoriglobus sp. | reverse complement strand
GCCGATGGTGAGCGTGGCCAGGAATACCAAGATTTCCAAGAACACGATCCACCCGAACACCTGCCGCCAGGTCTGGTCGCCGGCCCCGGAGAAGGCCAACACGGCCCACGGGTACAGGAACAGCAGTTCCACGTCGAAGACGAGGAACAGGATGGCGATCAGGTAGAACTTGATGTCGAACTGCATCCGGGCCGACCCGACCGGGTCCATGCCGGACTCATACGGCATCTGCTTGATGCGCGTCGGCTTGCGCGGTTTGAAGGGGAACAGGTGCGTCGCGGCGATGGCGCTGACGCCGAACAGCACGCACACCACCGCGTAAATGAGAATCGGGTAGTACGCGGCGAGGTCGAACGCCGGTTCGATCCCCGCGGGGGTTTGAACGGGAGTGACTGGCATGACTGGCCCCTCTCTTGTGAATCTTTTCACAAGGCCGGCCAAAAAACAACCTCGACGGCGGGTCGAGGCGTGCGGTTCGTCCCTGAAGATGGTACAGAGGCCGGTTGTGCCGTCAAGGAACCGCAGAGTAGTAGGCACACTCCGTGTGCCGTCGCTTTGCTGCGCAGTGGTCGTAGGCGATCTGCGCTCGGTCGCGACGGCACACGGAGTGTGCCTACTACTTTGAAGCCAACGCCGGCGCCCGTGGTTGCTTCTCTCCGGGGTCTCCGGTAGCCTCAATACATCCCGCCTCCGGGGGTTCCGCCCCCGGCCCGCCGTACCCGGAGCACCTCCATGCGTCGCTCGCTCGTCGCGCTGCCGCTGTTCCTTGCGCTCGCGATCGGACTTTCGTCCCTTCAGTCGCCCGCTCGGGCGCAACCCAAGAAGGACAAAGACAAAGCCGCCGGCGAGGAAACGCTCGCGCGGGTGCAGCTCGCCGAGAAGGGGCTGAAGGTCGAGGTGTGGGCCGCGGAGCCGCACCTGACGAACCCGGTGGCGTTCTGCTTCGACGAGAAGGGCCGGGTGTTCGTCGCGGAGACGAACCGGCTCCACACCGGCGTTCCGGACACCCGCGGGCACATGAAGTGGCTCGACGAAGACCTCGCGAACCGCAGCACCGACGATTTGCTCGCGATGTACCGGAAGCACAAGTACGAGGGGTTCGAGAAGTACGAGGACCGCGTGCGGATGGTGTGGGATAGCACCGGGAGCGGGAAGGCCGACAAGAGTTCGGTGTTTGCAGGAGGGTTCAACCGTCCGCAGGACGGGCTGATCGCCGGGTTACTCGCGCGCAAAGGGCAGGTGTACGTCGCGTGCATTCCTGATCTGTACGTGCTGAAGGACACGAAGGGCGAAAACAAGGCCGACGAGAAGAAATCGCTGTTCACAGGATTCGGGCCGACGGCGCAGTTCATCGGGCACGACCTTCACGGCCTCCGCATGGGGCCGGACGGCAAGCTGTACTTCAGCATCGGCGACCGCGGGTTCGTCGTGAAGACGAAGGAGGGGAAGGAACTTCGGTATCCGAACACCGGGGCGGTGCTGCGGTGCGACCCGGACGGCAGCAACCTCGAAGTCGTTCACTCGGGGCTGCGGAACCCGCAGGAGATCGCGTTCGACGATTACGGCAACCTGTTCACGTTCGAGAACAACTGCGATAGCGGCGACAAGGCGCGGTGGGTGCATATCGTCGAGGGCGGCGACAGCGGCTGGCGCGGCGGGTTCCAGTACGGCACGGGCTATCACACGCCGGCGGTGCCGCAGGGCAATCGCGGAGCGTGGAACACCGAGAAGCTGTGGCTCCCGCACCACGAGGGCCAACCCGCGTGGATCGTGCCGCCGCTATTGAACTTCGGCAACGGCCCCGCGGGCATGACGCACTACCCCGGCATCGGCCTGTCCGACAAGTACCGCGATCATTTCTTCTGCTGCGACTTCACGTCCGACCCCGGCAGTAGCGTCATCTGGTCAGTCTCGGTGAAGCCGAAGGGGGCGAGCTTCGAAGTGGCGAAGCCGGAGCCGTTCGTTCGCGGGATGGTGCCGACCGACTGCGAGTTCGGCCCGGACGGCGCGTTCTACTGGTCCGACTGGGTGTCAGGCTGGGGCCATCCGAACAAGGGCCGCATCTTCCGCGTCACCGACCCCGAAGCGATGAAGAATCCGCAGGTGGCCGAGGCGCAGAAGCTGCTCGCGGAGGGCTTCGAGAAGAAGACCGTGGCGGAGCTGGCGAAGCTCTTGGAGTTCCCGCACCAACTGGTCCGACAGGAAGCGCAGTTCGAGTTGGCCTCGCGGAAGCCGGAAGAAGCAACGGCCGCGTTCGCGGGCGTGCTGAAGGAATCAAAGAACCAACTCGCGAGGCTGCACGCGGTCTGGGGGCTAGGTCAGGTGGCGCGGAAGTGTGAAGCAGCAAAGAAGTGGAGTGAAAGTGAAGCAGCAGAGAAGCTTTTGATCGAGTTGCTGAGGGATGCAAATACGGAGGTGAAGGTTGCAGCAATCCAGTTGGTCGGCGAAACGAAGCGCTTCGATTTGCCGCCACCTACCGACGCTCTCGAAGCCGTATCTCCTCTTCTCACAAGCCCCGAACCCCGCGTCCAGGCTGCGGCCGCTGTTGCACTCGGAAAAATCGGTTCGCTCTCCGCTCTCAGACAGTTTGGAGGACCTCGCGATAACCCCAGCAAGTACCCCATCCTCTTCGATCTACTTCGCGCGAATAACGACAAAGATCCCTACGTCCGGCACGCGGCGGTGATGGGGCTTTTCTACGCCACTCACGGTTGGCCCCACCGTCTCATGGACGCTTGGAAGACCGCGAAAGAGAAAGCGGCTGATAAATACGACGTGCCGTCGGTGCGACTCGGCGTGCTACTCGCGCTGAGAAAGTACAAGTGTGCTGGATGCTCCGCATTCCTCTCCGACCCTGATCCGAAGATTGTCGCAGAGGCCGCCCGCGCCATCTACGACGAGCGGTGCGTTGGCGGCACAATGGAGTCGCTCGCAATCGTCGCGGAAAAACCCAACCTGCCGGACGCAATCAGCTTCCGTGCTTTAGCCGCAAACTACCATCACGGTTCACCGCTTGCGGCCACCCGCATCGCGAACTTCGCCGCGCGGCAATCCGAAGCCGATTACGTTCGCGCCTTCGCCCTGAAGCTGCTCGCCGACTGGCCCAAGCCCCCGCGGCGCGACCCGATCACCGGGTTGACGCTCGACATCCCGCCGCGCGACGCGAAGGTGCCGGGCGCGGCGCTGCTGAAGGCCGGGGCCGGCATCTTCGCCGGCGGCGATGCCGTTCGCAAACAGGCCGCGGAAACGGTCGCCAAGCTGAACGTGAAGGAGTTCGGCCCTGCGATGGCCGCGCTCGTGAAGGACACAAAATTGCCCGCCGGGACGCGGGCCGAGGCGCTGGTCGCGGTCGCGGAGCTAAAAGACCCCGGCACGAAGGAACTGGCCGCGTTCGCCCTTTCGACCGACGAACCGCGACTGCGGGCCGCCGGGCGCAGCGTGCTGGCCAAACTCGACCCAGCCGCGGTGCTGAAAGAGCTTCCCGCGCTGCTGAAAGACGAGAACGTGTCACTCGCGGAGAAGCAGGGCGCGTTCGCGATCCTGGCGAGCCAACGCGCTTCGGAAGACACCGATAAGTTACTCGCGGAATGGCTCGATCGGGCGCTCGCGGGGCAGGTTCCGCCGGCGCTCGTACTCGACGTGCTCGACGCGGCCGAGACGCGGGCCAACACGCCCAAACTGAAGCTGTTCGTGCGACTCAAGTCGAAGGTGGACGAGTACCGCACCCAGCAAGTCAAGCTGTCAACCGACCCGAAAGGCGACAAACTCGGCGCCTATCTCGAATCGCTCGAAGGCGGCGACTCCGAGAAAGGGCGCAACATCTTCCTCAACAATGCTGCGGTGTACTGTCAGCGGTGTCACCGGCTCGACGGGCAGGGTGGTGATGTCGGCCCGCAGTTGAACGGCCTCGCGGCCGAGAAGGACAAGGATCGCCGCTACATGCTCGAAGCGATCGTGTTGCCCAGCGCGAAGATCGCGAAGGGGTTTGAAACCGTGGTACTGACGCTCGCCGACGACCGCGTGGTGAGCGGGATCATCAAGGCCGAGGACAAGAAGACCGTGAAGCTCGTCACCGCGGAGGCGAAGGAACTGACGATCGCGGTGGACGACATCGTGGCCCGGCGCACCGGCCCCAGCGCGATGCCCGACGACCTGCACAAGAAGTTGAGTCGCCGCGAACTGCGCGACCTGGTGGAGTTCCTGTCGAGCTTGAAGGAGCCGCCGAAGAAGTAGGGCGAACGGCCGGTGTCAGCCGGCCAGTGAGACGCACGTGCGTCACTCGGCGTCTCGGTCCCACCGGCCGGCTGACACCGGCCGTTCGCCTTCCGCAGAGGCCCACCGATGCTCTCCCTCGCGCCGACGCCTTTGGTCCGGCTCGGGAACCTGTTCCCGCGGCTCGACGTGTTCGCCAAGTGCGAGTTCCTCGCGCCGTCGGGGTGCTTCAAGATCCGCGGCGCCGCGCACCTGCTCGAACACCTCGCCCGCACGAACGGCCCGCGGCAGCTCGTCGTCCCGTCGATGGGCAACACGGCGCTCGGGGCCGCCACCGCGGCGCGGGCACTCGGGTTCAGCATGACCGGCGTCGTGCCGCACGCGATCGCCCGCGCCAAGGACGAGAAACTGCGGGCGCTGGGCGTCGAGCTGGTGAAGATCGCCGGCGGGGGCAGCGACCTGATCCGCCACGCGACCGAACTCGCGGCCGAGCGCGGGGGCTACTTCGTTCACCCGCACCTCGACCCGCTCTGGACCGACGGCTACCGCGCGATCGCGGCCGAAGTGTTGCGCGACCTGCCGGAGTGCCGTGCGCTCGTGTTCCCGGTCGGCGGCGGCGGGCTGCTCATGGGCCTGCTCGCCCGCCTGCGGGAACACCCGGCCGACGTGCGCCTCTTCGGCTGTGAGCCGTACAACTACCCGAAGTACGCGCGGTTCGATCACGCCCGGTCGGACACGATCGCCGACGGGCTGAAACTGGAGAAGCCACACCCCGCGGTGCAACAGGCGATTACCGACGCCGGCGTGGAAGTGTCGCTCGTCTCCGAAGACGACATCCGCGCGGCCCTGCGCGACCTGTACGACACGCAAGGGCTGGTGGTCGAGCCGTCGAGCGCGATCGCGCTGGCGTGTGTGACGGCCCGCGCGGCGGAGCTGGCCGGCCCGGTGTGCGTCGTCCTCACCGGCGAGAACATCGCCCGCGACGACCACCGCCGACTGATCGGCGCTGCCTGATCCGCACCTCACCGCGATCGGGGATGAGACAGACCCGGCCGTTCGAGAAAAGCCCGAAAATCTGATCTTGATTTCAGTTGTGATATTACGTACAGTTAAATGGGATGTCTGAAGAAGCTGCAAGCGACTTCACAAGGGCGACCGCGCGCTCGTTTCGTGTGCGAAGTCCCAATGCTCTCAAGGGAGTTGGGAGGCGTGAAAAGTTGGCAATCTTGGCCGCCTTGGCAGTCTTACTCTAAATCCCTCAGGATAACGCAAAAATCCGACGAATGCTCGTTGGCGGTCTTGGCGGTCTTGGACTCACAAAGTTATACGCAGCCGCCGGGATCGACGCCGCGGAGCTTACGCACGACCCTGATTACGCGCTGCCGTTGTTGCTCGGCGCGGTGGGGGCGGCCGGAGCGGCTTCGCGCACCGGCGTGCGGCACTCGACCAGCGTCACGACTTCGCCGTCCTGCACCACCTTGCCGTCCTGGTTAATCACGGCGCGGTACCACACCACCTCGCCGCGGCGCCCGCGCCCGCGGAGGGTCTTCTCCTTCACGCGGCTGATGTTGCGGACCGTGTCGCCGGCGAACACCGGGAGGTTGAAGTTCCACACGTTGACGCGGAGCATCGCCATCGTACGGACCGGGGGCGCGGCGATCCCCATTCCGCTGGCGATGCAGAACACCGCGAACCCGTGCGCGATGGGGCGCCGGAACGGGGTGGTCTTGGCGAACTCGTGGTCGATGTGGATCGGGTTGAAGTCGCCGCTGAACCCGGCGAAGTTGACGATGTCCGCTTCGGTGACCGTGCGCCCGCCGGAGGTCCATTCGTTGCCCACTTCGAGGTCGTCGAAGTACAGGTGCGAGGACGAGTAGCTCGATGAAAAGCTCATGGCAGCCTCAAGTTGCGTCGCGGGGGCGCGCTCACGGGTAGGTATAGCCCGCGCGCCGCGCGAAGCAAGGTGAGCGGCGCCTTCTCGTAGCCTGACTCTCCGAGTCGGGTGGACAGTGGACCCGACTCGGAGGGTCAGGCTACGAGCGACTGCCGGTGTGACCCGGCGGCGATTCGGGAAACAGCGGCACCGGCTTGCGGTCGGGCGTGGACAGATCGACCCCGACGAACACCCCCTCGGCCTCGGTGACGTGGATCGTTTCGGCCCCGCGCTCGGCGTGAACGTCGATGCGGACCGTGATCGAGGTGCGCCCGATCTTCACGACGGAGGTTTGAAAGCGGACGACATCGCCGACGAGGACCGGCCTTTTGAACTCGACGCGGTTGATGGCAACTGTCACGAACGACGCCCTCGGGTTCCCGCCGCGGAGCAAAAGCTCGCGCCGGGCCGCGAGCGCCCCGGCGCTGTCGAGGTGCGACAGGATGACCCCGCCGAAGATGGTGCCGTGCGGGTTGGTGTCGCGCGGCATCATCACGACTTGAATCGCGGTATACGGTTGAGTCGATTCGGCCATCGGCGTGTCCTCCGGAGTGCCATTGTTTTACGAACGGCCCGGGCGGGTTACTCCGTTTCGAAAGTCGGATCGGCGCGGAAGGAGGGAAGGCCGAACGACAGCGGTGTTCAGCAGCCGGTGACGCGGATTCTCGCCAAGTGCGAGGTTTCTGGGCAAAGCCGCGGCGCGAAGCGAGGCGAAATTGCCGCTGTTTTTGAGGCCGTTTACCCGCGGTTTTGTCGCAACAAATGCGAGTGAGCGAACTGACAGATGGTCACGGTTGCCGACCCAGACCACGCTCGGCGCACCGAAAGGAGCAACCCGGAAACTGCTCGACTATAAACACATTTGAGTGTCGCAGCGGTCGGCGAGTGACGGAAAGGGCAAGAACCCGACGATGTGCCGGACTACGATCTTCGCGCGGTCGAAGGCGATCACGGTGTGAGCGTCGAAGTCAAGCGGGCCGGTAGAAGCACCCACCCGCGCAACCGGCCGCGTTCCGTGCGGGCGGCGGTGACCAGCCCGGTCTTCTCCGATACCGCCAGCCATCCCTTCACCCGGCGTGATCGTGGAGGCGAAGTTCGGCGGGCGCCGGTCAAAGCCCAGAAGATGATCGAGGAGATCGGGGCCGACAGTAGCGTCTACTTCGTGGCCGGTTCGCCCCACTCGATCCTGATCCCGTTCATCTGGGATAACGCCCGAAAGAACTGATACACGAACTCGGTGAGCGTATCCTGTTTGTGAGAATGGAGCCGCGACCGGCAGGGAGCGGGCCGACCACGAACCGCGAAGGTGAACGGCCCGCTCCCTGCCGGTCGCGGCTCACTACCGATGCGGCACCAACACCGGGTTCGTGTATGAGGAACACGGATCGCTCGTCGCCGGCCTCAAGCCGCCGCCGCGCGTCGCGGACGCGGTCGTGATTGCACGACCGGGGTTGATGGAGGTGCCTCCCGCCGGCCCCGCCGCGCCCCGAGCGCGGAGCGCCCCACGCGGTTCTTGGCGGCTCAAGATGCGCCGCCAACCCGTACTCCACTTCACCCAATTTCTCGCGAATCGCCGCCCGTTGCAGTTTTCCTTGCCGAATGGTTCCAACTCTGCCGATTAACCCGATACTTCGTCCCTGTGGAGTTGGTCCAATGCCCGTGCCTTCGACCCGGCTTGCGCTCCTTACCGTCGCGGTCTGTCTGACCGCGTCTGGGTGCGCGGGGTGGAACGGGCCGTCGGGCCCGCCGCAGTGGGCGCCCGTTCCCGGACCGAACTCGGTTCGATCCACCGTGCCGCCGGCTCGCGCGCGCCCCGCCGTCGTACAGGCCGCGTACCGCGAACCTCCAGCCGACGACCACGGTCCTCCGCCCCCCGCGCCCGCGCCACGCCATCCCCTCGACGGGGTGACCACCCTGACCGCGGACGACGTGGTTCGGGTGGTCCTCGAACGCAACCCGACGCTCGACCAGATGCGCGCGACCGCGGCGGCCGTCGCCGCGCGCCACCCGCAGGTGACCTCGCTCGACGACCCGACCCTCGCCTTCTGGACCGCGCCGGGGTCGGCCGGATCACCGAACGTCAACTACGCCAACCGCGTCGAGGTGAGCCAGAAACTCCTCTACCCCGGTAAGCGCGGGCTGAAGGGGGCCGCTGTGCGAGCGGAGACCACCGCGGCCGGCGCAGACGTGGGCGCGAGTCGGCTCGAACTGGCGGAGGCCGCGGTGTCGGCGCTGGCCGACTACTACCTCGCCGAGAAGGTGCGGGAGGTGGTCGCGGAAAACCTCGACCTGTTGCGGCAGTTCCACAAGACCGCCGCCGACCGCTACAAGGTTGGCCAGGGCCCGCAGCAAGACATGCTCCAGGCGGAGGTCGAGATTGCCCGCCAGGAGGAGCGGCTCGTGGCACTGCGGCGCGCGAAGGCGGTGGCCGCGGCGCGGCTCAACACGCTCATGCACCTGCTGCCGGACGCCCCGCTGCCGCCCCCGGCCGATGTCCGGGCGGCCTTCCAACCGCCGGACGTGACCGCCCTGCGGGAGCGGGCCGCCGCGACGCGCCCGGACGTGCAGGCGGCCGTGGCGCGGGTGAATGTCGAGGAGGCGGCGCTGGCACTGGCTGTCAAAGAGTACAACCCGGACGTGGAGGTGATGGCCGCCTACGACGGGTTCTGGCAGGGGACCGACCGGCCGCTGCAGTGGCAGGTGGGCGCGCGGGTGAACCTCCCTGTTCGGTTCGCGCGGCGCGGCGGGGCCGTCGAGGAGGCGCGGGCGAAGGGGGCGCAGCGGCGGGCCGAACTCGCCCGCCTCGTAGACCGGGTGAACTTCGAGGTGCAGGAGGCGGTCGAGCAACTCCGCGAGAGCGCGGAGGTGGTCCGCCTGTACGAGGAGAAGGTGCTGAAGGCGGCGGACGCGAACGTAAAAGAAGCGCAAGCGGGGTACGCGGCAACGAAACTCCCGTTCCTGAACCTCCTCGAGGCCCAGCGCAACCGGGTCGGGCTGCGGGACCGCTACTACGAGGCCATCGCCGAGACCGCCCGGCGTCGGGCTGCCCTCGAACGGGTCATCGGCGGCCCCGGCCCGCTCACGCCGTCGGATCGGTCGGGGCAGCCGATCCCTCCTCGCCTGATGACGGAGCCGCCGCCCCCGGCTCCGTAGCCACCAAGCCGCGCCGGAGTTTCCACTCCATGACCAGGCAGTACAGGCACGGCGCACTCAAGAAGGTGATGAGCTGCACCGCCATCCCGCCGACGCTGGGGATCGCCATCGGCTGCATCACGTCCGACCCGCGGCCGTAGGTCAGGAACAGCGGCATCAGGCCGAACACCGTGGTCGCCGTCGTCATCAGGAGAGGTCGGATGCGGGTGAGCGTCGCCTCGACCACCAGTTCGCGCAGCGCCGCGGCGTCGGCCGGTTTCCCCGCCTTGTGCCGGTCCTCCAGGTGGCTGAGGATCACCACGCTCGCGTCGTCGGCCACGCCGAACAGCGCGATGAACCCGACCCAGACCGCCACGCTCAGATTGGCCCCGAACCAGTAGAGCATGACGAACCCGCCCGACGCGCTCACCAGGATGCCGAAGAACACGACCAGTCCCAGCCACCACTTCCCCAGTCCCAGGTAGAGCATCACGAACATGGTCAAGAGGACCATCGGAACGATCACCGACAGCCGGTCCATCGCCCGCTGCTGGTTCTCGAACTGCCCGGCCCACTTCCAGTAGTAACCGGGCGGCATCACCAGCGTCGCCTCCGCGTGCCGGCCGGCGGCGACCAGTTCGTCGCTCTTTCGCTTCTCCTCCTGCAACAGGCGCTCGGCGTCCTCGACCACGCTCACCTCGTCCCGGTCGCGGGTGTTCGTGGTGACGTACCCGACCAAGAGGCCGCCCTCGCTCTTCAGTTCTTGCGGGCCGACGACGTAGCGGACCTTGGCCACCTGCCCAATCGGGACGTGGCCGCCGGTGGAGGTCGGCACCAGCACCCGCTCCAGGTCGTCGAACCGCTCCCGCAACTCGCGCGGGTAGCGGACGCGGATCGGGTAGCGCTCGCGGCCCTCGACCGAGGTAGTCAGGTTCTCGCCGCCGATGGCGATCTCGATCACGTCCTGCACGTCGCGGACGTTCACCCCGTACCGCGCCGCCGCGCCCCGGTCGATCTCGTAGCGGATGTACGGCTTGCCCACGATGCGGTCGGCGACCACGTCGGTCGCGCCCGGCACGCGCTTGAGGATCGCCTCGATCTGGAGGCACACCCGCTCGATCTCCTTCGGGTCGGAGCCGTACACCTTCACGCCCATCATGGCCCGGAACCCGCTCTGGAGCATGACGATGCGGGTCTGGATCGGCTGGAGCCACGTCGGCAGCACGCCGGGGACGGCCGTCTTCGCCTGGAGTTCGGCGAGGACCTCCTTCTTGGTGATGCGCCGCTTGCCGCCCCTGCCGTCGGCCACCTGCCGCCACTGGTCCTCCGGCTTCAGGAGGATGATCGTCTCGATCATGCTGATGGGCGCGGGGTCGAGCGCGGAGTCCGCGCGGCCGATCTTCCCGACCGCGCTCGCCACCTCCGGCACCTCGCGGATGGCGGCGTTCTGCCGGGCGATCACCTCCTGCGCCTGGGTGAGTGAGGCGGAGGGAAGCAGCGACGGCATGTACAGGATCGACCCCTCGTCGAGCGGGGGCATGAACTCCCGGCCGATGCCCGGGAACGTCTTCCGCATCCGCTCCCAGCCGGTCGTCCCGGCCGGGTCGAGGCCGACCACCCGCAGCGCGGCTTGGACGGGGTACGCGACCTTCCCGAAGCCGAGCCAGATGGTCATGCCGAGGGCGACGAGCGCCACCGGGAGTGCCAGGAATGCGACCTTGTAGTTCACCACGAGCCGCAAGAGCGGCCGGAAGACGGCGGTGATGGCCCGGCCGACCGGGTTCTGCTCCAGGCTCGTCATCCGCTCGCGGCCGATCCGGTAAACTGCCGCGACGATCATCAGGCCGACCCCGCCGGCGGTGGGCCACCCGCTCCACCGGCGGTTCGTCCCGAAGACCTGATCGAGGGCGAAGTAGGTCACCAGCGCGGCCGCCGCACCTGCGGCAAGGCCGACGACGAGCGCCCGCCGGCGCGACCACCGCGACTCGGCCAGGAGGTAGTAGCACAGGACCGGAACCAGCGTGAGGGCGAGGATAATGGACGCGGCGATGGCGAACGTCTTGGTGTAGGCGAGCGGCTTGAACAGCTTCCCCTCGGCCTCCATCAGGGTGAATACGGGGACGAACGCGATGATCGTGTTGGACACCGCAGTGAGCATCGGCCGGCCAATCTCGGTGGCGGCCTCGTGGATCACGTCGCGCCGCGGCCGGTGCGGCTCGGCCGCCAGCCGGCGGTAGACGTTCTCGGTCATCAAAATGCCCATGTCGCTCACGTCGCCGATGGCGATGGCGATCCCGGCCAGCGACATGATGTTGCTATCCACCCCGAGCATATACATCACCACAAAGCTCAGCAGGACAGACAGCGGCAGCGTGGGGAGGATGGCGACCGAACTGCGGACGTGCAGGAGGAAGATCAGGACCACCACCGCGACGACCAGGAGTTCCTCGGTGAGTGCCGCGCGGAGCGTGGCGGTCGTCTCGTTGACGATGACCGTCCGGTCGTAGAACGGGGTCACCCTCACCGGCACCTGCCGGCCGTCGGAGAGGGTGACCTTCAGCCCCGGCTCGATCTCGGCGATCTTGGCCTTCACCCGCTCGATCACCCGCAGCGGGTTCTCGCCGTACCGCATGACCACGACCCCGCCGACGGCCTCCCGGCCGCCGTTGTCGAGCGCGCCGCGGCGGAACTCCGGGCCGAGGGTGACCGTCGCCACGTTCTTGACGAAGATCGGGGTGCCGCCCTCCTGGCGGATGACGACGTTCTCCACGTCCCCGATACCCTTGACGAACCCGACCCCACGGACGAAGAACTCGAACCCGTTGCTCTCGACCGCCTTTGCCCCCACGTCGATGTTGCTCTTGCGGACCGCCTCGTACACCTCCGACAGGCTGACGCGGTGCGCGCGGAGCTTGTTCGGGTCCACGTCCACCTGGTACTGCTTGACGTGCCCGCCGACCGACGCGACTTCGGACACGCCCTCGACCGACTGGAACTGGTAGCGGACGTACCAATCCTGGAGCGAGCGGAGTTGGGCGAGGTCGGCCCCGTCCGCGTCGAGCGTGTACCAGAACACCTGGCCCAGCGCGGTCGCGTCCGGGCCGAGGACGGGCGTCACCCCGGCCGGGAGCTTGGGCGCCGCACCGTTCATCCGCTCCAACACCCGCGACCGCGCCCAGTAGTAGTCGGCGTCGTCGCGGAAGACGACGAACACCATCGAGAACCCGAAGCCGGACATCGAGCGAATCGTCTTGACGCCGGGCGTGCCCTGGAGGCTGACGGTGAGCGGATAGGTGACCTGGTTCTCGACATCCTCCGGCGAACGGCCGGGCCAGTCGGCAAAGACAATGACCTGCTTCTCTCCGATGTCGGGGATGGCGTCTACCGGCGTATTGGTGAGGCAGTAGTACCCGGCGACCGCCGCGGCGGCGGAGAGGAGCATGACCAGGAATCGGTTATCCAGGCACCAGCCGATGACCGCCGCGACCATGACATGACTCCAGTCGCCCCACAGGGCGGATCAGTGCTTGTGGCCGGTCCCCGGCGTCGGTTCGGCCGGGGGCGGCGCGGCGGGCGGACCGCCGTGCCCGGCGTGCAGGTTGGCACCGCCCTGTCCTTCCGGGAAGAGGAGGCTCGGCATCCCCTCGATCTGCCGCTGGCTGTCGAGCAGAAACCCGCCCCGGACCACCACCCGGTCGCCGGGCTTCAACCCGCTCATCACCGGGTAAAACGGGGTCCGCCGCCCGTCGTCGTCCTTCCCCTCGGCCAGCGGCCCGACCACGAGTTCGACCAACTCGTATGCTCCGTCCGGTCGCTTCCGGTAGGCGATGGCCCGGCGGCCGGTGTGCAGCACGGCCGTGGCCCGGACCGCAAGCACTTGACCGGCCGGGGGCGCCCCCGCGACCGCCGGCCCATTCTTGTGACCCGTGTGGTCGTCGTGGCACTCCGGCTCGTCGTGGTTGTGCTCGTTCTTCGCGGCCGGGCGCAGGTCGGGTACTCGCTCCAGCGCCATCTCGCACACGGGGCACTTGCCCGGCGCGTCCCTCACGACCTCCGGGTGCATCGGGCAGATGTACTTCCCCTCCAGCCCGGTCGGCTCCGGCGAGCCGTCCGGCCGCAACCGGGCGCGGATCACGGCCGCGGCATACATCGCCGGCTTGAGCTTCCGCTCCGGGTTCTTGAGGTTCACCCGCACGCGCACCGCGCGGGTCTTGTCGTCGAGGAACGGGTCGATGAACGTGACCGTCCCCCGGAACTGTTCGCCGGGGTACGCCTCCAGGGTCACCGCCACCTGTTGGCCGTATCGGACCCAGGCCAGGTCGTACTCATACACGTCGAGGTACAGCCAGATGGGGTCAAGGTCCGCGATCCGGTAGAGCGGGTCGCCTTCCTTGACGTACTGGCCGGGGCGGATCGACTTCTCGACGACGGTGCCGCCGATGGGAGCGTACACGGTCAGGTGCGTCTTCACCTGCTTCGACTTCTCGATCTCGGCGACCTGTGCGGGGAGGATGCCGAGGAGCCGGAGCTTGGTCCGGGCCGCCCCCACGTTGGCCTCCGCGAACGACTTGTCCCCGGTGGTCTTCTCCAGCGCCTCCACCGCCCGGATGAGCTCGGACTGCGTCAGGTAGAGGTCGGGGGAGTAGATGTCCACGAGGTGGTCGTTCGGCTTCACCTGGATGCCGGTGAAGTCGGCGTACACGCGGTCCACACGGCCGGCGACGCGGGCGGTGATGTAGGCGACGCGGGCCTCGTTGTAGTCGAGCTTCCCGACGGTCCGCACCTCCCTCGACAACTCGCGGTAGCCGACGATCTCGGTCTCCACCCCGCCGGTCTGTTCGACCCGTGCGCGCTCCGAGGCCAGTCGCTCGACCGGGGCGAGGTCCATCCCGCAGATCGGGCACTTCCCTGGCCCCGGCAGCCGGACCTGCGGGTGCATCGAGCAAGTCCACTCGCCCGCCTGTGTGGGTTCGTCCGCATTCCCGCGCGGCCAATAGGCGACCGCGAGGATCACCCCGACCGCGAGGAGAACCGGAACAACGGCGAGCAGGACTTTCCGCGTGACGGACATGGCTCACTCCGCGGTCGTTGGGGTGGGTCGGCGCGCCACAGCCGCGCCCGGACCAGCTTCGACACCTCGATCACGGTCACCCGCCGCGACCGCGTGAGCGGGTTCGTGGGCCGGCACGGACGGCGGGGCGTGTTCGGCGACCGTGTCCGCGGCTGGCATCTGGTTACTCCGGCTCGACCTGCGGGTCAGAACAAGAACGCCGCCCGTCTCGCGCACGGGCAACGCGGAGAGGTGGGTTCATCAGTAGTGCGGGTTGCTCACTCCTCCGGACAAAGGCAACCCGTATGCCGTTGCGCCCGACCGGCGAAACCCGGTGGTTCGCCGGCCCTTTTTCGCTGACGGGATCGACGAATACGGGTTCTACCAGGTGACGGGCTACCCACCTCGTGTGGTGTGCGGCCGTGACACGCACTGTGCGGCTGCGCACCACTTCGGACACGGCCCGTCACGCCCGGAGTTGTGGAGCAGTCGCAAGGGATCGGCCTGACGATTCGGAACCTTCACCGCCAACCGGCTTGTCACTTCTTGACCTTGCCCGCGTCCACGACGGTCATCGCGCCGTAGCCCTCGCGCCACTGGCCCTGGAACTCGGCCTGGCCTACGAACTCGTCCGCGCCGGGCGGGGCCTTCCAGTCCTTCTTCGCCTTCTCGGCCGAATCGACGTACACCTTCACCAGGTACTTGCCCGCGGGCAGCGCGGGCTTGCCCTTCGCCCACGCCTTCGCGCGGTCGGAGCCGGCCGGCGCGAGGAGCGTGACCGTGTGCTGCCAGCCCCCGCCCCCGGACATCCGGTCGGAGGTGGCGACCGGCTCCTTCTCCCACGCCCCGGCCTTCGCGTCCCAGGCATACACATCAACTTGAAGCAGTTTCCCGTTCCAGGCCGTCGGCGTGTTGTTGAGCCGGAACCACGCCTCGGTGCCGAACTGCTTGGGGCCGGTGTCCGCCGGCGGGAGGTCGCCGGCCTTCGCGTACTTGCCCGCCTTGATCGCGGCCACGTCCTCGACCCAGGCGCGGATCTGCTTGTAGCCCTGATCGCCCACCACGATCTTGATCCCGCCGCCGTGCTTCACCTCGCCGAGCGGCTTCGTCAGGAGCAGACTCTTCTCCGGGTTCTCCAGGTCGAGGAGCTTGCTTGAGAGCAGGTAATCCATCGTGGCTTCAGGGCCGCCCTTCTTGAACCACGCGACCCGC
>CAZBXY010000191.1:0-15599 GCA_964495365.1 uncultured Frigoriglobus sp. | reverse complement strand
CCTCCGAGGCTTTGGTCGAAGGGTCGATGTCGGTGAGTTGCAGGTCGGCGACGCCGCGCTGGAGTTGCTCCACCACCGCATCGACCCGCGCACACGTCTCGGCGTACTGCTTCCGCAGGTCGCCGTCGCCTTTTCGCCAGTGTGCGACCACGAGGATCGTCTTCGCGGCCTGGTCGAAGATGACCATGCGGTCGTAGAAGCCGAAACTCAGGTCAGGGATGCCGCGATCGTCGGGCGGGGCGTTCGGCAGGCGCTCGACGTACCGCACCGCGTCATAGCCGGCGTAGCCGACGGCGCCGCCGCAGAACCGCGGCAGTCCGGCGACGTGCGGCGCGCGGAACTCGGCGATCATGTCTTCGAGGGCGCGCAGCGGGTCGGCGGATTCGGACTCGGTCCACTTCCCGCGCCCGTCGCGGGTGCGGACGCGATTGCCGCGGGCCTCGAACGTGCGAAACGGCCCGGCCCCGAGGAAGCTGTACCGCCCGACCCGCTCGCCCCCGACAACGCTCTCGAACAGGAACGACCAGTCACCTTCCTGGAGTTTGCAAAACGCCGAGACGGGCGTGAGGGTGTCGGCGGTGAGTCGGCGGTAGACGGGCACGACGGTGTAGTCGCGCGCCAGCGCGGCGAACTCGTCGAACGTGGGACGGTGCGGCATGGGTCACTCGGCGCGGTGGGGACAGGGTTATTGTCGCCACCGGGCCGCGGAACGGCGAGCGGATGTGTTGCGGCGGGACCGCGAGTTATTTCTTCGGTTTCGCCGGCATGTCGAGTTTCGTCACCAGCTTGTTCACTTCCTTCAGCGTGTCCTTGTCGGCGGCGACGATCAGCGAATTGGTGCGCGCGTCCGCGACCGCGGTCACGCCCTGACGGCCGAAGAGGGTCGTGATGATCGGCCGCAACTTCTCCGCGTCCGCGTTCTTCAGGGTGAAGACGTTGATTGTCCGCGGCGCGGCGGGCGGCGGTTGCGCACCCGCGAGCGCCGGGCCGAACAGGAGCGCGAGTGCCAGAAGTGCGTTGCGCATCGGAACACCTCTGCCGGGGCTGAATGCGATGGTAGCAGGATACCCGGCGGAGATGGGGAATTCATGAGGGAAACGAACACGGCCCTCGCATTGCGAGGGCCGTGCGGATGGTTGTCGTGAGGAAGTTACTTCGCCCGCCCGGGCACTTGCACGTCGAGTTTGGTGAGCAGTGCCTGAAGTTCCTCAAGGGTCTTCGCGTCGGCCCGGACGATGAGCTGGTTCGTCCGCGAATCCGCGGTCACTTCGGCCGCCGGGAACACCTTCTTCAACAGCACGGCCGTTTCGTCGGCGGTCGCGTGCTTGAGGGTAATGACGTTCAGCCCCGCGCCCGCCGGCGGACCGCCGCCGAAGCCCGGCCGGCCGCCGCCTCCCATCGGGCCGAACCCGCCGCCGGCGCCGGGTCCAGAGCCAACCGGTCCCGGACCCATTCCCATTCCGCCGGGGGGGCCGCCCGGAACGCTCATCCCGCCGAGACCGCCCGCGCCCGGCGGCGGACCGCTTGGGCCGGCGCCCGTTCCGCCACCGGCCGGTCCGCGGCCCGGACGGTCACCGGGCTTGCCGTCCAGCCCGTCGATCGTCGCGGCGATTTGCTTCATCATCGCGGAATCGGCGACGACGATCACCATGTTCGTGCGCGGTTCGCCGATCACCTTGATGGCCTTCGGGTACGCCTCGTTAACGGCCTTGGCGATCGCATCGGCTTTGCCGTTGGCAACGTGGAACACGCGGGCTTCCGTCCCGCCCACGGCGCCGCCGATTCCGCCACCGCCGAACATGCCGCTGAAGCCTCCGGGACCGCCGAACCCGCCCATCGCGCCGCCCGGGCCACCCATCCCGCCACCGCCCATGCCCTGAGCCGGGCCGAACGGGAAGTCACCGGCCTTGCGCTTCTTGAAGACGAGAGTCAGTCGCCCCTGATCGAACCGCTCGGACCCACAGAACTCCCACCCTTCTTTGCCGTGCTGCGTGATGGTCTTCTCGAACGCCTCACGGTTGCTCCCGATGTCCACGAACTTGTGTTCGACCGTGGCCTGCGAGACCGTGAACCCGCCGCCGAACCCGCCCATACCGGGCATCCCGGGTCCACCGTGACCGCCGGGACCACCGGCCGCTGCGCCGGGGCCGGGGAACTGGCCGGGCACGCCGCCCGGACCGCCCCCTCCGCCCGGCGCGCCGGGCTGGCCCGCGCCACCGCCCATCCCGCCGCCTTTACCCGGTGCGCCGGGTTGGCCCACGGCGCCGCCGGTGCCACCTCCGCCCCCACCGGAAGCGCCCGGGGGCTGGGGCTGGGCCTCGGCCTTCGACAGCAGCACCGCGCCGCCGGTCAGCCCGAAGGCCGCGACCATGACCGCGGCCGCGGCCGTCAACTTCAAACGCATCGCCACACCCTCCGTTAATCCGCGAGCCAGCGCCGCCGCGACACCCGAAGCCGCGGCGGGCGAGCTGGGAAAGGTTTTCACCGCATCGAACAGTTTGGCCGAGAGCGCACCCGCCGACCCGGCCGTCAGACCGATACCCACGACCGCCGCGGGCGCAATCCCGCGGGCCGCGAGCCGTTCCAGGAGCCGCTGCCGGGCCTTGCAGAGCCGGCCGGACACCGACCCCAGCGGACACCCAAGTCGGGCCGCGGCATCCGGTTGCGACACGCCCTCGAGGTCACACAGCACGAACGCGGTGCGCTCCGATTCGGGCAACCGCTGCACTTCCTCGTGAACGACCGAAACCAGCGATTCCCACTCTGCGCCGGAAACGGACCGGTCGGCTTCCGGGAGTGCGGCGGCATGATCGCGGGTCCGCCGGCGGGCGAAATCCCGTTTGGCGCGGGCCGCGACCCGCACCGCGACCCCGTGGAGCCACGCCGGGAGCGTGCGGCCGTCGCGAATGGACGCCGCGGAGCGCACGAGCGCCAGAAAAACGGCCTGAAACGCGTCCTCGGCGTCGGCGTGGTGCGGGAGCGTTTGCCGGCAGACGGCCCAGACCAGCGGCCCGTGTCGGCGCACCAGCTCTTCAAACGCGCAATGATCCCGGTCGTGCGCGAACCGCGCGAGCAGTTCGGCGTCCGGGGTGAGCGCCTCGGCCTTGCGGGCGACCGCGTGCAGCATCGTCAGTGACATCATCGTCCCTCGCGACCGCTGGACTGTCGGCCTGCCGACAGATCCGGCAGTCCGACGGCGCGAATAAGTCCGCTTCACGACCGCTCCAGGATATGTTCCCGCGCTGCGGTTCTTCCTACCAGCGCCGAATCGGCTCTCAGCATTTTCCCAGAATCTTGCGTAAGATCGGGCCGCTTCGTTCGCCTTGCCCGTATTGCCCGAGGTGCCCACATGGATGGCCACTCGCCCGAATCGCCCCTCCACGACCGCCTGGAGCGCCACCGGCCGGTGCTACTCCGGGTCGCCCGGCTGTCGCTCTTCGAGTGCGCCCGCGCCCGCCTGGACCCGGAAGACCTCGTGCAGCAAACGTTCGGGGAAGTGCTGCTCCACCCCGAGCGGCTGGCCGGGATGTCGGACGAGCGACTGCACACGTACCTGGTGGCGGCGGTGCGGAACAACGCCCGCGACGAGAACCGCCGCGAGTCGGGCGAGGTGCCGCTCGACCTGTGCGAAGAATCGTCGCAGAAGCTGCTGGACCGGCTCGGCGGCGACCAGACGACGCCGAGCATGAGGGCGATGCGAGCCGAGCAGTTTGCCCGGCTCGCCGACGCCGTCGCGGGGTTGCCGGACGCGCAACGGGTGGCGGTCGTCATGCGGTTCATCGACGGCCTGCGCGTGGCCGACATTGCCGCGCGGATGAACAAGAACGCGAACGCCGTTTCGCAACTCCTCCACCGCGCGCTGACCGCGCTGCGCGGCCTGCTCGAAGACCCGGACGCCTGATCGGAGGAACTTCCGTGCCGTACGACCCGCCCGACGCGACCCGCTCGCACGCCGACGGTTCGCCCGCCGATCCCGAGGGTGCCGAGTTCGCGCTCGTGTTGGAAGCGGAGGAGCGCGGCGACTGGGCGCCGGTCGTGGACTGGCTCGCGCGCCGGCCGGACCGTGCCGCGGACTTGCTCGGGTGCGTTGCCGCCGGGCGCCGGATGGGCGCTCTGCTCGGCATGCCCGTCCCGGCGCGGACGCCTGGCTCCGCGCTGGGCGACTTCGAGATCCTGGAAGAGATAGGGCGCGGCGGGATGGGCGTCGTGTACCGCGCCCGGGACCGGCGCCTCGGGCGCGTGGTCGCGCTGAAGGTGACGCGCGGTGCACTGTCCGCGACCGAGCGGGCGCGGCTCCGGTTCGAGGCCGAGTCGATGGCCGAGTCGAGCCACCCCAACGTCGTCCCGGTGTTCGCCTCCGGTGAGGCCAACGGTGAACCGTACCTGGTCATGCCGCTGATGACCGGCTCGCTCGCCGGATGGCTGAAGGACCGCCTCACCGCGCCGACGAAGGCCGCGGAGATCGTCCGCGACATCGCGCGCGGCGTCCACCACGCGCACCAACGGGGGCTGATCCACCGCGATCTCAAGCCGGCGAACATCCTACTTGACGCGGAGGGCACACCGCGGGTCGCCGACTTCGGTCTCGCGCGGCGCGCCGACGCGACCGCGACGGGCATCGCCGGTGCGCCGGCGTACATGGCGCCCGAGCAAGCCCGCGGCGACAAGTACCTGACCACCGCGGTGGACGTTCACGCGCTGGGCATGATCCTGTTCGAGTTGCTAACCGGTCGCACCCCGTTCGGCGGTGGGGACATCGCCGCGGTGCTGCGCCGGGTGATCGAGGAACCGGCCCCGTCGGTGCGGTCGCTGCGCCGGGACGTGAGTAAGGATCTGGCGGCGGTGTGCGCGAAGTGCTTGGAGAAAGAACCCGCCCGGCGGTACGCCTCGGCGCAGGAGCTGGCCGACGACATCCAGCGGTTCCTCAGCGGGGAACCGGTGTGCGCCCGGTTGCCGGGCATCTGGGGCAAGGCCGTGCGCGCCGTCCTGTGGCAGCAGTTCGACAACCCCCGGGCGTGGGGGTACCTTTCTCTGTGGACCGGTGGCCTGACCGTCGTGTGGTACCTGTTTTTCGCGTGGGCCGTCTTCACTCGACTGCCGCGGGAACCCTTTCTCGTCGCGGCCGCCGTACACGCGATCGCGCTCGCCGGGCTGTACTGGGCGATTCTGCGCCGGGCGCGGTTCCGGGCCGGCGACCGGCACACCCTGACGGTCGTCGTCGGGGTACTCGTCGCTACCTTTCTGCTCCCGATCGTGTATCGCCCGCCGGAGGGGGGCGACGTGACGGCTTACCGGCTGTCGCTCTACCCACTGATTGCGCTGTTCACGGGCCTCTTCTATCTCGCGCTCGCCGCTCCGTTCTGGGGCGGGTACTACCTGATCGGCGCGGGCTACTTCGCGCTGGCCCTCGTGATCAAGGCCGTCCCCGCGCTCGGGCCGTGGGTGTTCGCCATCGGATACGGTGGGGTGACGATGCTGATCGGGTTGTACCTGATCCGCCTGGACCGCGGGGCGGAACCGGACGGCCGACCGAGCTCGCCGGCCGTCGGCACGGAGACGGTGACCACGGCGCAACCGCCCGGCAGCACGTCGGGGCAATCACACACCTAACTTGAGGGCCAAATGACACGACCAGTTGCCCAGGCCCGGATCACCCGGGTGCCCGGGATGTGTGACCAGTGGGGCGTGGACCTCACCGCGGGCTGCGAGCACCGGTGCGGGTACTGCCACTTCCACCGGTATCAGTCGATGACCCTCCGCCACGAGGCCGGCGGGAACAGTGTCGCCCCGGCGCTGGCGCTCGACGAGCTGCTCCGCCGCGACGAGTACCCGCCGACGCTCTACCTCAGCCCGTTCACCGACCCCCTCGCCCCGGCCGCGCGGGGCAACCTGGAGGCGCTGCTGCGCCGCGTGCTACCGCGGAAGGTGACGGTCCTCCTCTCGACAAAGGGGGTCGTGCCGCGGCGGGTCTTCCGGCTGCTGGCCGACTACCCCGAGCAAGTGGTCCTGTTCGTCGGGCTGACCAACCTGGACGACGCGCGGAACCGGGCCGTCGAACCCGGGTGCCCGCCGAGTCGAGCGCGGCTGGCGAACCTGTCGCTGGCCCGCGAGTACGGGCTGTCGCAGCGGTTCGTGCGACTCGACCCAATCTTGCCCGGGGTCGATGACGGGCCGGAACAACTGGCCGCGGTTCTGGACACCATCGCCAGGACCGGGGCGGTGCAGGCGTCGGCTGCGTACCTGTTCCTGACGCCCGGCATCAACCGCGCGCGGCTGGGAGCCGTGCCGTACCTGGGGGCGGCCGCGGCTCACTGTACGGAGGAGTGCCCGATCGACGGTGGCACGGCGTTCTCGGTGCCGCTGGCGCGGAAGCGGGCGACCTACGAATGGTTGAACGCCGAGTGCGCGCGTCGGGGGCTGGCGTTTGGAACCTGCGGGTGCAAGGATCTGCGGCTGGCGGGCAGCTCGTTCCCGACGGCGTGCAGCTACCCGCACCTTGCGGAGTGTTCGGCCGCCAGCCACAAGGAGTCGGCCGTCCGGTCGCTGCCGATGGCCGGGCCGTGACCCGCGCAGCACAAGAGGCGCCGCGGCAGCACTCACCTCGTGATTCATCCGGTCAGAGCCAGAACCCCCCGAATCCATCCGCGCCGCGGCCGTTCCTACCAGCGCCGAATCGGCTCTCAGCAATTTCCCAGAATTTCGCGTAAGATCGGACCGCCCGGTCCGCTGGGAACGTGTCGCCTGAGGGTACGCCGATGACCGAACCGCCCGACCTCGATCGCTTTCGGCCCGCGCTGTTGCTGTGGGCGAAGTGCCAGATGCCCGCGTGGCTGCGCGGCAAGCTCGACCCCGCGGACCTTGTTCAGCAGACGCTGCTGGAAGCGCACGCGGCCCGCGAGAAACTGGTCAGGCGCTCCGACCTCGAAATCCTGGGATACCTCCGACGGGCGCTGGCGAACAACCTGATCGACGCGGCGCGGAAGTTCGCGCGGGCGCAGGCGGACATCTCGCCGGACGACTTCGCCCGGTCTTCCGTGCGGCTGGCCGACTGGCTCGCGGCCGATCACACGTCGCCCAGCGAGCGGGCGGCGCGGAACGAGCAGTTCGAGCGGCTCGCGGGGGCACTGGCCGAACTGCCCGACCTGCAGCGGGTCGCGGTCGAGCTGCGATACCTTCAGAAGCTCAAACTCGCGGACATTGCGCGGTTGATGAACCGCACCGAGGGGGCGGTGTCGCAGCTCTTGCACCGGGCCGTGACCGCGCTCCGCGACGTACTCACCGACGCCACCGCCTGACCGAAGGAGCCGCCCGTGTCTGCCGAACCGTCACCCGACCGAACCGCGCCGCACGGCCTGGACGAAGGGATCGAACTGGCGTGCCGGGCGCAAGACGCCGGCGACTGGAAGCCGGTCGTGGAGTGGCTCGCGCGGCACCCGGCGTTCGCGGAGTCGCTCGCCCGGTTCATGGGCGGCGATCGCCGGCTGGAACACGTCGTGAACCCGCCGCAGCCGGTGGCCCGCGCCGGGACCGTTCTGGGGAACTTCGAACTGGTCGAACGGCTCGGCAGCGGGGCGATGGGCGACGTGTTCCAGGCCCGCCGGCGCGTCGGGCGCGACGTGGCGGTGAAGGTGGTGCGCACCGCGGGGATGTCGGAGGCGGAGCGGGCCCGCGTCCGGTTCGAGGTCGAGGCGATGGCCGGGCTGAGCCATCCGAACGTCGTTCCGTTGTTCGAGTACGGCGAAACCGACAGCGAACTGTACTTCGCCATGCCGCTCATGACCGACAGCCTCGCGAACTGGCTCAAGGGTCTCGGTCCCGACCGCCAGTTGGCGCCGGCGCGGGCCGCGGAGATCGTGCGCGACATCGCACGGGGCGTTCACCACGCGCACCAGCACGGGCTGATTCACCGCGACCTCAAGCCGGCCAACATCCTGCTCGACGCCGATGGCGTTCCGCATATCGCGGACTTCGGGCTGGCGCGCCGGGCCGACGCGACCGCCTCGACGGCCGCCGGGTCGCCGGCGTACATGGCCCCGGAGCAGGCCCGCGGCGAGCGCCACCTGACCACGGCCGCCGACGTTCACGCGCTGGGCGTGATCCTCTTCGAGTTACTGACGGGGCGCACGCCGTTTCGTGGGTCGGACGTGGTGTCGGTGTTGCGCAGCGTGGCCGACGACCCGGCGCCCGCGGTGCGCCAACTCGCACCCAGTGTGAGCAAGGATCTTGAAGCGGTCTGCCTGAAGTGCCTGGAGAAGCAGCCCGGCGCGCGGTACGCCTCCGCGCTGGAACTGGCCGACGACCTCGACCGCTACCTCCGCGGTGCCGCGGTGACGGCGCGCCCGCCGGGGTTCTGGGACTGGCTCCGGCAACTCGCCCGCACGCGCCCGGAGCCGCACCCAGAGTACTCCTGGCGTGTCACCGTCTGGTTCGGCGCGGCCATACTGGTCGCCAACACCGCGATTTACCTGCTCGCCCGCGGGGGCGGATCGGCGCTGGACGTGTGGCTCGTGAACATCACCACGGCCGCGTCGATGACGGCGGTGCTCTGGTGGTACATGCTCCGCCGCGTCCGCCAACTGCCGACGACCGAGCGGCACTCACTCATCGTCGCCGCCGGGAAGATCATCGCGTACTTCCCGGTCATGCTCGCGTACGTGCCGTTCTCGGAGTCGGAACCGGCCCGCACGGCGCTGGCGATCTACCCGACACTGGGCGCGCTCAGCGGGCTGGCGTTCTTCGTCCTCGGCTCGACCAACTGGAGCCGGTTCTTCCCCGTCGGGCTGGGCATGCTGGCCCTCATGCCGACGATGGCTTGGTGGCCGGAGGAGTCGCCACTCATCTACGGCGGGGCCATCACCTTCGTCCTGTGGTACTGGTCTGTCGCGAAGAAGGACGGCTTCGGTTACAAGCCCGACGACGCGTGCGACGCGCGCTGAACACCCGAACCAACCCGTTCCAACCTTTCTTCCTCCCTGCGGAGAGAAGCCGTGGACCGTACTGCCCAGCGGGTACCGGCACCCGTCGTGAAGATCGATCGGGCGCACGCGGCCGGTGCCGTCGCCCTTCACGCCCTCGCCGCGCTCGCCCCCTTCGCCTTCTCGTGGTCCGGGCTGGCCGTCGCGGTCGTGCTGTACGGCCTTACCGCTATCGGGGTGAGCGTGGGACACCACCGGTTGTTCGCGCACAAGAGCTTCGTCGCCGTCCGGTCGGTGCGGTGGCTCTTCGGTGTACTCGGCGCTCTGGCCCTTCAGGGCGGGCCGCTCCGGTGGTGCGCGCTGCACCGACTCCACCACGCCCACGCCGACGAGGCCGGCGACCCACAGCACTCGGGGGCCGGGTTCTGGCGGGCACACATCGGCTGGGTGGCGCTCTCGTCACCCGACGGCGCCCCGTGGTCGGAGCACCCGGTGGTCGACGACCTCCGCCGGGAACCGTTCCTCCGGTTCCTGGAGGCCGCGCACGTGCCGCTCAACTTCCTCTTCGCCGGCGTGATGTTCACTTTCGCATGGGTGGTCGGCGGCTGGGCGCTCGCGAGTTCGGTCGTGGTGTGGGGCGCCGGGGTTCGGGTGGTGGCTCTCTGGCACGCGACGCTGGTGGTGAACTCGGTCGCGCACCGGTGGGGCCGGCGGAACTACCCGACACCGGACAACAGCCGGAATGTATGGTGGCTGCTGCCGCTGTCGCTCGGCGAGTGCTGGCACAACAACCACCACGCCCAACCTGACGCGGCCGCGCACGGGCACCGGTGGTACGAACTCGATCCGTCGGCCGCCGTCATTCGCGTGCTCGGCTGGCTCGGGCTGGCGACGGAAATCGTCCGCCTGCATGTGTGCTCACCACGCGCCGCTCCCGACCGCTCCAGACTGATCCGTTCCTGACCCCTTCCTGAACCCCGCGTAACCGCTTCCGGTGGCTCGTTGCCGCCGCGGGGCCGGTGCGCGCATTGCCCGGAGGTTTGCCCATGACCGCGACCGACCCGACCCGCGACACCGACCCGACCGTCGCCCGACAGACGACCGCCCCCACGGTGGTCGCGTGCTACTCGGTCTACGACCACTTCTTCCCCGCTCTCGGGTTCACCGACCTGACCGACGGCATGTACGACGGTGACCCGGGCCGACCTTACGAAACCGCGCAGGCGCGGCAGGCGGAGGTGCTGCTCGATCGCGCCAGGGTGCGGGCTGGGAGCCGCGTACTCGACATCGGGTGCGGATACGGCCGCATCCTGAAGACCGCCGAAGCGCGGCGCGCAAAAGCGTGGGGCATCACCGTGTCGCCGGAACAGGTGAAGCGGAACACGCGCGCCGGGCTGACCGTGCGCCTGCAAGACTACAAGCACCTCGGCCCGGAGTGGGACGGGCAGTTCGACGCAGTGATCGCGAACGGGTCGCTCGAACACTTCGCACAGCCCACGGACGCCGTGGCCGGGCGCGACGACATCATTTACCGCCACCTGTTCGCCACCGTCCACCGGCTACTCGATCCGGCGACGGCCGGGGCCCGGTTCGTCACGACCGCGATTCATTTCCGCGAGCGCCCGGACCCGCGCGCGTTGCTGCGCCCGCCGTCCGATTTCGAGAGGGGGGCGCCCGAGTTCCACTGGGCGCGGTTGGCCCGGTCGTTCGGCGGCTGGTACCCCGTGCCGGGGCAACTGGCCGCGTGCGCCGACGGGCTGTTTCGGCTCGTTCACGAGGAGGACGGCACCGAGGACTACCGCCGCACGTCGGAGGCGTGGCTCGAAGGCACCCGCGCGCGGCTGCGCTCCCTGCGGCTGTTGAAGGTGGCGTGGGCGGCGTTGCCGTCGTTCGTTCGGCGCCCGGCGCAGACGGTTCGGATGCTCCGGTGCGTGTTGGGCAGCGCGTCGTGGAACTGGCAGTTCCGCGGCAACCCGGCGCCAACGGTCCTGCTCCGCCAGACGTGGGAGCGCGTCTGACGCCCGGCGCGCCGTTCGGAAATGAGACCCCGGCCGGCGCCCATGGGGCGCGCCGGCCGGGGGTCGGGGCGGAGTGCGAACCGGTTACGGCTTCGGGAGCGCCGCGGGGGCCGGCGGGAGCGGGGTCGGGAGGCTCGGGGCCGGTGCGGGGGAAGCGGGTAACGGAGCGGACGTTGGTTCGGCCGTTTCCGTAACTTTCTTCGGTTCGGGCATCAGCGGCAGTCTACCGGGGACGAGGGCCTTGTCGTCGCAGATGGTGCAGGCGAACTTGAACGTGAGTTCTCCGGTCACTTTCGCGGGCACCACCGCCCGTCCCTCGTCGATCGGTGTGACCGTCGCCGTCACCTTCAGTCCGGTCGCCAGCGGGTCGGTTTCGTCCGTAAAGGGGGCGAACGCATTCAGCCGTTTGAACAACTCCGTCAACACGGGAGTGAGGTGTTCGTTGGTGAGTGCGTAAGACCCGCCGTTGGCCACGATCGAAGTCGGTACGGCGATTTCGAACGGACAGTTCTTGTACGTGAAGGTGAACGTTACGTCCTTTACTTGGACGGGCGCGGTGCCCAGTGCGTCCGCCCAGTTCAGTTTGATCGCGGCCGTCTTGGGCAGCGGAACGATCCCCAGATGGTATTCGCCTTTCCCGGCCCCCTTCTTGCAGTACGGCAGCGTGATGTCAGCGGCACCGAACGTGTACCCCTCGGTCGGGGCGGCCGGCGGCGGTTTGGGCGCTTCGGCGACCGTCCCCGGCTTCACGACCGGGATCAGCAGTTCGCGGGTCACCCCGTAGGGCGTGGCGATGTGCGCGCTGACGTGCGGCTTGCCGTCCTTCGACACGAGGAGCGTGCCCTTCGGCACAGTCACCTGTACCACCTGCCGGCTGAGCATCCGCTGATTGTCAGCGATGATGGCCCGGTTGCCGACGATCACCTTCGTGTTCAGCGGGCTGAAGTGGTCGCCCACCAGGAACAGGGTCGTGGAATCGTCGGTGTCGGAGACGCCCGGGGCTCCGTACCAGCCGTACAGTTCCGGGGCCAGGTCGGTGACGCCGTGGGCGAACATCTCGAACCCGCCGAGGGTGTTGAGCACCGGGACCGGCACGGTGAGGGTCTGGCTGGGCAGCCGGGCTTCGAGTTGCTCGGCCCGGCGGAGCAGCCGGCCCAGTTCGCCATCGCGGTAGCAGTTCGCGTCCTGCACCCCGCACCCGGCGTTCTTGAGGGTGTGAACGGTGTGGCTGAGCTTGAGCGCCTGAGTGTGGTCGAGCACCTTGTGCTTCGGGTTCGCCAGCCCGAACCAGTTGCTGGTGGTGTCCAGGGTGGCGTACGGGACGAACGACGGCATCATGACGACCGCGACGCACTCGCGCGGCCCCGGTTCGAGGCGCCGCTGGCGGAGCAGGGCGTTGCGGCTCGGTCCGCCGATCAGTTGGTCGCGGACGAACACGGTCAGGTTGCTCTCGGTGTCGGGTGTCTGGAACCGCGGGTAGAACCGCCAGCCGAACACGTTCTCGCCGTGGCTGAACCCGACCTGCGTGCGGTTCAGGGCGATCGTCTCGTACTCGGCCTCCAGTCGGCGGGTGTACTTGGTCAGCGTGTTGGCCCCGATGAACCCGTTGGTGAACGCGATCGACAGGGCCAGCTGCATCTCGCGGCGGCTGCTGAACTGGTCGGCGATGTTCTGGTCCTGGGTGTACGGGTCGAGTGCGAACACGCGGATCGGCCACCGCAGGGTGACGTAGGCGTTGAACGCGCAGCGGGCCTCCGGCGGCGGGTCCGGCATGTAGTACTGGGGCCAGTAGTCGGCCGGCGGGGGCGCGTACCCCTTGGAGGTCGCGGTCTCGCGCATGTCCCGCACCAGCCGGTCGTTGAGCAGGGCCGAATCAACCAGGATGCACCACGCGAGAGCCGCAGTGGTCGAATACTCGCCGGGTTCGTTGAATGGTTTCTTACTGTCGCCGGTGATTTTCTTTACTTCGGTGCGGAAAGTTGCCCGCTGTGCTTGGAGGACGTCGAGGTTGCGGGTGCGCACTGCCGTAACCATGTCCCGCGTGCAGAACAGGTGCCACAGGTGCTGGCATCCCGGTTCGGCCAGAAAGCGGTACGCCCCCACGATTTCCTGTTGCAAGAACCCCTGAATGTCCGGCAAGTGAGCGTAGTTTTGCCGCTTGATCGACTCCTGTAGCGCAGTGTGCGCAGCGAACGCGATCTGGAAGCAGTCCGAGAGGCCGTACACGTCGAGCAACTGGGACGTCGGGAACCCGGTCTTGTTGACCAGCCCCGGCGAGTACGACATCGGCGGGATGGGCAGCTTCAGGGCGAATTCCTTGGCCCGTTGTTCGACGCGCTGGCTCGGGGCATTCGGATCCCGCCCGGGGTTCTTCTGCGGGTCACCGGTGTCCTTGTACGACGTGATTTCGGCCTTGAAGGTAATGGTCCGCTCGCTCAGGAACTTCTTGCGCTCGGGTGTTCCGGGCATCGGCATTCTGGGGTCCGAACTCACCATCACGATATCCGGCTCCGCTTTCTCCAGAAGCGCGAGCAGTTCGGTGGCGTCCTTCGAGTCGAGTAACTTCGCGATCTGCTTGAGGCCGTCCAGTTCTCGGGGCGTCAGGTCGAGGAGGAAAACCTGGATCGCTTCCTCCGTTCCGGTGCGGCGCAGTTCGTTCAACTTGTGAAAGGCCGGGAGGGCGATGATCACCAGTTTCGAATCGGGGGTCAGTATCGTTGTGATGCCCTTCGTGCCGAGCACCTGTGTGAGCGGGAAGCCGAGCTGGTGGAGCAGGTCGTTCGCCACCAGGTTGCGGAAGGTGGCCGGGAGCAGGTCGTCGCCGAGGACCGGGGTGAGGGTCATGGTGATCTCGGCCCCGTGACCGACGTCGGTCCGCTTGCCCGGCAGCACCGACACCGGCACCCGAATCAGGTTGAGCGAGTAGCCGGGCGAGTCGGCCGTGTCGTCGCCCTCGTTTTCGCGGCGGATCTGGTTGAGGAAGTCCAGGTGCCGCTTCTTCTGCGCGACGACCAACGACGGCTCCAGCCCGATGCCCGCCGTCTTCAGTTCGCCGTACCCGATCCGCCTGTCCTTCAGCAGTTCCTCGCGGAGAATCGCTTTGTCGGGATCGGAAAGCAGATCCTTGGGGCTGACCGCCGTGGGCAACTTGATCGGTCCCTCCTCCGCTTTCGGTTGCCCAAACGTGGCTTTGTCGGTCACGTCCTGTTTTGTGGTGACGCCGTCGGCCTTCCGCTCGGAGGAAGTGTTGGTGACCACCGTCACGTCGCGGGTCTGTGGTACGATTTCCGTCACCCGGCCGATCACCGGGGGCCGCGGCCGTGCGGCGAGCGACAGGGCCGTTGCGTGGGCGAAGAACGCCTGATCGCTCCGCGCCAGCGCCCCCTGGAGTTCGAGCGCGAACGGGTTCTTATCGACGCTCATCTCCCGCTCGAACTCTTCGCGGTAGCGGGTCAGTCTGGCCTGGCCCCACACGTCCGGGGTCTTGGCCACCACGCTCCCGTACCAGTCGATATGCTTCTCCAGGTGGTCCAGGTCGCACGCCGCGGCGTGCATCGTGGGGTTGGTCACCACCTTCGGCTCGTGGATCGGCGGCACCGATGCACAGCCGTCGGGGCCGCACGGCTCCGTCTTGATGAGGGTCTGGCACGCCGCCAGCCCCAGCGGCAGCAACAGCGCCGCGAGCCGACCGATCCGCTGCAACACGGTTCTCATGGGCCATCCTCCCCGAGTTTCCCATCCATCTGGGCGTCCCGGCGCCGACCGGGGCACGGAATTCATGCCAGACCTGACAGTCTGAAGTCGGATCGACTACGACGACCGAATGGCTTGAAGGGATTTTGCCGGACGTGCCGTCGGTCGATTCGAGAATCGCCGCGTTATTGCTGAAGGCTGAGTTTTCCGTTCGGTGCAAACCACTCGATCCCCAGCGGCTTGACTCTCCCCCCGGCCCGCGGACAATGGCGCCCGTTGCCCGGCTTCTCACTCTCACCCGGAGTTCCTCTCCCATGGCCACCGCAACCGCCGCGCCCGCGGCCAAGCCCAAACACGCCAAGCCCCGCGTCGCCGAGCAGAAGATGCTCATCGGCGGCCAGTGGGTAAATAGCGCCAGCGGCAAGACGTTCGAGACCGTGGACCCCACCTCCGGCGAGGTGATCTGCCGCGTCGCGGAGGGCGACAAGGCCGACGTCGACCTCGCGGTGAAGGCCGCGCGCGCGGCGCTCGAAACCGGGCCGTGGGGCCGGATGAACGCCTCCGAGCGCGGGCACCTGCTCAGCAAACTCGCCGACGCCGTCGAAGCGCACAAGGACGAACTCGCGGCGCTCGAATCGCTCGACAACGGCAAGCCGATCGCCGACTCGCTCGCCGCCGACCTGCCGCTCACCATCGCGTGCTACCGCTACTACGCGGGGTGGGCCGACAAGATCTTCGGCCAGACGATCCCCGTCAACGGGCCGTACTTCTGCTACACGCGGCACGAACCGGTGGGCGTCGTGGGGCAAATCATCCCGTGGAACTTCCCGCTGCTCATGCAGGCGTGGAAGTGGGGGCCGGCGCTGGCGTGCGGGAACACCCTGGTGCTGAAGCCGGCCGAGCAGACCCCGCTGACCGCCCTGCGGGTGGCGGAGTTGGCGATGAACGTGGGGTTCCCGGAGGGCGTCATCAA
>CAZBXY010000190.1:0-15616 GCA_964495365.1 uncultured Frigoriglobus sp. | reverse complement strand
TGTTGCGCCGCTCCCACACCACGAACCCGCGGCTGGGGATCGTGTGGACCGTGTCGAACACGCTCACCACGCGCTCGCGCGACAGTTCGATCTCGTCGCCGGCGGACAGCCCGCGCACGTCGGCCAGTTGCCGCCCGCGGTCGAGCCGGTGCATGATCGTCATCAGCTTCTTCACGTCGTCCAGGCTCTCCGCCGGCACGTAAACGGTGGGCGGCTCCATCTTCATCATCCGGCGGCGGGCGACGTACACCGGCAGCGCCGCGACGTGGTCGAGGTGCGTGTGCGACACGAACCAGGTGGGCGTGCCCATGAAGTCCCACGGCTGCGCGCCGAGGTCGAACCCGACGTTCAGTTCGGGGACGCGCCAGTAGCTCTGCACCGCGGCGCGCGACCACCCCTCGATGGTCAGGCCGCCGTGGGCGAGCGACTGGTACGGGGCGTTGTCCACCGGTCGGTCGGGGGTCATGTCGCGTCCTTCGGGTCCAAACTTGAGCGAAACTCACGCAATTACTGACACCGCGCACTCAGGGCGAGGTTCGTGCGGTGCCGATAGATGGTGTGCGAGCCGGGGCGGGCGAAGTCAACACGTGGCCGACCGCGACCCGGCGAACGGCGCGGGTTGTGCCGGATGAGCGGGTCGGCCGGTCGTCGGATTTCGGCGGTTCGTAAGCGGGGCGTGCAAGTTCGCGTGCGCAGCCCGTTCGCCCGGCAGAATGGAACGCGGAACCGGCGTTGACGGATTTTTGGCGGCTCGGCATAAGCCCGCACGGTCGAATAGCGAGGACGGAACGCTCATGCGAACGGGACACCTGCGATTCGGGACTTTTGGGCTGATTGCGGTCGTCGCCGCAGCCGGGTCCGGCTGCTCGACGATGAACAACACCGAGCGGGGCGCGGTCGGCGGCGGCGTGGTCGGAACGGCGCTGGGAACCGCCGTCGGGGCCGCGACCGGGCGCCCGCTGGCCGGGGCCGCGATCGGGGCCGCCGCGGGCACGGCGACCGGGGCGCTGATCGGCAACGGCGCCGATAAGGAAGAGGCGCGCAACCGCGAGGTCGCGCAGGCCGCGGCGCTGGCCGACGCCCAGGCGCAGGCCCAGCGGCTGGGCATTGCGGACGTGATCGGGCTGGCCCAGGCCGGGCACAGCGACACGGTCATCATCAACCAGATCCGGAGTACCAGGAGCACGTTTCAGCTCGTCCCGACGGACCTCGACATGCTGAAGAACGCGGGCGTCTCGCAGCGGGTGATCGCGGAGATGCAGGCCGCGCGCCCGTCGCCGGCGCGCGTCGTGGTGCGCGAAGCCGCACCGGTGGTGTACGAGGCGCCGCCGGCGGTGGTCGTGCGGCCTGCCCCGGTGTATGTCGTCGGCCCGCCGCGCCCGCACTGCGGCCCGTATTACGGCGGGGCGATCTACTACGGTCGCCGCTGGTAACCGTTTTCGGCCGCACGCGGGCTGCGCGCGACGACGAGCGCCTCACTGCCGGGCGGCGCCCTTCACCTTCATCGGGATCGAGTACAGGCTCGTGCCCGCGGTGACAAATAGCGTCTTCATGTCCGGTCCGCCGAAGCAGACGTTCGTGCAGTTCTCCGGCACATCGATCGACGCCACCTTCTTCCCGGTCTTGTCGTAAACCGTCACGAACTTGCCGAGCGTGAAGTACACGTTGCCCGGCTCGTCGATCGTCATGCCGTCGGAGCCTTGCGCGCAGAAGGGCTTGCGGTTCGACAGCGTACCGTCCGCGGCGACCTCGTACTGGTAGGTTTTCCCGGCGCCGATGTCGGCGACGTAGAGCGTCTTGCCGTCCGGGGTGCCGATGACGCCGTTGGGCTGCTTGATGTCGCCCGCGTCGGCCCGACTCAGTTTCCCGTTGGCCGAGACGAAGTAAACCGCTTGCTTGTCTTGCTCCATCGGCCCGCGCTTCCAGTACGGGCGCTTGTAGAACGGGTCGCTGAAGTACGCGCTGCCGTCGTCGCGCACCCAGATATCGTTCGGGCCGTTGAGCAGCTTTCCGCCGTGGTCCTTCACGACAACGGTCTTCTCCTTCGTCTTCACGTCGATCTTCCACAGCTCGTTTTTCTCGTCCGCACAGGCCCAGAGCGTACCGTTCTTGTCGAACGAGAGGCCGTTGGACCTTCCACAAGGTTCCATGAACGTGGAGAGCTTGCCGTCGGTACTCCAGATGTGGATGCGGTCGTTGGGCTGGTCGGTGAAGTAGACGTTGCCCCGCGCGTCGGGAGCCGGGCCTTCGGTGAACTTGAACCCACCGGCGAGCTTGGTGAGCTTGCCGTCCGGGGCGACCGGGGAATCGTCGGCCCGCGCCGCGGCGGTGAGTACGAGAAGCGCGAGAAGGCAGAGAGCGCGTTTCATGTGAGAACCCCGGATGGATGTAGGACAGGCATCTTGCCTGTCCCAAGCAAGACTGCGCAGCAGGCGCAGCGGACCCGACAGGCAAGATGCCTGTCCTACAAAATGCGGTTACTTCAGTCGCAGCAGCACAAAATCCACGTCGCCGTTGGCCTTCAGCACGTGGAGCAGCGCGCCGTTCTCGGCGCTGGCGTTCTTCAGCGCCTGCTCAAACGTCAGCGCCGAGGTGACCGCGGTCTTGTCCACCTTCAGCACCACCATTCCGCGGACC
Source organism: uncultured Frigoriglobus sp. (assembly GCA_964495365.1). Taxonomy (GTDB): domain Bacteria; phylum Planctomycetota; class Planctomycetia; order Gemmatales; family Gemmataceae; genus Gemmata. Next base: position 12,979 of record CAZBXY010000190.1, on the reverse strand, counting down.
AGCCCGCTCCGCTCGGCAAGGCTGTTCCGCGCGATCCCGGAGATCGCGGCGCCGCGCGTTTCCTTCGGCAGCTTCCGCTGCAGCGCCATGTCCTCGGTGAAGTCGGTCATCGCCAGCCCCACGGCTTCGGACGTGATGCCGCTCGGCCGCGCGACCGGTTCCGGCTCCGGCTTCAGCGCGACCCGCTCCTCTTCGACCTTCACCTTGCCGATGTAGAACTTCCCGTCGCGCCACAGCAGCACATCGACCACCTGCCCGATCGGCAGCGCCGCGGTGACCTTGATGAGGTCGTGCGCGTCCTTCACCGGCTGCCCATTCACCTTCGTAATCACATCGCCGATCAGAACGCCGGCCTTCGCCGCCGGCGATTCCTCGCCGACCTTCGTCACGACCGCCCCGGCCTTGTCCTTCACCCCGGACCGCTTGGCGCTCTCGTCGTCGAGGTCGCGCACCGCGACGCCGACGAACGCGCGCTGCACTTTTCCGTTCTTGAGAAGATCGTCGGCGATCTTTTTCGCGAGGTTGCTCGACACTGCCAGCCCGACCCCTTGAAACCCGCCGGTGCGGGTCTTGATCGCGGCCGTGAGGCCGATCACCTTGCCGTCCATGTTCACGAGCGGGCCGCCGCTGTTACCGGGGTTCATCGCGGCGTCGGTTTGAAGGAAGTCCTCGAACTGGTTGAGTCTCAGGTTGTTGCGGCTCTTGGCGCTGACGATCCCGTGCGTGACCGATCCCGTGAGGCCGAACGGGGCGCCCACCGCCAGCACGCGATCGCCGACTTCCATTTGATCGCTGTCGCCGAATTCGAGGAACGGCAGGTCTTTCACGTCCGCGAGCTTCACGAGCGCCAGGTCGGTCTTCGGATCGCGTCGAATGTCGGCGGTGGTGAACTTGCGGCCGTCGGCGAGCGTCACCTCGACCTGATCGAGGCCCGCGAGGACGTGGAAGTTCGTCAGAATGACGCCATCGGGGCTGATGAGGACGCCGGAGCCGAACCCGGGATCGGTGTCTTCGCCCGCGGCGCGCTTCGGTCGGGCCTTGCCTTCGATACACACGACGCCCGGCAACACCCGCTTCACAACGGGCGCGAACGACTGCCACTCTCGCCCCGGGAGCGGCACAGGCGCCGGCACCGGTGCGGGCGGTTGGCCGTGAAGGTGTTGCGTGGCGACGATCGCGCCGAACGCGCCCAGCCCGATACACGCCACTGCCAGCGGCCCGCGTCCGAATTTCATGGTGAAACTCCGAGGTGTGCGGTCTGAGGTGATTATACCGGGCGCGATCACGACGGAGTTTCGAGTCGCCGAACACCGCCGTTTTCAGCCGCGGAGCGGCGTCCGATGTTAGCCCAGGGTGGAGCCGCGCAGCGGCGCAACCCTGGGAAACGATAGCGAAGCAAAATGAAGCCCCGGAGGGGCGACAGAACGCACGGAGTCGGTTCTGTCGCCCCTCCGGCGCTTGGGGTTACTTCTGTCACGTACCCAGGGTTGCGCTCGCGAAGCGCTCGCTTCACCCCGGGCTAACATCTGACGCCGCTCCGCGGCTGAAGACCAAGAACCGCGTTATTGGAACTGTTACCCTGTGGACATTACGCGGCCCGGCGCGGGCGGGCGGCATCCCGCACGGTGCGCCGGGCCGGGGTCGTTCGCGGATCGGAGCAACTGAGGGTGTACGCCCCGCACGCCGGACACGGCCGGGACTCCAGCGCCTGACGTTCGTAGTCCGTCAGGCCGCCCGTCCGTTTCCAACTCAGGGCGCACGACTCGCACGAAATCGACCAGTTCCCAATTCCCACAGTGCCCACTTTCGTCACCGCTTTATGAAATAACCGCGTGCGCGGGTTAGTAGCGCGGTGGGCCGAGCCGCTTATCGGGAAACCCCTTGAAGCCGTGCCCGACCCACACCCACCAGACCGCCACCGGGACGCCCTCTTCGCGGTGAACCACCACGGTCGGTAGCTCGATCCGCTCGAAGACGCCGGCGTCGGCGGGGATTCCGTCCCCCACGAACACGAACGTGCGGCCACGAAAGGCTTGCGCGTCCGAAACCGGATTCGGGCGCCACAAATCGTACTGACTGTGCCGGTCGCCCATCGCCAGCCCGAACGAGTACGTCTCCGGGTTCCCCTGGCAGTACACGCCGAGCGCCCCGGGCACGTTCCACACGGTCGCGGCGACGAGCGGTTCCTCGCCCGTTTGCGTGCGAACGCGGGCGCGGATGACGTCCACTTCGCCGGCGAGGTACTTCCACCCGCGGAGCCGCGCGGTCGGGTCGTACTTGCGGATGGGCGCGGGCTGTCGGTCGGTGACCGGCCCGGACGCGGACGCCAGTGCGGAGCGCATCAGGCCGGGGAAGTGAACGAGCGTCGAAAGGGCCAGTCCGACCCCAACCCCGACCCCGACGACCCGAGCCGCGACTTTGCGATACGGGCCGCCGAGTTGCTCGCGCAGCCACGCGACCATCAGCACCAACCCCGTCGCGTAGGCCGCCGCGGGCCAGTTGATCTGGCCGGACGCCTTCAAACTGGCAACCGCGAACACGCCCCACACCGGCACCGAACACCACCACAGGAACGCCCGCGCCGGGTCGGCACTTCGCCGGTACTTCCATGCCGCGCCAATCCACACCACGAACCACACGCCGATGAGGAACGCGGCCTGCCCGCCGGCGAAGGTGAGCGGCCCGAGCCAGCGTAAGCCGCCGCCGCCCTGCCCCGCGGCCTGCGTCCCGACGTGCTTGAACGACACCCAGTCGTTCGCGAAGTTCCAGGCGAGGATCGGGATCAGCCCGACGACCGACCCGGCCGCGAACAGCCAGAACCCGAGCCGCTTCAGTTCGTCGCGCCGGTAGAAGAGGAGGTAGCCGAACACGCACGCCGGCAAGAGCACCATCGGGTACTTCGCGAGGACGCCGAACGCGGAGCAGACGCCAGCGAGGAGCCAGAAAGGCGAAGAACCTAACCCCCCGGCCCCCTTCCCTGAGAAGGAAGGGGGAGGAAGAGGCGCACTCGGCGCGCCTTCGCTGACTGCCTTTGGTTCGGCTCCCCCTTCCTTCTTAGGGAAGGGGGCCGGGGGGTTAGGTTCTTCTCTTTGCAACCCCTTCCACACTCCCACACATGCCCACACCCAGCACACGAGGAACGGCGGGTCGATGGTCATCAGCACCGCGCCGGCGATTACAGGAGGGAGCGTCAGGGCCAGCGCCACCACCGCCAGCGCCGCCCGGTGGCTGTTCAGCGTTGCCGCTGTGAGTACGTACCACCCCGCGAGCAGCGCCGCGTGGCACGCGACCGCCGGGAGCCGCACCGCGAGCATCGGCGAACCGACGATTAATTCACTGAGAGGGCCGAAGAGTTCGCACGACGCCCGGATAAGCCACGCGACGAGCGGCCCCTTGCTGTAGTAGCTCCACGCGAGATGCCGCGACCACTGCCAGTAGTGGGCCTCGTCCGGGGAGAGGTCGAGCGGGCAGTGGAAACACAGGTACGCGAGGTGAAACAGAACCGACGCGAGGATCAGCCCAACGGCGATCCGCTTGCAGTTACGGTCCGTAAGTCCTGTTGTCGGAGGTGGTTCGATCGCACCGACTGGCAATCTTGCGGCAACGGGGGTGAGACTGGGCAGCATCGGGAGACGGCTCCGACATTCGCGGCACGACAACGAGCGGAATCGATAAACCGCCGGGTCGAAACCGTCAACCCGAATCGCGCCGCCTGCCGGGGTTCCCACGGTTCCGCAGATCGCAAACCGACCGGAAGCCGGGTAAGCTGTGCGTTACGCCTCAAACGGCCGAAGCAAGGACGGAAGCCATGACCAGTGGTGACGCCATGTACGGAGCAATCGCTCGCGATGACGTTGCGACTGTGCGAAAACTGATTGCCCGTGACCCGCCCGTCTTGGGGATGCGATTCCTCAACGGCAGTTGGCTCCATCTCGCGGCACAGGGCGGGCGCATCAGGATCGTGGCGGTCCTGGCGCAGGCTGGACTTCCAATCGACCAGTTGACCGACGAAGGAGAAACTCCCCTCGATTCCGCCGCGGGGCAAGGACACCACGACACTTGCGTGTGGCTACTCGACCATGGGGCCAACATCAACCACGGGCTGGGCGAATCGGCCACTCCCATCTTTAGCGCGATTTTCAGCAAGTCGCTCGAACTGGTTAAACTCTTCGTTGAGCGAGGCGCTGATCTCGGCGCCACCTGTGGCCCTCCCAAAATCGACGTCATCGACTTCGCCAAGACCTACGGAACGCCGGAAATCATCACCTTCCTTCGGAGTCGCCTGAAACGCCGCAAGGCGTAACTCAGGGAGTGATCGGTTCATCCTCCGAGATTCCCACCGCACGCCAAACCCCTTATGATGCTCCCTGACACACAACACTCACTCCGCCGAAGGAGCCGACCGCTCATGCCCCCCGCCACGAAAGAGAAGGCCGTCGTCGCCGCGGTCAACCCCGAAGACCTCTCGCTCGCCGACCTGCAAGCGGAAGCGGAAACCATCCGCAAGCGGATCAACCGGTTCCGCGAGTCGCTGGGCCGGTTCTTCGTCAACAAGCAGGAGATCATCGACCTGATGTGCGTCGCGGGGATCGCGCAGGAGCCGCTGTTGCTCATCGGCCCGCCCGGCACGGCGAAATCGGACATCGTGGTGAAGTTCAAGGACGCGCTCGGCATCGCGCAGGAGGACTATTTCGAGTACATGCTGACGCGGTTCACCGAGCCGAGCGAGATCATCGGGGCCATCGACATCAAGGAGCTGCGCGACGGCAAATACATCCGCCGCAAGGAGGGCAAGCTACCCACCGCGAAGCTCGTGTTCCTCGACGAAATCTTCAAGTCGAACTCGGCCATCCTCAACATCCTTCTGACGATCATCAACGAGAAGAAGTTCTACCAGGAGGGCAAGCCGGAGCCGGTGCCGCTGCGGATCATGTTCGCCGCGACCAACGAGATCCCCGAACAGGGCGAACTCGCGGCGCTGAAGGACCGGTTCGTGCTGAAAATCATGTCGCGCAGCGTGCAGGACGAGTTCTTCACCGAGCTGATCGACGCCGGGCTTCAGGGCGAGGCGTACAAGGGGCTGAACCAGAAACCGTGGATCGAGGGCCACGCGACGCTCGACGACTTCCTGAAGGCCAACCGCTACCTGACGTACCTGTTCGCGCGGAAGAGTGGCGACGGGCGCGGCGAGGAAGTGAACGACCGCAGCCAGTTCTTCCCCGGCGACGTGTTCAAGTCCTACGAGCGGCTGGTAAAGACGCTGGTCCGCGAGGACAAGATCTTCATTTCGGACCGCAAGCTGGTGAAGCTCTACAAACTGTTCCGCGTGCGGTCGTGGCTGTTCAGCGGCGGCGCCGTGACGAAGGACGACCTGCGGTTGCTCGCGTACCTGGGCGAAACGCTTCAGGAAATCGAACACCTCCGCACGAAGGTGCCGGAGTACCTGGGGGATGCGTGAACCTGCCGGCGCGCGGAAGTCTCGACTTCATGTGCGTCCGGTTCTCGCGCGAGGCTCGTTTGTCGATGTATGCCTATCGGTGTCGGCCGTGCGGCTGCCTTCACGGTTGGTTCGATCACCCCGCGGTGACCCGCGTTCGCACGGAGCGGCGCGAACCCATCGTCGCGGGCTCTTTGCCAGCCGGTACGACCGGCGTGAACCTCTGGTGGAACTGCCCGCGGTGCGGAACCGAACACGCCAACACGTACGGCCCGCGGCCCGTAGTTGTCCCACAACTGGAAGACGTTCGCGTGCGAGCATACTTCTTTTGGGAAGATGCCGGTTGCCCGCTGGGTGACGGGGTACAGTTCTGGCTCGCCGCAGAATGCGAACTGCGTCACACTCCGACCTTTGAGATGGTCCGCGTGAACTGACCAGCGCACAATCCTCATTGCGGAGTCCGCATGGCCGAATTGACGATCTCCCTGAGCCGCGACGGGCCGGGCGGGCGGCTGTCGATCCGCATCGGCTACCGCGCGGACGACGACGCGATCCCGTTCGAGCACGAGATCCAGCACCGGCAGCTCGTCACGGAGCTGTTCCCGAACCTGGAAATCACCGACGATCGCGACGCTCGCGTTCGGGTTGAACGCGAGCGCCCGGCCCAGGAGCCGGTGGTCGGCTGAGGGAGCGTCGGCTGCGGACCCGGTCCGGGTCTGCCCGGTGGCGACGATTACGACATCGACATCATCGATCTGTGAAAGCGCACCCACTCAGCGGCGTCCTGTCGGTGGACTCGCTCGCCCTTATTCCCGGAGTCAAGCCGTGACCCGCACACTCGCCGCTGTCGTTTTCGCACTCGCTGTCACTCACACCGCCGGTCGGGCCGACGACCCGCCGAAGGCGAAATCGCCGGCGGAGGTGCTGCAAGGCGCGTGGCTCTTCGACGAGGCCGCGCTCAAGAAGCGCAGCGAACTGGGGCGCGTGTGGGAATCGGTCCTCACCATCAAGGGTGATTCGTTCGCGCTGTCGAAGCTCATGGGCGCAAAAGGCGACCTCAAGGGCACGCTCGTGTTCGATCCCAAAGACCCGACCGCGGTCGATCTGAAGTTCGACGAACTCGACCTATCCGAACTCCTGGAGGGCTACAAGTTTCCCGCCGGCGTGCTCCCGGGGCGATACAAGCTCGACGGCGAGCGGCTCACGCTCTGCCTCCCGGTCAAGTACGACGGGAAGCGCCCGGACACGTTCGAGGCCAACGGCGATCAGTACCTCGCCACGCTCGTTCGCGCCCCGAAGGATTACAAGGGCGCGCCGAAGGAAGTGAAGGTGACGGTGGTCGGCCCGGACGGCAAGCCCGCCGCGGGCGCGCTCGTTTGCCAGCACATGATGCACCGCGAAGACCCGGAGAAGAAGAAACCGGCCGAATGGGTGTACCACGAAGAAGTAAAGTGCGGCGCCGACGGAACGGTCGTGATCCCGCGTGAGAAGTTGCGGAACGGGCAGTTGATCGCCCGCAACGCGGCGAACGACGCGATCGGTCTGGCGTCGGTGTCTCCGGCCAAACTCGCGGCCGGCACGGTCCGCCTCCAACTCCGGCCGCAGGTGAAGGTGACCGGCACGCTGACCTGCGAGGAACTCACGAAGGCGGGGCAGGAGATTGGCTGGGCCGGTGGGTACCTGCTCTACAATGGCACCCCGGCGGCGTTCTACTCCACGAAGGACGGGAAGTTCGAGTTCCGCGCCCCGCCGGGCAAATACACGCTAAACATGTACGGCAGCGCGGTCGACGGGCGATTCGTGGACATCACGGTTCCCGAGAACCGCAGCGAGTACGCCGTCGAGCCGATCACGATGAAGCCGCTGGCGTTCGCACTGCTCAAGGGCAAACCGGCCCCGGAGTTCGTCGAGGTCATGGGCTGGAAGGGCGAGAAGGTGTCGCTCGCGGCTCTCAAAGGGAAGTACGTCCTGGTGGACTTCTGGGGCTACTGGTGCGGGCCGTGCATCGGCGCGATGCCGGTCCTCATCGAACTGCACGAGAAGTTCGCGGACAAGGGGCTGGCGATCGTCGGCGTTCACATGGACATCGACGGCGAGGTGGACACCGCCGCCAAACTCGACGCGAAGCTCGTTTCGGTGAAGAAAGAACACTGGAAGGGGAAGGACATGCCGTTCCCCAGCGCGCTGGTGGCCGGCACGCGGGTGGGCACCGGCGACGACAAGCGCCCGGGCGGCACGGTGGCGCTCTACGGCGTCCGCGGGTTCCCGACGACTATCCTCATCGACCCACAGGGCAAGGTGGTCGGCGAGTTCCACGCCCGCGACATCAAGGCCGCCAGCGCGGAGATCGAGAAGCTGCTCGCGGGGAAGAAGTAACCGCACGGGAGGCACGATGACCGACGAACAGGCTTTCATGACCGCGATCCTCGCGGCCCCGGACGACGACACTCCGCGGCTGGTGTTCGCGGACTGGCTCGACGAGCGCGGCACCGACGACGACAAGGCCCGGGCCGCGCTCATCCGCGCGCAGTGCCAGCTCGAACACCACCCGCTCACCACCACCGAAGGGCGCCGGCTCAACCGGATCGCGAAGGCGATCCTCAAGGCCCATTCGGACCGCTGGCTCAAGGAGATCCGCGCCACCAAGTTGGGTCACGATTTCGAGTTCCGCCGCGGGTTCCTCGACGGCGTCACGATGTCGCCCACGACGTTCGTCGAGCAAGGCGAGCGGCTGTTCGCCGTCGCCCCGACGCTCCGCACCGTGCGGTTCCCCAACGCGGCCAACGAACTGACCGAACTCGCACAAAGCCCGTTCCTCGCCCGGCTCGCGTCCGTCGATCTGACGCGAATGTGTACCTGCGGCTACTGCGCCATCGACGAGGAACTGCGCGACCTGTTCAAGTCGAAACACGCGAAGGGTTTGCACTACTTGAACGTGTCGCGCGACCGGATCGACGCCGGCGTGGTCGCGGTCCTGGCCCGCTCCGCGAACCTCGCGAACCTCACGACGCTCGACCTCTCCGACAACCCGCTCCAGGACGACGGCATCGCCGCGCTGGCGAAGTCGAAGCATCTGAGCAAGCTCACCGCGCTCAACCTATCGCGAATTGCGCTGTCGCCGACGGCCGCTGCGGCGGGACAGGGAGGTTTCCAGACGTTCGCCGGGTCGAAGTGCTTCCCGTCACTGACGCGGCTCAACCTCAGCAGCAACTATCTCCACGGACCGTGCGTGGCGGCGCTGGTCGCGGCCCCGTTCTTCTCGCAGTTGACGCACCTCGACCTGTCGCACAACCGCATCGGCGAGACCGGCGCGAAGGCGCTGATCGGGGCCGACACCGCGAAGCTGGAATCGCTGGAACTGCGCGGCAACCAACTCGGCCTGCGCGCTGTGAAAATGCTCAAAGCGAAGTTCGGACGCAAGGTGAAGGTGTAGGCCGTCACGACCGCTTCTTGGGGCCGGCGCCGAGCGCGTCGAGTTGCCGCTCGGCGTCGCGGCGGAGCTTCCCGCACACCAGCTCGCACAACTCAAAAATCATCGGTTCGGCGACCGAGTACCGCACGAGGTTGCCGTCGCGCGCGCGGGCCAGCAGCCCGGCGGCGTGCAAAATGCCAAGCTGCTTCGAGATGTTTGCTTGCTTGGCCCCCAACCGCTCCCCCAGTTCCGAAACGGCCCGCGGGCCTTCCTTCAGTTCCTGAAGGATCGCCAGCCGCGTCGGCTCCGCCAGCACCGCGAACAACCGGGCCACCGCCTCGAGCGACCCGCGATCGAGCGCCCGGTCCGCCAAGTGCCACCTCTTCTATATTACTATTTAGCAATATTGTGCAATTACAACTTCCGATACCGGTATTGTACTCCAGAGACACGTGTCTGCGCAAGAGGAGAAGCCATGAGCACGCGGGTATTGATCGTGGGCGGGGTCGCGGGCGGGATGAGTTGCGCGGCCCGCGCCCGGCGGTTGGCGGAGGACGCGGAGATCGTCGTCTTCGAGCGCGGGCCGCACGTGTCGTTCGCCAACTGCGGGCTGCCGTACTTCCTCGGCGGCGAAATTTCCGACCGCAACAAGCTGCTCGTGCAGACGCCGGAACGGCTCAAGGCCGCGTTCAACCTCGACGTGCGGGTGCGGTCCGAGGTGACCGCGATCCGCCGCGACCGCAAGGAGATCGTGGTGCGCGACCTCGCGACCGGGCGCGTGTACGCCGAGCGGTACGACGCGCTGGTCCTCTCGACCGGCGCGGCCCCGATCGTGCCCCGCGTGCCGGGCGCCGAGCGCCTCGGGAACTTTGTCCTGCGATCACTGGAGGACATGGACGCGATCGACGAGTGGGTCCGGCTCCGCGGCGCGGAAAAAGCCGTCGTGATCGGCGGCGGGTTCATCGGGCTGGAGGTCGCCGAGCAGTTGCACCGCCGCGGGCTTCAGGTGTCCGTCGTCGAGCGGAACCCGCAGGTGCTCAAGCCGTTCGACCCGGAAATGGCGGCGCTCCTGCACACCGAACTCCGCAAGCGCGGGGTGGCGCTACACCTGAACAAGAGCCTGGACCGGTTCGAGGCGCCGACGGTTGGGGAAGACGCGGCGGCCTCGGTCGTGGTGCTGGCCGACGGCACGCGGCTGCCCGCGGACGTGGTCGTGATGGGTCTGGGCGTGCGCCCGGAGGCCAAACTCGCCCGCGAAGCCGGCCTCGCGCTCGGCGAAACCGGCGGCATCTTCGTGAACGAACACCTGCGCACGAGCGACCCCGACATCTACGCGGTGGGAGACCTGATCGAGGTGACACATGGCGTCACCGGCAAGCCGGCTCTGATCCCGCTCGGCGGGCCGGCAAACCGGCAGGGGCGGACCGCCGCCGACAACATCTTCGGCACCCCGACGAAGTATCCCGGGACACTCGGCACCGCGATCGTCCGCGTCTTCGACCTCACCGCGGCCGTGACCGGGGCGAACGAGGCGCAGCTCCGCGCCGCCGGGATCGCGTTCGAGTCGGTCAGCCTGCACCCGAATTCGCACGCGGGGTACTATCCCGGGGCGCGCCCGATCGCCCTGAAGTTACTGTTCGCCCCGGAGAGCGGGAACCTGCTCGGGGCGCAAGCGGTCGGCCCCGATGGCGCGGACAAGCGCATCGACGTGCTGGCGACCGCGCTCCGCGCGGGAATGACGGTCGATGACGTGGCCGACCTGGAACTGAGCTACGCCCCGCCATTCGGTTCGGCGAAAGACCCGGTAAACCTCGCCGGGATGGCGGCCCAGAACGTCCGCGCCGGACTCGTGCGCTCGATTCACTGGGACGAACTCGACGGGCTCGACCCCGCGCGGGTGCTGATCCTCGACGTGCGCGAGGCGCCGGAGCGCGAGGCCGGCGCGATCCCGGGTTCGGCTCACGTCCCGCTCGGCGAACTGCGCGCCCGGCTGCACGAACTGCCGCGCGACCGGGAAATCATCGCCCACTGCGCCAGCGGGCAGCGGTCGTACACCGCCTGCCGGCTACTCACCCAACACGGGTTCCGGTGCCGCAACCTCACCGGCGCGTTCAAGACGTGGAGGGCCGCACGAGACGGTTTACGGGCACAATAAGCTTCAATCAGGCTCACTCGGGAGGCTCGACCATGTCCGTTTCCACAATCACCCCGACCCGGCTCGCGGAACTGGCGAGGGCCGGTGCGGTCACGCTCATCGACGTGCGCACGCCGGCGGAGTTCGAGGAGGTTCACGTCGCGTTCGCCCGGAACGTGCCGCTCGATCAGTTCGACCCGAAGGCGGTGAGTGCCGACCCGGCCGCTCCCGTGTTCGTCATCTGCCAGAAGGGCGGGCGCGGGCAGAAGGCGTGCGAGAAGCTCGTCGCGGCCGGGTTCACCCGCGCCGCGAACGTGGAGGGCGGAACGCTCGCGTGCGTCGGGGCCGGGCTGCCGGTCGTGCGCGGGCGGAAAACGATCTCGCTGGAACGCCAGGTGCGGATCGCGGCCGGGGCGCTGGTGCTTTTGGGAGTGGGGCTGAGTTTCGTCCACCCCGCGTTCGTGGGGATCGCGGGGTTCGTGGGCGCCGGGCTGGTGTTCGCGGGCGTCACCGACACCTGCGGAATGGGAATGGTCCTGGCCCGGATGCCGTGGAACCGGCGGAAGCCGGCGGCCGGGCCGACGTGCGCGACGTGAGTCTATTCGTCCTCGCGCCGGCGGGCCGCGGCCTCGCGCGACGCCTCGCCCACCGGCAAGAGCTTCGGCCGCGGGACCACGACGCCCGTGATGCCCCCGTGCGCGTCCCACAACTCGCGGTAGCCCGACCGCAGGAACCCGAACACCTCCGGCTCCGGGTGCTCGGCCAGGTAGTCGCGCACCAGTTCGGCCATCCGGGCGTCGTAGCGGTCCTTCGAGTGCGAGTGCACCTCGTAGCGCCCGGGGTGGCGCCGCAGGTCGCCGTCGAACGCCGGCCCGATGTGGTACAGCTCGTGGAACACCGTCACCAGTTTCTCGCGGAACGGCTGATCGAGGAACCGCGGTAGACAAAAGGTCAGTACGTACATCATCTCCGTGTTGTTCACGAAGAACCGCTGCACCTGGTAGTCGGTGGGGCCGTGCCGGCGGGTGAGCGTGCCGTCGCGGAACCGCAGCGGGGTGACGCGGGCCTGAAGGCCGTAGCGGCTGCGGTTGCGGCTGGGCGTGAACGTCACGAGCACCCGCGGCATGTGGACGTGGCGCAGTTCCTCGCACCGGGCGGCCACGTCTTCACACAGCCCGCGCATCCGGGTGGTGAAATCCAGCCCCGGGGCCGCCGGGTCGGGGGTGCGGACCCGCGCGCCCTCCGGGACCACCCAGCGGACCGGGAGCGGTTGACGGGCGTCCCACCGCAGTTCGAGCGGCAGCGCGCGGGGACGGGGGCGGTTCCGGGTGCCGATCATCCGTGAGTGCGTCTCAAGGTGGGAGCGATTCCGGAGTTCCACGGTCCGAGTTTCAGAGTTCCAAGTCGGAAACCGTTTTCTCTTCGGTCGGGAACTCGGAACTTTTGGAACCGGAAACTCGGAACTACGGACAAGGTGCCATGCTAGGGCCGAACCCCTTTCGGGTCAACGACCTACCGCGACGGAACCGAAATCGTTCGCACCGGCGCATAATTCGACTGAAGCCGCACGGGCGCACTGACCGATACAAGCGGCAACACCGGGCGGTCCACGCTGGGGGCGTGTCACCGTCTGCGGAGTGAGTCGGACTGAGGTGCGTGATGCGAACGAACCGCCGGTGGCTGATGAGCGTCGCTGCGTTCCTCGGCCTGGGACTGACCTGTTCGACCGGGTGCCAGACGTGGTACGGGGGCATGACGCTGCCCAGCGGGCGCTACCTGGACCACTTCCCGCAGTACTTCCAGCCGGACCCGGCGTTCCCGCTGCCGCGCGAACTGGCCAGCCAGGAAGACCCCGAAGGCGCCGCCCGGCGCGCCGGTGCGGTCGGCGCGGGCGCCGCCCCGGCCGCACCCGCGGCCCCCGCGCCCGCCGCCGGCGGTCGCTGAAGCGACCCAAATCTCAAATACCAGGCACCAAATCCCAAACACGACCGCCCCC
>CAZBXY010000189.1:0-15674 GCA_964495365.1 uncultured Frigoriglobus sp. | reverse complement strand
GGTCATGCGGCCGTGGCGGGTGGCGCGGCTGATGCGGTCGCTGGCGTACAGCCCCGCCAGAACGAACTCCACACAGCTCGCCCGCACCGCGTCGCTGTCGCCCGCGTTCACCTCGAACGCTTTCTCCCAGGCTTTGGGCACGCGCTTCAGGCGCTTGGCGTACTCCGAACTCGGCAGCATGTCGCCCACCTCGATCTTCACGCCCTTCGAGAACACATCGGCGATCTCCTGAAGGCCGTGCGCCTCGACGTACTCCTCGAAAACCGTGCGGATCGCGTCCGCGATGATCGCCTCCAGCACCTGCCGCTCGCCCATCTGGTGCGAACCCATCAGGTCGAGTTCGAGCTTACCCAGCGACGAGGTCGGGAGGTGGCCCAGGTCGCTGATGCGCGGTACCGCCGGCGATTCGCCGAGCCGGACTCCGCGGTGCCGCGCGCTCGCGACCATTGTGCGGTAGTTCGCGATGCTGAACCGCGCGCTCACGCCGCTCGATTGATCGACATACTTTGATTTTCGGGCCGAAACGCTGATCTGCTCAACGATTTCCTTCATGAAATACGGCACGAACACCGGAAACGGCCCGCCCACTTCCAGCGCAGCTTCCTGCTCCATGATGTCGATGCCCTGCGCCCGCTCACGCGGGTAGTGCGTCTGGATCAGTGAGCCGATCCGGTCCTTCAGTTGCGGAATCACCTTCCCGCTGCGGTTGAACGTCGCAGGATTCGCACTGAACAGAATCAGCACGTCCAGATCGAACTGAATCGGGTATCCGCGAATCTGCACGTCGCGTTCTTCGAGAATGTTGAACAACCCGACCTGAATCAGCTCATCGAGTTCGGGAATCTCGTTCATCGCGAAGATCGCGCGGTGCATTCGCGGGATCAGCCCGAAGTGCAGGGCGTCCTCCGCGGACATGCTCGTGCCGGCGGCGAGCTTCGCCGGGTCGATTTCGCCGATCACGTCGGCGAACTTCGTGCCCGGGGCGAGACGCTCGGCGTAGCGGTCGTCGCGGTGCCACCACGCGATGCGTACTTGCTCCTCCGGGGTGTTCGCGAGGTACTCCTTCGCGCCGCGCGTGATGGGGCTGAACGGGTCTTCGTGAATCGGGCAACCCGGCAGGTCGAGGTACGGGACAAACTCGTCCAGAAACCGCACGAGCGACCGCATGAGGCGCGATTTCGCCTGTCCTTTTTCGCCCAGAAACAGCATGTCGTGCCCCGCGAGCACCGCGATGCTGATTTCGGGGATCACGGTGTCGTCGTACCCGACGATGCCGGGGAACAGCGGTTCGCCGCCCTTGAGGGCCGCGAGGTAGTTGTCGCGGAGTTCGTGCTTGACGGATTTCGGCTGCCAGCCTGAGTCGCGGAGGGCTTTGAGGGTCGTGGGCCGCGGTGCGGTCATTACGGGTGTCCTTGCTGCGGGAGTTGCACACGTCATTTTAGGCAGACAACTGACCCGGAACCAACCACCCCGATCGGGTAAGATGGCGATACCGAACAGGAGGGCCGCCGATGCCGCTACTCGATCACTTTCGCAAGCCCGCGTCCCGCGTGCCGTGGCGCTCGATTCACACCGGATGGATTTCCGAACTCGCCACGCGGCTCAACTCGATTCTGCCGCCGGGCTACATTGCGCTCGATGACAAGAGTCTCGACGGCGGATTGGAAGTTGACATCGGGATCGAGGAAGAAAACGACCCGCCGCCACCCACGACCACGAACAGCGGGGGAACTGCGGTTGCCACGGCCCGCGCCGTATACACTCCACCGTCGGCCACTGGAATAGCCTTGTACGAGTTCCCGGACACGATCGAGGTCCGGGTGACGAACGAAGAAACCGGGCAGTTGGTCGGCGCGATCGAACTGGTCAGCCCCGGCAACAAGGATCGCGGGGCGAAGCGTGACATATTCCTGGCGAAGTGCCTCGACAACATCGCCGGCGGCGCGTGCGTGGTGATCGTGGATGTCATCACCCCGCGCCACGCGAACCTGCATAACGAACTTGTCGCGACGCTCGGGGCAGACAATCTCGCGCTACCCGAAGAGATGCACCTCTACGCTGCGACGTACCGCCCGATCATCCGCAAGAAGAAAATGAACGTCGATGTGTGGGTGAACCCATTGCGAGTTGGGGAACCGCTCCCGACGATGCCGCTGCGGGTCGTTGCGGGCCTTTTCGTACCGGTCGAACTGGAAGAGACTTATGCGGCGGCGTGCCGCGGCCGGAAGCTTCAGGTATGACGACGCTCCTCGATCCCGCTGACACCGGCGCGAGCGCGCCGGAGGTATTCCGTCGCGTGTGGCGCACCGCGTTCGATCAGCCCGGGTTCGCGCTGTTGCGATTCGCGCGGGAGGTGTCGTCGCGCGAACTGCGGCGGGCGATGGTCGAACTGGTCGGCGCGTTCCCGGTGGAGTTCGTGCCGGAGCGGTTCGGGCGGTTCGATCAGCAGGTCAGCTCGAAGTTCCACCGCGACGGCGCGCCGTCCGCGTCGTTACTTGTGCTGGGTTACGAGCCGACCGCCGTGCGGAGTCGGTTCTGGATTGCGGATAGCTCCGCCGCTGCGGTTGCTGCCGGAACGGGACTGAAGGAGTACCTCGCGGCGCACAACCCGATGTTTCCCGCGGGCGAGGAGAAGCTCGCTACGTTCGTCACCGAACTGGAATTGCCGCACGGGGAAGCGTTTCTGATCGTCGCGAACAACAGCCTGCTGCCGTTTGGTGACGGAAACTCCCTGGGCGTGCTGCACAAGGCGGTGATCCCGTCGCCCGACCCCGCCGGGCGGCGCGTCATCAACTCGATCGGCTTCACCCCGCGTGCGGGCGCGGTCGGCCTTCCGCCGGCGGAAACCGAGCGGTTCCTCACGCGCGACGATCTGGATTAACGGGCGTGGTTACCCCCGCTTGTGCGGGCGCTTGCCGGTGGTGCTGTACACGTCGGCGATGCGCCCGCTCTCTTCCACCGCGATGTGGTACCGCTGCTCGCCCTCGAGCCGGTGAACGGTCATGTGGTACGCCTGGCTCACCGCGGCGAGGTACGGGCGCTTCTCGGGCGTCGCCGGCGGGCGCAACTGGCCCCACGAGCCGTCGCCCAGGTACGGGACGCCGTAGCGGTCGCGCAGCCCGCCCACGAGCGGGTGCGTCCGCTTGAACGTGTGGTCGTGGTGCTCCAGCACCGCGTCCACGGCGTACTTCTCGAACAGCGGGCACCAGAACTTCCGGTTCTCCTCACCGGTCCCGGACAGCTTGTCCTTGAACCCGATCGTCTTGAGCGCCGTTTCCATCGCCCCGCTCACCGGCACCGTGACCCCCGGCGAGCGGAACGACGGGTACGCCGGGACGTGGTTGGCCACGATCAGGTGGGGCCGGTCCTCGCGGGCCGCCAACGCCGAATCGAGCCAGTCGGTTTGCGCCCCGCCGATCGGCGAGACGTGTCCGGTGTCGAGCAGGATCAGGCTCAGGTAATCGCCGAAGTCCAGCGCGCCGTAGGTCGATTCCTTGTACAGCCCGTCGAACAGCGGCAGGTAATATGTCGCGTCCTCGCGCCAGCCCTTGTACCCGCCGCGGACCTCGTGGTTGCCGATGCACGTGACCATCGGGATCAACCGACCCTTCGGGTCGATCATGTGTTTCGAGTAGTTCTGAAGAAACTGGATCGCGGTCTTGGCGGAGGAGCCGTTGTCGTACCCGAGGTCGCCGCCGATCAGGGCGAAGTAGGGTTCCTGCTTCGCGGCGATCTGGTTCGTACCGATCGCGTGTGGCCCGGTGCCGCAGTCGCCGCCGCTCACCCAGGTGAAAGTGTCGGTCGCCTTCGCCGGCATCGTGCGGAACCGGCAGGTGTGGATGCTCGTGCCGATCTGGAGCAGGTACTCGGTGCCGGGTGTGAGGTTCGTGAACTCGCACCGGTAGACCTTGATCGTCGTGTTGCCGAACGGCTTGGTGACGACGCGGTTGGTGATCCACCCGGCGTCCGGGCGCACCGGCGACACGCGAACGGTCGTCGGCGCGGTCTTCTCCGGCCCGACCCACTGCACGGTGATGGTCGTCGTGGGGTCGCGCTGCCAGGTGAGGAACAGCGTGTCTTGCGGGGCGAGGGCGTCCGGCACCGGCGCGATTACCGGGCGCGGCGGGGGCGCGACTTCGACAGACGACCCGTCGGCCGAGCCGTGTCCGGCGAACAGCACGGACGCCAGCCCGCCCGCGGACGAGCGCAGTAACGCGCGGCGGCTGAGAGCAGTCATGGGGGCAGCGGGGTGAGTGGGGAGCGAGGGTCGGTGGGTGCGGGCAGCAATGATATGTTGCGCGACCGGCGGGCAGAAAGCGAGAGGGGATTCGGATTTTCGCACGGACTTTGCGAAAGGCACACGGGACTTTCGTAGCCCGACTCTCCGAGTCGGGTGAGAAGAACCCGACTCGGAGAGTCTACGAAAGAGTCGGTTACTTCTTCTCTTCGGGCTTCTTCTCTTCGGGCTTCTTCTCTTCGGCCTTTTTCTCCTCGACCTTCGCGGGCGCCGGGGCCGGGCGCACCGCGCCGCCGATCTTGATGGCGACCGGTTTGACCAGCACCGGAGGCGCCGGAGCGACCGGAAGCGCGGCCGGGACCGGTTGCGCCTTCGCGTCGGCCTTCGCGTCCTTCTTGCGCGTTTGATCGACCGGTTGCACCGGCAGCACCAGGTCCGCACCGATCAGAACCAACACGTCCTCTCGAAACCCCTTCAGGTAGGCCTCGTCCGGCAACCGGTTGTCGCCGGCGACCAGCACCAGCCCGCCGGCCGCGAGCCGCTTCATCACCTCGGCGGTGGAGACGAGCTTGCCGCTCGCGTCGTAGGCGTCGAACTTCACCTCGGCCAGCGGCTTGTAGACGACCTTCGCGTCGCTCGGTACCGGGCCGTAGTAGCCGCCATCGAATCCGCGGATGACCCGGCGCCCGCCGCCCAGCCCGCCGCCCTCCCACGCCTCGTCGTAGTAGACGGCGGTGTTGACGCTGACCGGCTGGCTGGTGCAGGGGGCCATGAGCTTGCCGCTCGCGTCGGTGCCGAGCATCACCAGTCGCGGCGCCGGGGTGCTGGCGACCATGGTCCCGACGCCCCACTGCGGTTGAGCGTGCGACAGTCCCTCGGCGATCATCACGACGGTGTTCGGGGCCGCGGCCCGCAGCCACGACCGCGCGACCGGTTTGCCGTCGGCGGAGGCCAGGAGCGGCGCGCCGGCCTTCACGCGCGCCGTCGCCTCGTCCGCGGTCAGCGGGGTGCCGTCGGCGGTGGCGAACTTCCCGTTGAACTCCGCGAGGGTCTTGTTGAAGTACTGCGAAGTCACGATGTCCTGCTCGACCTGTTTCTGCACCTGGCGCTGAACCTGCTGCCCGTTCTCGACGACGTTTTCCAGCACGAAGTGCGTCTGGGTGACGGTCACCTTCGTGGGGATCGAGCCGATGACGCGGACCGCGCCGTTGGCGTCGGCCTTGGGGGCCAGGACGCGCGGGGCCGGGCCGGGGGTGTCCGGGGCGGTGTCGCGCGGCACCGGGGCGGCCGGGGCGACGAGCGCCGCCGACAACACCAGGGAGGGATACATCGGTGGGTCTCCGGTCGGACGTTCGTGGGTGCGGACGTTCGGCAATAGCGCTTAAGATACCTCACCGGGGCGGTGAGGTAAAGGAGCCGGGTGCGGTGTTACAAACTGGCGACAGAGCAGACGTTGAAAGTAGCAGGCACACGCCGTGTGCCGTCGCTTCACGCGCTCGACAGCGACGGCACACGGCGTGTGCCTGCTACTTTGCGGATCACTTCGGCGGGGCCGCCGGCGGCGCGACCTGAACCTGACCGGGTTTGACTTTGGTCGCGCCGGGGGCCACTTCCTCGTCTTCCGCCCGCGCCGGACGAACGCCCCCGGGAGCCGCCGTGGCGCCCGCCAGTTCCGGCGAGGCCAGGATCAGCGCGTCGTCCTTGAGCACCTTCAGGAAGGCCGGGCCGACCGGCTTGCCGTCGGCGGAAATCACCACCACCGCGCCGTCCTTGATCTTCTTCACCGCGTCGGCGACCTCGACCTTCTTCCCGTCGGCCGTCGTGATCTTCAGGTCCTTGATTTCGGAGAGATCGACCACCGCGGGCTTCGTGACCGGCACTTCGACGGTTCCCTCGCCGCCGTCGGCCTTCGCGACTTTCGCCTTGACGATTTCGGTGCGCAGGATGTGGATCATCACCTTGCCGTTCGCATCGGCCTTGAGTTCCATCAACCGCGGGGCCGGACCAGAAGGGGCCGCGGCCGGTTGCGCCCCGGGCGGCAGCGGATTGGCTAAAGCCATCGAGAGAACGAACGCGGTGAACATGACAGTTCTCCGGGAACGAAAATGAGGCCGATCCCGCGCGAGGCGGGTGCCTGTCCGACGAGGGACGGGACAAGGAAGATTGTACGCCATCGCGGGGCGCGAAGAAAAGCGGTCGCGACGTTTTGACGGCCGTGAAAGCGAAAGCGGTGGCGGTTCGTTTTGCAGCAGCTAAAACGGTCAGGAATCGAAGAGGGCCACGCCATGAAACTTCGCGGCATCATTCCGCCGGTCGTCACGCCGATGACCGCGGACCAGGAAATCGACCTGCCCGGGCTGCGGAAGCACATCGACCTGATGCTTAGTCGCGGCGTTCACGGAATCTTCGTCCTGGGAACGACCGGCGAGTTCTACGCCCTGGACGAGGAGGAGAAACAGCGGGTGGTCGCGGACGCGATCGCGCACGTGGCGGGGCGCGCGCCGGTGTTCGCCGGCACCGGGGCCGAAACATCGCGCGAAGTCATTCGCCTCACGAAGATGGCCGAGCGGGAAGGGGTCGCCGGCGTGTCCGTTATCACCCCGTACTTCATCAAACCCAATCAGACCGAGATCGCCGATCACTTCCGCCGCGTCGCGGAGGGCACGAAGCTGCCGGTCGTGCTTTACAACAACCCGGCCACATGCGGCGGTCTCAGTATCGAACCGGAAACGGTCGCGAAGCTGGCCGAAATTCCGAACATCGTCGGCATCAAGGATTCGTCGGGCGACCTTCAGAATACGATCGAGATCATCCGGCAGACGCCGCGCGACAAGTTCAGTGTCCTGAACGGCCGCGACACGCTGATCCTGGCCGCGCTGCAAGCCGGCGCGCAGGGGGCGATTCCGGCGTCGTGCAACATCGCCCCGGACCTGTGCGTGGGGATTTACGAGTCGTTCGTGAAGGGCAACCTCTCGGCCGCAGCGGACTGCCAGTCGCGGTTGCACGGGGTCCGCATGGCGATGAGCCTGGGCACCGGCAACAGCGCGGTGAAGGAGGCGATGGCGCTACTGGGCCGCAGCGCCGGCCCGATGCGCTCGCCGGTGCTGCCCTTCGGCGAGGCCCAGAAGGCGAAGCTGAAAGCCATTCTGGAGAAGGCCGGATTGCTGTAACGTGGTTCGGTCGTGGAGTGACCGGGCCACATCAAAACCTATCTTGACGGCGCGCGGAACTTTGACAATGGTGTGGGGTAAGATACGTTACCTGTAACCCCTCTCCGTACCCTTTTCCCGCCGAGGCTCCGGCCTCCGGTCCCGCGTTGCGCGCCGAGGATTGCCGTGACGAACCTGCCCCGTTGTGCCTGCTGCAAGGGCACACTCGAACCCGCCCAACAGCTCCGCTTCCTCGTCGAAACGGACACCCTCGACAACCCGGCATATCTCGCGCGGATCCGCGTGCTTCCGAGCCTGAACGGCAAGCCCTTGCCGGTGTGCCAGGCGTGTCAGGCACAGCTCGAAGCGCGGTTCGCCGCGCGCCAGCCCCAACCGAAGCCGCTCACGGTGAAGCTGCTCGCCCCGCTGGGGGCGCTGTCGCTGGGGTTGCTGGTGAGTATGCTGCTCACTTCACGGGGGTGACTCCGACGTAGTTCGCGGCTCGGGTGCGCGGTACGATGAGTCATCGCACCGGAGGACGACGTATGAGCGTGGCCGAGATTTTGCAGGAAATTGCAACCCTCAACGCCGCGGAACTGGGCGAGTTGAAGGCCCGGATCGCGGAGCAATTCCCAGACACAACCGAAACCGACATCTCGCCGGAACTCGCCCAACTGCTCGACGAGCGCATCGCAGCGGCAGACGCCAACCCGGGCGCGGCAATTCCCTGGGAAACGGTGTACGCGGAGTCGCTGAAGAGGGCGCGCTCATGAGCTTGCCCGTCGTCCTGCGCCCGGAGGCACGGCAAGAGTACGACGACGCCTTCGATTACTACGAAGCCCAGCGGGCCGGCCTCGGCGCTCGCTTCGCTGCTCGTGTGAACGAAGTCCTTGTGCGGATCGGCAATACGCCCAAGATGCACGGAATCGTCAGAGGCGATGTTCGCCGGGCGGTCGTCACCAAGTTCCCGTACTGCGTTTATTACCGCGAACTGACCGACCGCGTGGAAGTGATCTCGGTGTTCCACACCAGCCGCGACCCGGCCGTTTGGCAATCCCGATTGGACGACGCGGACACTCTGCCGGAGGACGACGTATGAGCGTGGACGCGATTATGGAGGCGATCGACGCGCTTTCGCAAGAGGATCGCGAAACGTTCTTCACACGCCTCGACGAGAGGTATCCGGTTCCGTTCCTGTCGCCTGAACTCAAGCAACTCCTGGACGAGCGAGTCGCCGCGGCGGATGTGAATCCGGGCGTCGGCTATACGATGGAGGAAGTGATCGCGTATGTGAAGCGGAAGAAGTAGGAGGCGGTATGGGGTACTACATGAGGTTCTTCGACGCGTCGAAGAAGCGGCTCTCGCTCAAGCAACTCCGCACGGCGCTCCGCCGCATCGATCGCGAATACGAACTCGCGCTTACTGCCCGGCAGCCTCGACACGGTATCTTGACCTACGCCGGGGTCGTGTATGCGGAGATCGACCTCAGCGAGCCGGGCGACCGAGTTTTTGAAGGCGAGATCGCGGAGATGCTCGAAGCACTCCCAACTGTGAAAGGCAAAGCGAAATCGCAGGCAAGTGAGCTTGTGGAAGAATCTCTCCGTGCCACGCGGCGAACGGTCGTCGTATGCGTCCGGTTCGGGACCAAGGAGGTCGAAGAGACGCTCTCGCGAATCGATCCGATTTGGGACTTCCTGTTTTCCTCTCGAACGGGTTTACTGCACGCACAAGGCGAAGGCTATTACGACGAAGACGAGACGCTGATCCTTCCGCTGAAATGACCGCGGCCCACCCCGCTTCCCGGGTGGGCCGCTTTCAGTGGTCAGGTATCAGGGGACAGGAGGCAGGGAAAAGTCGTCGGAGTTCGATCCTGACACCTGCTTCCTGTCATCTGACTCCTGGCTTTACGGCACTTCCACGTTCTCCTTCGCGGCCCACTCGCGGAGCATCTTCATCCCGCGGACGTTGATCTGACGCACCCGCTCCTTCGTGATGCCGAAGTGCTGGCCGATCTGCTCCAGCGTCATTTCCTCCGAGCCGTCCAGCCCGGTGCGCATCCGAATCACCTCGCGGGTGCGGGCGTCGAGGTGCTCCAGGAGGCGATTGACTCGGGCACGGGCGGCATCGGCGAGCGCGAGCACTTCCTGTTCGTCGGTGCGAACGTCGGCCTTCGCCTCGAACAGCTCGTCGTGGCCCGTCATGTACCGCTGCTTGTGCGTCTTCGCGTCCGGGATCGACCGGGCGAAGTTCTTCATGATCGCCCACGTCGCGTAGGTGCTGAACTTGAACCCGCGGCCGTAGTCGAACTTCTCTACCGCCCGCATCAGCGACAGGTTGCCGTCGCTCACCAGGTCGTCGATGTTCTCGCCTAGCGCCAGCTTTTGCTTCGCCTGGGCGTACACCAGCCGCTGGTTGCAGCTAATCAGCAGGTCGCGGCAGGAGCGGATGCCGCCCTTGAGTTCCTCGGCCCGCTTCAGTTCATCGACGGTCGCCTTCGCCGGGTCGATCGACTCCTGGAGCTTGTGCAACTCGTGCTTCAGGAAGTTCATCTTGCGGAACACGTGCTGTTCCTGCTCCTTCGAGAGCAGCGGCCACTCGTACAGGTGGGCCATGTGGGCCGGTACGTCTTTGGGCGGCGCCTTGCCGGCGCGCTTGGCCTCAAACTCCGCGGCGCCGGGCATGTCGGCCAGGATCGCGGCGGCTTTGGAGGCGTCGTCGAACTCGGCGTTATAGATGTAATCGACCGGCGTGCGGACCAGCTCCTTGGCCCGCACTTCGTTCACCACCCGGTACATGCTGGACCGGGCGCGGCCGAATCGTTTGGCGATCAGGTTCACGGTTTCCCCCGTGGGTTTGGCGTTCTGCAAGTTGATCGTGTGCTGCCGCTTGGCCAGATAGATCTCGCGCTTCGCGGCATCGGTCAGCGGACCGGCCGCGTGCGGGAACAAGGCTCCCTCCGGGTGGCGGCGGTCGAAGTTCTTGATCGTGTACCGCACCGCTTCCGGGCTGCGCCCGAGCTTGGTGGCGATGCACTTGCTCACCTCGGTGAGCGTTCCCCCGGCGTCACGCAGTTCTCGTGCCAACCTCAGAATGTCCTCCTTCTCGGTGTCACTCAGGTGGCTGAACCGGGCGCCCTTTTCGACCAGCACCTTGTGTTCGGCGACGAATCGCTCGACCGCGACGGTCGGGAACCCGAGCTGACTGCGGCCGTTCACCTTCACCCGGCGTGCGTTGAGGCCCTTCACGCGCCACCGCGAGATCGTCTTGGTCGAGACGTTGAACTTCTTGCTCACCTCTTCGAGGGTGAGCATCGGCTCGACGGTCTGCTCGGCCGGGACCGCCGGCGTCGAGCGCTGAACCCGGCGAATGAACAGCGCCAGGTCGTGGCGCAGGTCCTCGCCGCGAATCAAGAGGTCCGGGTACGCCTCGGACCGGTACTCGGTGACGCGGAAGCAGACGTACTGATACGGGTACGACTTGCCCGGCTCGATCTCAGAAAGCAACTTCTGAGCGTTGGTTGTCTGGGTCTGCCGGCGCGCCGCGGGGACATACCGCGTCTGCTGTTCGGTCAGTTCCTTCAGTGCTGGGGTCTTGAACTCGGTCACCGGCTCCTCCCGGCCGCGGGCGACGAACCCGCTTGTGTGGCTCAGCCTGATATCTGTACGCCGGGGCACTTGTCCGCGGCGGTAACATGGTGTTGGGACGCTACTTGAGTATTCGCTGGAACTTCGTTGAGGTTTCAGTGGGTCCCGCGTGTGGCAATCCCGGCCGCACGTGGGGGCGATCCGCACTCGACTCACCCGTAGATACTCCGTCTAAACCTCGTTTCTTACCCAACGTGTCACAAGGATACCCTGTGACGAGAACCCGGACTTGAACTCTTCCGGCAAATTGGATACTTCCCGACCCGTATTGGGTTCGGCAATCCGCTGAATTCGCCGAGGTATCAGAAACGGGACAGTCGAACGGTGTGATCTCGGATGTTCGTCGGAGGCGCGGTTCTTCGCAAGGCAATATTCAGGGATGCACGTCGCTTGCCAAAGGTTCGGGATTCCCGCGCCGCTCCTCTCGTATTGCCCTTAGTCGTTTCTGAGTCAGCACTTGCGCCGATCGTGTCGGGGCGGGCCTGTCCGCGATCACCGCCGCACGTCCGGTAAGAGTGAATCGAAATCCGACTCCCTTTTCTGCCATTCTGTTCCTTTTTGCAATCGTCCGATCGGGACTTACGTTCGCCCCGCGCAGTTCTCATAAAGTGCTTAACCATCCTAATCACCACAGGTTACGGGCATTTCCAGGAGAACGGGAATTCGACTCAAGTTTGCGCCGGGGCGAACGGAGAGTGGGGCTAAAATGGCGCGCCGCGTCGGCACGGACGATCCCGACACTCCCGGACAAACCGTCATGCGAACCGCTACAATCCCGTGCATTTCCTCCCTCGTCGCCCGACTCTCCGAGTCGGGTTTACTTCGACCCGACTCGGAGAGTCGGGCGACGTGCGCGGTTCTCTCGCTCGCTCTGCTTCTTCTGTCACTCGGTACACCTGCCCTGGCCCAGGAAATCGCGATCGCGGAGCCGTTCAAGCCGGGGCACACCACCAAAGTCGAAGTGCAGGTGAAGCTGACCGGCAAGCTCGCGCTACCCTCAACCGAAAAGGGCAAGCCAGCGCAACTGGTTCCGGTCGTCGGTCAAAGCAAACTCACATACGAAGAACGCCTCCTGCAACCGGACGCGGACACAACGAAAACCGTTCGCGCGTATCGCGCGGTCGAGTTCGAGCGCACCGTGGGCGAAGCGAAGCAGGACGCGGGTATCCGGCCGTCGATTCGCCGGATGGTCGTCATCAGGGACGGTGCGAGGAAAGCTCCGTTCTCGCCGGACGGGCCGCTGACGTGGGGCGAAATCGATGTTGTAAGAACGGATGTTTTTTGCCCCGCACTTATTCCCGGATTGTTGCCGCCGGGCGCGGTGAAACCGGGCCAGTCGTGGAAAGCCTCCGCGGCGGCCGTCGCCGAACTCACCGACATGGAGAAGGTCGAGGAGGGCGCCGTAACGGTGGAGTTCGTGGGGATCGCGAAGCTCAACGGCAAGCAACTCGCGCGGCTGAAGATCAGCGGCACCGTGCGCGGGGTGAACGAGGATGGCCCGAACCGACAGAAACTCGACGGCACCGCGTACTTCGACCTCGACGCCGGTCTGCTGACCTACCTCTCGGTCCGCGGAACGCACGAACTCCTGGACGGGAAGGGCCAGACCGCCGGCGTGATCGAGGGGCAATTCGTGATGACGCGCTCGCCGGTCGCCAAAATGCCGCCCGACCTCTCGGACGCGGCGCTCCGCGACCTCGAACTGAAGCCGAACGCGGAGAACACCCTTCTCCTGTACGACAACCCGGACCTCGGGGTGCGGTTCCTCTACCCGCGTGGCTGGCGGGTCGGGGTGGTGCAGGGCAAGCAGTTGACGCTCGACCACGCCCGCGGCGCGGGAATCCTCTTCACGATCGAGCCGGCGGCGAAAGTGCCCTCGGCCGACGAGTATTTGAAGGAAACGCTGGGTGTTTTGGAGAAGCAGAAGGCGACGATCACCGCGACTGACAAGCCGCAGCGGTTGCGGTCCGAACCGGTGCAACTCGACCGGTTCGCGCTCGACGCCACCATCGGCGCGAACAAACTGCGATTAGAATATGCGATCCTGAAGCAGACCGACGGCGGGGTGACGATCGCCGCGACGCTCCCGGCCGACGAGGCGGACCTGCGGCCCGAAGTGGCCCGCATCGTGCGCAGCCTCAGCGTGACGAAGAAGATCGAGGAGAAGAAATAGTGGGCAGTGGGCAGTGGGCAGTGGGCAGATAAGACAACACTCGCGCGACGCGGTGGATCTGTGGCTTTTCTGCCCACTGCCCACTGCACACTATCCACTTGCGGGAGCTTCTGTGGGCGGGTTGCGGGTGCTGGTGGCGGCGAGTGAGGTGGCCGGGTTCGCCAAGACCGGCGGGCTGGCGGACGTGACCGCGGCGCTGCCGCGAGCGCTGGCCCGGCGCGGGAACCTCGCGGCCGTTGTGATGCCGCTTTACAACGCGGTGCGCCGGTCCGGGGTGCCGATCGAGCGCACCCGGTTCGTGCTCCCCGTTCCGATGGGCGATCGCGTCCTGGCCTGCCGCGTCTACCGCTCGCACCTGCACAACACCGACGTTCCCATCTTCTTCATCGAGCACACGCCGTTTTTCGAGCGCGACGACCCGCGGGCCGGGCGCGGGCTGTATCAGCAGAACGCCGCCGGCGGGTACAAGGCGGACTACTGGGACAACGGCGAGCGGTTCGTGTTCTTCTCGCGCGCGGTGCTGGAACTCATCCCGCACCTCGGGTTCCCGCCGGACATCATCCACGCCAACGACTGGCAAACGGGTCTCGTGCCGGTGTTCTTGCGCGAACTGTATCGCCAGCACCCCGGCTACCAGCGCATCAAGTCGGCGTTCACGATCCACAACATCGCGTACCAGGGGTCGTACCCGCGCGAGCTGATGAACCTGACCGGGCTGCCGGGGTGGCTCTACAACCCGGGTCAGCTCGAGCACTACGGGTTCAACCTGCTGAAGTCCGGGATCGTGTTCTCGGACGCGGTGACCACGGTCAGCCCGACCTACGCGCGCGAGATCCAAACCGCCGAGTTCGGGTGCGGGCTGGAGGGCTTACTGTCCGGGCTGAACTGGAAGCTGTCGGGCATCGTGAACGGGTGCGACTACGAGCACTGGAACCCGGCGCACGACAAGCTCATCGCGGCCCCGTACACGCCGGAAACGGTGTTCGAGAAGAAGCCGCTTTGCAAAGCGGACCTTCAGAAGCGGTTCAACTTGCCCCAGGACGCGAGCTCGCCCGTGTTGGGCGTGGTTGCCCGACTCGTCGCCCAGAAGGGCATCGACCTCGTGCTGAGTGTCGCTCAGGGGTTCCTCGACCTGGGCTGTCAACTCGTGGTGCTCGGCGACGGCGACCGCGAGTATCACGACCAGCTCCAGGGGCTCCGCGACCGGCACCCGGACCGTGTCGGCATTTACCTGGGTTTCAACGAGGGCCTGGCGCACGCGATCGAAGCGGGAAGCGACCTCTTCCTGATGCCGAGCCGCTACGAGCCGTGCGGCCTCAACCAGATGTACAGCCTGAAGTACGGCACGCCGCCGGTCGTGCGCACCACGGGCGGCCTCGCGGACACGGTGGTGAACGCGACGCTGGAGAACCTGGCCGACGGCCGCGCCACCGGGTTCACCTTCGGCGACTACACGCCCCACGCGCTCTACGAAACGGTGCGGTGGGCGCTGACGCTCTACCGCGACCGCCCGACCGACTTCCGGCAGGTCGTGCAGACCGCGATGGCCCAGGACTGGAGCTGGGACCGCAGCGCCGAGGCCTACGAGCGGCTGTACCTGAAGATCATCGGTTGAACGCTTCAGAGTAGTAGGCACACGCCGTGTGCCGTCGCGACAACAGGCGAGAAGCGACGGCACACGGCGTGTGCCTACTACTCTGAAAACCGCACCTTGACCGCACACCCGCGTGTGGTAACCTGATCGCGTCCCCCTTTCCAACCCCGCCGCTTCCGTCGAAGCGGCCTCTGATGATCCTCGAAGACTGGCTCGCGGCGAAATCAGCCGGAGCACTCTCGTCTGCAATCTCGGCCCTTTCCGATCGCAAGATTCATCTGCTCACCGCGGCGCTTTTGCGCCGCCAGTGGGATCGATTGCTCTCGCACCACACGCAGATTGCGGTGGACGCGACGGAGAAATTCGCCGACGGGCGGATGACAAAGGTCACTCTCGCCCGCTTGCGCGTCGCCGACACGCTCGAGACTAACGACCCGCTGTGGTTCTCGGCCGATCCGGGCTGGTGGGCGGACAGTTGGCTCGCGGCGTGGCACCACTGGCGGGATGACGTGTACGCGGTGTATGAGCAGCGGGCCGTCGAGTTGGAACGCCGAACGGCCAATTACGGTTACGTTCTGCCGTGTGTGAAGGCCGGAATCGAATGGCCCCACTGGGTGGCGGCGAAGGCGGCGTTCGTTGCCCGCGCCCTTCGGGCGTGGGACGCTCCCATCGAAAAACGCGAAACGGTTGCCGCACGCGAGGCACGGGCACAGTTCGTGGTGTTCCGTGAGATCGGCGGAGACCGCCCGTGCCCAGATGCCCGATGGCCCCGGTGGCGCACGACGGACGTTCGCGCGCTGGCCCGCGGCATCCACCGCGATCAGGCGTTCGACCGGATGCCGATCCTCGCCGACGCGCTCCAGGACGCCGGCTGCGA
>CAZBXY010000188.1:0-15680 GCA_964495365.1 uncultured Frigoriglobus sp. | reverse complement strand
TGAGCCGGCCGGGTGCTTCAAGGCCACCCGGCCGGCTCACGCCGGCGGTTCGACCGGCCGTTTTTAACTGCGATGCGTCCAACTCGGTAGCGTTGGGCGCGATCGGTACCGGCGCCTTTGCGCTGGTCGATACGTTCGGGGTCGGCGCGCCCTTCGGGTCACTCGGCGCGGGCGTGGAAGGCGCGTCCGGCTCGGCGACGAGGCGAGCGAGCTTCGCCTCGAAGTGCAGCCCGCCGTTTTCGACCAACTGCCGGAGCTGCGTCGCGTCCGGCGGGCGTTGCTCGCTCGGAACGAACACGCGAAGGGTCGTTTCCACCGCAACGGCCGCATCGCGCACCGCGGGCGGCACCGGGCTTGCGGTTCCCGCGGGCGGAGCCGCGAGGGTCGCGAGTTCCGCCTGAAGCGGCTTGAGCGCGGCCGGGAGCGTCGGCGCGGGCGTTCGCAAGACCGCGGTGGCGACTTCGGTCGGCGGAACCGCGTTCGCCGGCGGCGGAGCGAGCTTGATCCCGACCGGGCTGCGTTCCACCTGAAGCAGGTACCGCCCGCCGGGCGCGAGCGGTTCGGCCGTCGTCGCGACCTGCTCGACGCCGTCGATTTGCGCGCGCACGCGCCCGTCCGGCAGCGGCGCGAGTACGTCCACCACGACGAGCCGCGGGGGCGCGGGGCTGATCGGCGGGAGTGGAGCGGTTGCCGCCGCGCCGGCGGGCGGCTTCTGGCCCGGCGCGATATCGCCGAGCGGCTTCTGACCCGGCGCCGGAACGGCAAGCGCCTTCGGATTCGGCGCGGGAACGGCGAGTTCGAGCGTCGGGGTGGCCGCGTGGGCCGCGGTCGGCGGCACGCGCACGAACAGCACCGCGCCGGGTTGGAGCGGCGGGCCGGCGGGCGGGCGAACCGTCAGTTGCTGCCCGCTCACGGTGAGAACCGCTTCGCGCGGGGTGGCCGAGGTCACGGTCGCTTGCAGCAACTCGCCGACGGGGACCGCGGCGAGGTTCCCGGCCACGACGCGCGCGGGGGTTCCCGCACCAGTCGGAAGGCCGGCGAGGGTCGCGGGGTCGAGCGGGTTAAGCTGCATAGGATGTACTTTAGCCCATTCTGCATAACGTGCCCGAATTCCCCTTTGAACCCGCGCGACCCCTCCCGGTCGGCAAAGTCGGCTCAATTTCCCAGTCGAAAGTTCCGATCGGACACAATATGGACAC
This sequence comes from uncultured Frigoriglobus sp., assembly GCA_964495365.1. GTDB lineage: Bacteria > Planctomycetota > Planctomycetia > Gemmatales > Gemmataceae > Gemmata. The sequence continues at coordinate 14,481 of CAZBXY010000188.1, read as the reverse complement.
CAGCGTAACGGGTCTGAATGTGCTCGCGCAGTTACTGGACGCCGCCGCGCTGCGGCACCGCGTCATCGCGCAGAACGTCGCGAACGTGAACACCCCCGGATACCGCCGGCGAGAGGTCACGTTCGAGGCCGATCTGGCGAAGGCGCTGGCCGCGCCGGGGCCGGGGGGCACCGCGCACGTGAGGCCGAAGGTCGTGATCGCCGACGGCCCGGAGCGCGTGGACGGCAACACGGTCGATATCGACCGCGAGATGGGCGATCTGAGCAAGAACGCGCTGCTCTATCAGGCCGCCGCGACGATCGTCACGAGCCGAGTCGCGTCGCTGCGGGCGGCGATCAGCGGGCGGTGAGTCGGGTGGGTCGCTCTCTCCGAGAGCGGGGTCGCTCGCTCCGAGAGCGACTTCTTCAGAGTGATTCTGGAGCACTACGATCCGCGGAGCCAAGAAAGAAGCGCCCGGCTGCGCCGGGCTTGTCGCTCTCGGAGAGAGCGACCCACCCGAACGAGGCCACCGATGCCCTTCAACGACCTGTTCGCGGCCGGGGCGATCAGCGGATCGGGGATGTCCGCCGAGCGCTACCGCATGGAGGTGATCGCGAACAACATCGCGAACGCCAACTCCACGCGATCGGCCAACGGCGGCCCGTTCCGCCGGCAGGACGTGGTGTTCGCCGAGGTGCTCGGCGCCGCGACCCGCTCCGATGGTACGGCCGAACTGCGCGGGGTGCAGGCGGTCGAACTGGTCGAAGACCCGACCGAGCTGCCGCGCGTGTACATGCCCGGACACCCGGACGCGGACGCCGAGGGGTTCGTCCTGATGCCCAATGTGCAATTGCCGATCGAGATGGTGAACTTATTAACCGCCTCTCGCGCGTATGAAGCGAACTTGCGGGCCGCACAAACCTTCCGCCAGATGAACGAGCAGGCCCTCGCGCTGCTCCGGGGGTAAGTCATGCCGATCGATTCACTCGCCCCGCTCGGATCGCTGCCGCGACTCGAACCGCTCGCCCCGCGGGCCGTGGAGGCGCAACCCACGGCTGCCAGCGGGTTTGCGACAATCCTCAACGGACTTCTCGACGGCAACCGGCAGGCGAGCGCCGCGGCCGATGCCGCGGTCACCGCGCTCGCGACCGGCGAGGCGCAAGACCTCCATACGGTCTCGCTCGCGGTCGCGCAGGCGGACCTGTCGTTCCGGCTCATCCTGGAACTGCGGAACCGGCTCGCCGACGCGCTCCAGGAAGTGACGCGGATGCAAGTTTAGCGACTGCGCCCGGGCGCCCGGGGTTGAAACCCCGGGCTATTGAACGGTGACCCCTTCAGGGTCCAGAAGACAGGCTCAATGGACCCCGAAGGGGGCACCGTGTAATAGCCCGGGGTTTCTAACCCCGGGTTGCAAGGCAACCAATGGAACCGCTTCGCCGACTCCTGACGCAGATGCGCGAGTACTGGGCTGGTCTCGGACTGGCCCGGCGCGTGCTGCTCGTTGCGGCGACGCTCGGCGTGATGGCGGCGGTTGGGGCGGTTGCGTACCTCTCCCAAACCGAATACGTCCCGGTGTACCGCGACCTCGCGCCCGACGAGGCCGGGGCCATGCGCACCACGCTCACGGCGCAGACGATCCCCGTCCAGCTCTCGTCCGACGGAACCGCTGTGCTGGTGCCCAAGGAGCGGCTCGCGGAGGCCCGCGTCGCGCTCGCCGGCGCCGGGTTACCCGCCCGCGGCGGCAAGGGTTACGAGCTGTTCGACGAAACCTCGCTCATGACGACGCCGTTCGTCCAGAGCGTCAACTACCAGCGGGCCCTTCAGGCGGAACTGTCGCGGTCGATCTCGCAGTTGGAATCGGTGCAGTCGGCCCGCGTGCTGATCGCCAAACCGGAGCCGAGTCCGTTCGTGCGGGACACGCGGCAGCCGACCGCGAGCGTGGTCATCAAACTGAAGCCGGGCGCGGTGATGAGCCGGCCGACCGCGGCCAGCGTCGTGTCGCTCGTCGCCCGCAGCGTCGAGGGCCTGAAGCCGGAGAACGTGACGGTGATCGATTCCGGCGGCCGGCTGCTCTCCGACCCGCACGCCGGCGACCGCGACTCGCTCCCGACGCCGCAACTGGAGTACCGGCGCGAACTGGAGGCGTACCTGGCGGAAAAGGCCGAGAAAATGCTCGCCCAGCACCTCGGCCCGGGCCGGGCGGTGGTGCAAGTGAGCGCGGACATCAATTTCCAGCACCTGAAGGAATCGCAGCGAACGTACACGCCCGACGGCCGCGTGGCGAAGACTGAGCGAACCCAGACCTCGAAGACGACCGGCAGCGGCCCGCGGGGCGTTGCCGGGGCGGCGAGCAACGTCGCCCGCGTCGGCGGCGCGGCGCCAGGGGCCGGCGGGAGCGGATCGACCTCACAAGAAGAAACGATCCAGACCGATTACGCGCTGTCCGAAACCGTGCGCGACCTCGAAGACCGCATGGGGGCCGTCACGCGGTTGTCGATCGCGGCCCTCGTGGACCTGACACCGCAAGGAGAGGGGCAGACGGTCATCAGCGCGGCCGATGCTTCGGAAATCATTCAGCGGGCGATCGGGTTCCGCACCGGGCGCGACGAGGTGAAGGTCACCAACGCCAAACTCACCGGTCCGCTCGGCCCGGCCGAGCCGGACGAAACGCTCGTCAAACTCCAGCGGTTTCAGGCGTATGTGGGGCTGGCGCGAAACATCTGTCTGGCTCTGGCGGGCTTTTTGGTAGTATTGATCGTGGCGTTGCTCGCGCTGCGCCGCCGGCGGGTGCCCGAACCGGTCGCGCCGGCCGCGCCGAGCGAAGAGGAGCGGCGCCGGGCCGACCTCGACCGCCTGGTGGAAATGGCCCGGACCGACCCGGAGCGGGTCGCCGCGGTCTTCCGGGCCATGCTCGGCGCGCCGGCGGGATAGGTTCTTCTGTAGCCGGCCCCTGTGGGGTCGGAGCCGGACGAACGGTGAAGCCCCGGCCGAGCGCCCGCGCGGCGAGATCGCGGAGCAAGTGAGCGCGGCGCGGGCGCACCAGCAGAGGCCGGCTACCGAAAACAAGACCGGCCGGAGGATGCGCCTGATTCGGAGTGCGGATGGCCGACGCCCCTGGGGACGACGTGGCGGTTATGCTCATCCGGCTGATGCCGGCCGAGGTCGGTGAAGCGATTCTCGGTCGGCTCGGCGCGGACGCGTCCGCGCGCATTCGCGCCCGGCTCGGTGCCGCTCCGCCCAACCCCGCACCCAGTAACGAGATCGATTCGGCCCTCGCGCACTTCTTCGACCTCCAGCGGATCGCCGAGCGCGCGCCGCCGAAACCCGCGGCCGAACCGGAACCGCCCCGCGAACCCACCCCCGCCGAAGAACTCCGCACGCTGCCGCCGCAGTCGCTCGCCAAAGCGCTGGAGGGCGAGCAACCGGGCACGATCGCGCTCGTCCTCGGTGCGCTCGACCCGGTTGCGGCCGGGCAGGTGATTCAGCGCCTGTCGCTCGACGTCCGGGCCGAGGTCACGCTCCGCATGTCAAAAGCCGGCGCGCGCAACCCGGTTCTGCTCGATCGCCTGATGAGGGCCGTCGCGGAGAAGGGCCGCCGGCTCCGCGAACTGCCCCGTGAGCCGAGTCAGGAGGAACTGCTCACGAATCTCGCCGACATGCTCCGCGCCGTGCCCCGCGCCGAGCGGCTGCCGGTCATCAAGAAGATCGAGGTTTCCGACCCCGAACTCGCGGCGAAGATCACCGAGAAGCTGTACCGCATGGAGGATCTGCTGAAGATCCCGGACCGGCAGATTCAAACGCTCCTCGGCAAACTCGACGTGAAAACGCTGGCCGTCGCCCTCAAGGGCGCCGAACCGGCAGTGATGACGAAGGTGAGCAACAACATGTCGAGCCGCTCGCGCGAGGTGCTGGCCGACGAAAGTTCGCTCCTGGGCACCGTGCCGGCGTCGCGGATCCGCGAGGCGCAGTCGAAGGTGATTGCCGCGGTGCGGAAAGCTGAGGAGGATGGCGAAATTACGCCCGAAGAGTAACCCTCACGTTGCGACACCCATCCGAGCGCCGTTCTATTCCCGGCAGAAAACTCGGCCGCCCCACGGAATCGCAGCCCAGAAACCGGGAAAAGTCTCCGATCCCGCCACGAGATTCGCGCCTTTTGGCGCGAAATGAACCATGTTTCGGTGCCTCGGATTCCGAACCCTGGTCCCTTGCGGTTTCGACCGCGAGTGGGTAACAGGTGCCCGGTTCGGTTCTTCCCACCCGATATCGGGCGGGAAGTATCGCCTGACGGGGAAGCTCAATGCGGTCCGCTCCGAACGCCCCCACGGGGTTCGATCGACAGCCCTTCGAGTGCCGCCTGCGGTTCCACCGCCCGCTCAGGGGCGTTGAAGTGGTCCCGCCGGACGCGGTTCCGGTGGGCCCGCGCCCGACCCCGCCGTCCGTGACCCGTCCCGAACCCCGAGCCGCCGAGCCACCGAAACCCACACCCGGGCCCGCCCCGACCCCCACACCCGAACCCGCGCCCGACCTCGCACAAACCGACCTCGCACGCGAACTGAAGATCGACCGCGACCGCATTGAAGCGGTCCTCGCGGAAGTGCGCAGCGACATCGCGGCGCTGCGAAAAGAGCGCGCCGCGAGGGTCGAGGAGTTGCAGCGGGTCGCCATCGAACTGGCCCTCACCATCGCGTCGCGGCTGTTGCACGAGCGCGTCGTTTCGGGCGATTTCCCGATCGACGCGAAGGTGCGCGACATGATCGCGCAGTTGGGTGATGAGGCCGTCATCAGCGTCCGCCTGAACCCCACCGACCTCGAGTTGCTGAAAGACCGTTTGGGCGGCGACCCGCTGGCGCCGGGGCGCGACGACCCGCGGTTCGTCCCTGACCCGGGGCTGAACCGCTGCGAGTGCCAGATCGACGGGCGCGAGTCGATGCTGCTGTCGGACGTGTCGCGCGAGCTGCAAGAGATCCGGGACGACTTGCTACGGAGTTTGGACCATGCTCGGCCTTGATATGTCCGCCATGAACCGGAGCATCACGCAAACGCCCCTGTACAGCGTCGGGGGCCGGCTGCGGAGCGTCACGGGCCTGATGACCTCGGCGATTCCCGCCGCGGTGGGCGATCACTGCTTCATCATGCCGCGCACGGGCGAACCGGTTCTGGCCGAGGTGATCGGGTTCGAGAAGGACATCGCCTACATGGTGCCGTTCGACGCGGCCGAAGACCTGCGCCCCGGGATGCCGGTGATGCGCAAGGGCAAGGGGGCGACAATCCCGGCCGGGCGGAACCTCTTGGGCCGCGTGATCGACGGGCTGGGGCGCCCGGTGGACGGCAAGGGGCCGATTACCGGGTGCCGGCCGATCCCGATGAACCGCCCGGCCCCGCCGGCGATGGAGCGGGCGCGCATCCGCGAGCCGTTCGTCACCGGTCAGCGCTCGATCGACGCGCTACTCACCTGCGGGCGCGGCCAGCGGATCGGCATCTTCGCCGGCTCCGGTGTGGGTAAAAGCACGCTGCTCGGCGAAGTCGCCAAAGGTTCGCAGGCCGATGTGAACGTGATCGCGCTCATCGGCGAACGCGGGCGCGAGGTGGCCCCGTTCCTGGAAGACGTGCTGGGCGAAGAGGGCATGGCGCGGTCGGTGGTGATCGTCGCGACGTGCGAACAAACCCCGCTGATGCGGGTGCGGGCGTCGCAGGCCGCGATCGCCATCGCCGACCACTTCCGCGAGGCCGGCGGCAACGTACTGTTCGTGATCGACAGCCTGACCCGGCTCGCGATCGCGCAGCGCGAACTCGGTCTGCTCCTGGGCGAACCGCCGAGCAGCCGCGGGTACACGCCGAGCGTGTTCGCGACGCTGGCCAACACCGTCGAGCGCCTCGGGAACTCCGCAGTGGGCGGGATCACGGCCCTGCTCACGGTCCTCGTGGACGGCGGCGACATGGACGAGCCGATCGCCGACTACGTGCGCGGGCTGGTGGACGGGCACATCGTCCTGGACCGCAAACTGGCCGAGCGCGGGTTCTACCCCGCGATCGACGCGGCGCGGAGCGTCAGCCGCGTGGCAACCGACGTGGTGGACAAGGCGCACGTGCAGGCCGCCCGCAAGATCCGCGCGATCATGGCGGCCTACTCCGAAGTGCAGGACCTGCTCCGCATCGGGGCCTACGTCCGCGGGTCGAACGCGGAGTCGGACAAGGCGATCGAACTGATGCCGCGGGTCGAGAAGTTCCTCAAGCAGGACGTGGGCCAGCGGTCGAGCTTCGAGCAAACGCGGGCCGCGCTGTTCCAGCTCGCGGCGGAATGGAAATTCTGAGTGAAGCCAGAAGAGAGCCGCACGATAAACGCAGATAAAGGCACGATCCGAACAGAAGAGAATGAATTGAACTCTGTTTCCTGCCTTTAATCGTGTCTTTATCTGCGTTTATCGTGCGGCTCTCTTCTGTCCTATTCCTTGCCCTTGACCCGATTCGCCCGATTGGCCATAACCCCCGCCACCGAGGAGGTCGGCGGCCGTGAAACGATTCGAGTTCTCCCTGGACCGGTTGCTCCGCGTGAAGCGGCAACTGGAGCGATTGGCCGAACTCGAACAGCGCCGCGCGCAGGACGCGGCCGAACAGGCCCGCGCGAAACTCGAAGCCCTTCGCGACCAGCTCGCCCGCATCTCGGACCGGTTCGCCGCATCGATCGGCCTTGCGATGGCCCCTCAGCAGTGGGCGAGCGCGTACGATATGACCGAGCGGCTCGGCAAGTCGATCCACCTTTCCGAACAGGAAGTCGCCCAGGCCGAACAGAAGTTGCACACCGCGGCGCAGGAGCGGGCGCAGCTCGCCACCGAGGTCGAGGCGATTTCCACGCTCCGCCAGCAGCAGTGGGAGCTGTGGCGGCAAGAGGCCCAGAAGGCCGACCAGGACCGGCTCGACGAGGTCGGGTTGCGGCTATGGCAGAACGCCCAGAACGATGAAGCGACCGAGGCGGTGGCCTGATTGGTCATTGGTCATTGGTCATTAGTCATTAGTCCTTCGCCTCAAGTTTCGTCAGGCGCCGTCTGATGCGCAACGCTGATGACCAATGACCAATGACTAACCCGACCAATGACTAACCCGACCAATGACTAATGACTAATGACCCAAGATGAAAAACTTCCTCATCCTCGGATTGCTCGCGCTGCTCCTGTTCTCCGTTTCGGCCGCGCTGTCGCTGTGGCTGAACCAGTCCAAGCAGCCCGATCAGGCCGCGGAAAAAGACAAGGATAAGGACAAGACCGCGAAGGGGCCGAAGTCCGGCGATCCGAAGGAATCGACCGAGCCGAAGGCGGCACCGAAGGTGGACCCGCCGGCGGCGGGGCCGGAGGCCGCGGCGAAAACCACGCGCGAGAGCGAGGCGAAGCTGAAGCTCCGCGCCGAGCAGCTCGAACTCGTCGTCCGCGACCTGCAAACGCAGCGCGAGGCGACCGAGGCGGCCCTGCGGGCGGTGATGACCGAACTGAAGAACGTTTCGACCGAGACGACCAAACTGGACTCGCTGGTTAAGGACTTGCAGCAGAAGAAGGTCGATTTCGAGGCCGGCGAGAAGGTGAACATCACCAAGATCGCCGCGATGTACGACGCGATGACCCCGGAGGCGGCGGCCCCGATCCTCAAGCAGATGGCCGATACTGGCAAGCTGGAGATGGCCGCGAAGATCCTGGTTCAGATGAAGGAGCGGAACGCGGCGCGGGTGCTGGAGGCGATGGGCGACCCGGCCCTGGCGCTGCAAATCCTGGAGAAGATGCGCGGCCTCCGCGCAACGCCCGCGCCGGCGCCCGCACCCTCACCCGTGGTTCCCGCGAAGGGACCGTAGCGCATCGCGCACAACTCGACGCCAACGGACTGGCCCCATGTCGAACACCCCAACTCAACCCGCGCCGAAACGGCCCCGCGTCTCGCCCGCGCTTGTTGGCGCGGGTGTTCTGGTCATCGCGCTGGGCTTCGGCCTGCCGATGCTCACCCCCAGCACGAACCCCGAACCGCGTGCCGCCGAACCGACGGCCGGGCCGACCCCGGCCCCGATCCAGCCGCCAAGCCGAACGAGTTTGGTCGCGGCGCTGCTCCGGCTCGCGGTCGGGCTGGTGGTGGTGTGCGGGCTGTGTGTGCTCGTCGCCCGCACCATCGGCCCGAAGGCTCCTCCGGTGCCCGGGGTGATGGAGGTGGTCGCATCAATCGCAGTGGCGCAGTGCATTCTGCATTTGGTTCGCGCCGGCGATCGTCGGTTGCTCATCGGCACCGATCTGGGTGGGGTGAAAGCGATTCTGGAGTTGCCCGGCCCGGCGCCGGAGCTTCCACCGGCGCCGGCGACGCCGCAAGCCGAGGCGGCGCAAGCGACGGTGACACAAACGACGATCTCCCCGGCGCAACTCTCGCAGGAAGAAGTCCTGAACCTCCTGCTGCGGCTGCGCGACCGGAAGGCGTAGCGAACTTCCCTGGTGTCGCTTTTCTGGCGAGCCGCGACCGCGAGGGAGCGGGTACGCCGCGCAGACCCGCACACGTTTCTTCCGCTGCATATCCCGCTCCGTGCCGAGTCTGCCGGCAGGCTCGGCCGACCGGCAGACGGTCGCGGCTCGCGAGGTGGTTCCCCAGAAAACGGACACCCACACCGGGTTCCTGTGTCAGGACCAGGAACCGTCCGGCTTGATGGTTGTATTTCGCGGCTCCGGCGCGCAGAATGTCGGTCCTGCCCGCTTCACTCCCCGAGTACACCCATGAACCGCTGCCGCCTCTCGCTTTTCCTCCTCGGCGTCGTTGCCGTATTACCCACCGGGGCGAAGGCCCAACCCGCGCCGGTCAAGGCCCACGCCGCACTCGTTCACGCCGTCGCGGTGTCGCCCGACGGCAAGACGCTCGCCACCGCTGGGTTCGACAACACCGCGAAGCTCTGGGACATCAACCCGGACGGCACCCTGAAGGAGAAGAAGGTGCTCACCGGGCACACCGGCCCGGTGTACGCGATCGCGTTCCACCCCACCGACCCCAAGATCGTCGCGACCGCCAGCCAGGACAAGACCGCGCGCATCTGGGACATCACCGACGGCAAGATGAAGGTCGAGTTCAAGGGCCACACCGACATCGTGGACACGATCGCGTTTTCGCCCGACGGCAAGGCGCTCGCCACCGCGGGGGCGGACAAGTCGGTGCGGCTGTGGAACCAGGCCGACGGGAAGGAACTCAAGAACCTCGGCGCCCACGACGGCTCGGTGTACGCGGTCGCGTTCAGCCCCGACAGCAAGTTGCTCGCCTCGGCCGGCGCCGGGAAAGACAACCTCGTGAAGATCTGGGACGTGAAGGACCAGAAGGAGCTGACACAGCTCCGGGGGCACGAGCAACCGGTCACGTCGGTGGTGTTCGCCGGCAACGAGCTGGTCGTCACCGCGTCGATGGACCGCACCATCCGCACCTGGACCACGAAGGATCCACCCAAGAAGGAAGAACCGAAGAAGGACGACACCAAGAAGGACACCAAAGACCCGAAAAAGAACGACACGAAGAAAGATGACAAGGACAAGAAGGACACCAAAGACGTGAAGAAAGACGACAAGAAGGATGACAAGAAGGACGTGAAGAAAGACGACCCCAAGAAGGACGCGAAGAAGGAGGACAAGAAGGAGGACAAGAAGGACGCCAAAGACCCGAAGAAAGAGGAGCCGAAGGACACCAAAGACCCGAAGGAGCTGAAGAAGCTCGGCCCGACCACCGACGACCCATACGCGATCGCGTGGTCGGAGAAGACGAAGACAGTCGCGGTGTGCGGGTACTCCGGTCAGATCACGACCTGGGTACTCGACAGTGACAAGCCGAAGTTCACGAAGGCGATCAAGTCGCCGGGCTACTGCGTGGTGTTCGCGGGCGACGGGAAGGGCGTGTTCAGCGGGCACGACAACGGGACGGTCGCGTTCACTCCCATCGGGGGGAAGTAGGCACAACGGGCGGCGCCGGCGGTTCGATCTGCGCGGGAACCGCCGGCGGGGTCACCGGTTGCGCCGGCTCGCGGGTGGCCCAGACCGAGCGGCCCCCGCGCAGGAGCGGGTCGTCGGCGTAGGGTTTCTGCGCGAACCCGCAGCCGGCGCAGAGACCGAGCAGTGGCGCGAGTCGCACGACGAACCGCATATCGCCCTCTGAGCGTGCGAGAGAACCCTCCTCGTTTATCGGCTCGGCGGGATGGGGAAGTTGAGCGGTCTTTCGGGTGGCCGGCTCTCTCCGAGAGCCGGGGCGCGAACGATGTGAGCGACTCCTCAGCGACTCCACACGCCAAGCGAAAGGCGCCCGGCTGCGCCGGGCGTGTCGCTCTCGGAGAGAGCGACCCACCCGAAAGACTACCCTTGAAACCCGAACAGCCGCTCGCGGAGTTGCTCCAGCGCCTCGCCGGCGGCCAGTGCGGTGTCGGGGTCGTCCGATGCGGCGGCCGTTTCCAGGTCCGGCCACAACCACGTCAACTCTTCGGCCGCGATCCGCGCCGTCGTTTCAATGCGGATAGCGGCTTCTTCGCTGTACAGGCCGGCCGCGACTTCCGTAATCGCCGCGCGCTCGCCGAGCCGGGCCAGCGCGGCCCCGGCCGCGCGCCGGGTGTCGGGGTCCGGGTCGGTGCGGGCGATCCGCAGCGCGCGAACGACGCGGTCCGGGTCGTAGGGCGGCCACCAGCCGAGCGCCCCGACGACCGCGGGCCGGACCGGGTGCGGCGCGGAAGCGGCCCGCAGCAGGGCGCGTTCGGATTCGTGGCAGGCGTGTCCGCGAAGGGCGGTGAGCACGACCGCGGCGCGGGCGTGGTTCCGTACCTTGCGCGCGAGTCGGGTCGCGAGGCCCGCCAGTACCGGCCCGGCCGCGGCCGACTTCGACCACCGCAGCGCGCGGATCGCGTCGGCCCACCACGCGGCGCGCAGGTCGGGCAGGTGGGGGAACAGCGGGGTCACGTCGGCGCGCAGTTCAAACAGGCACCGCAGGATCGCGCCCTGCTCGTCGCTGCCGGAGGTGGCGAACCGGGAGAGCAACCGGTCGGCCGCCCCCGCGAGCCACGCGAGCCGCCGCTCGCCGGTCGCCCACAGGCGCATCGCCTGGCGCTCCGCGAGCGCCTTCACGTCCGCGGGGAGCAGCCCGGCCCAGTGGCCGAACCGCCGGAAGACGCGCTCGGCCTCGATGACCGCTTCGGCGAGCCACGGGTCGGCCCCGGTCTCGGCCTTGGCGGAAACGTCGGCGAGCGTGTCGCCCAGCCCGGCGCGAACCGTCGCGGTCAGGTCGATGACGCCCTCGCGGGCGGCGCGGGCTGTGGTGACGAGCGCCCGCAGCGCCGCGCGGCCGGTCGCGGGGTGCTTGATCGCCGCGGGGAAGTTCGCGAACGCGACGGCTTCGGCCGCCAGCACCGCGCCCGGCGGCAGCCCGGTCGCGTCGTCGGCGCAGCGCAGGACCGCGGTCAGCGCCTCGGACCGGTTCAGCCGCCGCAACCCGGCCGCGACATCCACCCAGTACCACGACTGCTCGACCGGGTCGGCGCACAGCGGGCGGTTGAGTTGGCGTTCGAGTACGCCGGCGGCATCGGGGGTGCCGATCTCGGTGAGCGCCCGGACCTGCACGGCGAAGTCGAGGCCGGGGCGGAGTTCACGCTCGATCTCGTCGGCCCGCCCGGCGGCGAGCAGCTCGCGGAAGTGCGTTTTGGTCTGCTCGCAGGCGGTTTCGCCGAGCAGCCCGCCGGCGCGGAGGTGCTGGTGCTGCCGGTCCACCGCGGCGACAGGCGCCCGAGGCACCGCGCGGCGCGGCAGTAGCCACCGCCGCGGGCGCGGGCGCCGGCAGGCGAGCCAGACCAGCCCGCCGACCGCGACCAGGATGAATACGAGGTACGTCATCTGCTGCCTAAAATAGGTCACTCGCTCCGCGAGTGACGCGCGGAGCGAGTCGCCTACTCTCTCACGTGCCCGTCGCCGGTCACGATGTACTTGTACGTCGTCAGTTCGCGCAGCCCGCACGGGCCGCGGGCGTGGAACCGGTCCGTGCTGATACCGATTTCCGCGCCCAGGCCCAGTTCGAACCCGTCGTTGAACCGCGTACTCGCGTTCACCATCACCGCGGCCGAATCCACCTGTTGCGTAAATTGGCGCGCGGCGTTGAGGTCGCGTGTAACGATGGCGTCGGTGTGGTGCGAGCCGAACTTCGCGATGTGCGCCACCGCCTCCGCGAGGTCGGCGACCACCGCTACGGACATTGACAGATCGAGATATTCGGTACGAAAATCGTCCTCAGTCGCGGGTTTTGCCGTGGGGATGCGCGTGAGCGTCTCCGGGCACCCGCGCAGTTCAACGCCCCGCGCCACCAGTGCCGCGCCAATCTGTGGAAGGAACGGATCGGCGACGGCGCGGTGAACCAGAAGGCACTCGGCCGCGTTGCACGTGCCGGGGCGCTGGCACTTCGCGTTCACGACGATCCGTTCGGCCATCGCCAGATCGGCCGCGGCGTCCACGTACACGTGACACACGCCGTCGAAGTGCTTCAGCACCGGCATTTTCGCTTCGGACGCGACCCGCTGAATCAGCGACTTCCCGCCGCGCGGGATTGCGAGGTCGATCAGGTGGCCCATCGAAAGGAGATACCCAACCGCTTGCCGGTCGGTTGTCGGCACGAGTTGCACCGCGTCCGCGGGCAACTCGGCGCGCGTGAGTTCTTCGCTCAGTAAGCGGTGAAGGGCGGTGTTCGAGTGAATGGCTTCCTTGCCGCCGCGCAGGATGACCGCGTTGCCGCTTTTCACGCACAGCGCCGCGGCATCGGCCGTGACGTTCGGCCGCGATTCGTAGATGAAGAACACCACGCCGAGCGGGACGCCGACCTTCAGCACCTGAAGCCCGTTCGGGCGCTGCGTGGCCTCACGAACCTCGCCAACGGGATCCGGCAGCGACGCCACTTGCCGCAGCCCTTCGGCCATCGCCGCGACGCGCTTCGGGTTGAGCGTGAGCCGGTCGATCGCGGCGGCGTTCAAGCCGAACTCGGGCGCGGCGGCCACATCCTTCGCGTTCGCCGCGAGCAGTTCCTCCGCGCGTGATTCGATCGCATTCGCGGACGCGAGCAGCCAGCGGTTCTTCGCGGCGGTCGGGGCTTGCGCAATCAGAGCGGACGCGGCTTTCGATTTGCGCGCGAAATTGAGGCAGGCTGTACCTAGCCCGTCCGCAAGGGGAATGCCGTTCGGAACTTTTGCAGACACGGGAGAGAACCTCAGCGGCGGTGCCGGTCGATGGCGTCGAGCAGGATCGCGGCGTCGCGCGCGCCGGCGACATCGTGAACGCGCAGCACGTGTGCCTGTCCGCGGGCGGCGGCGAAGCACGCAACTGCTAGCGACCCGGGGTCGCGCTCCGCCGGCGTATCGCGCCCGCACAGCTTCCCGATGAACCCCTTGCGCGACACGCCCAGGCACACCGGGCGCCCGAGGGCCGCGACTTCGGCGAGGTTGGCGAGCAACTGAAGGCTGTGCTCGGTTCGTTTGCCGAACCCGATACCGGGGTCGAGGCACACCGCTTCCGGTGGGATACCGGATTCCCCCAAAACCCGCAACCTCTCTTGGAGGTAGTCGGTCACCTCGCGGGTTACATCCGCGTACTGCGGATCCAGGTTCATCGTCGCGGGCACGCCGGGCATGTGCATGACCACGAGACCGGCGCGGAACCCTTTTGCGACGCTAATCATCGCCGGGTCGCGAAACCCCGAAACGTCGTTGACGATGGCGGCCCCGGCTTCGAGACACGCGCGGGCGACTTCCGTCTTCATCGTGTCGATCGAAACGGGGATCGTCGCCTGTTTCACAATCTCCGTAACGACCGGCACGACGCGGCGCAGCTCCTCGTCGAGCGGTACCGGTTCGGCGAACGGCCGCGTCGATTCGCCGCCGATATCGAGGATGTCCGCGCCTTGCTCGACGAGCTTCATCGCGTGCGCAACCGCCGCGGCCAGATCGAACCACTTCCCGCCGTCGGAAAAGCTATCGGGCGTGACGTTGACGATGCCCATGACGAGCGGTCGGGAGACGATCGCGAGCGCGCGGTCGCGGAGTTGCCACGTGAGCGGGGTCATACGGTTAGGTTAGCAAACACCGGAAGCCGTGGGTGGAAACCTCGGGTGTCCCCGAACACCCTCCGCGCTCAAACACGCCAACACCACGGAAGTGCCATTCCACACCGGGTTCATGTGTCAGTAATAGGTGAGGTCGTCGTGGTGTCGGAAGCGGTGCCGCAGTCGGGCGTTCAGCTCGGCGTCCGCGGTGTGTACGCCGAGGCTCTCCAGGTTCGCCAGATACGGGCTGGCGAGCATCGCCCGGACGCCGGCGTCGGTGATGCGGTTGAACCGCAGGTGCAGCACGTCGAGCGCCTGCGCCGCCGTCCACTCGGCCAGCAGGTCCGCGCCGCGGTCGTCGATCCGGTTGTGCGTCATCCAGATGATCGGCGGGCAGGTAACCCTTCAGCCTTCTGAACAGTTTCTGGCCGTTGCAGTTGGTCATCGGTA